>CAZUJY010000044.1:0-13434 GCA_964620565.1 uncultured Ruminococcus sp. | reverse complement strand
TATCCCCAAAAAGAGGCTGCCTCAAATTTGCATTTGAGACAGCCCCTTTTTTATTTTTTCGGTGCTCTTAAAGCACGCATAGAGTTCAGTATCGCAAGGACGGCAACACCCACGTCAGCGAATACGGCAAGCCACATATCAGCATATCCGACAAGGCCGAGAATAAGTATCAGCCCCTTGACTCCAAGGGCGAGAATTATATTCTGCCAAGAAATATTTATGGTTTTTCTTGCAATCAGTACTGCCTCGGAAAGCTTATCAAGGTTGTCTGCCATAATGACAACGTCTGCCGCCTCAATGGCACTGTCCTGTCCAACTCCACCCATAGCAACGCCTACGTCGGCACGCGCAAGGGAGGGCGAATCGTTTATTCCGTCGCCTACGTACACAGTACTTTTAGAGGTGGAGATGATGTCCTCAAGCTTTTCGTATTTCTGCTCGGGGGTGAGCTCATAGTGCGCCTCGTCGATACCAATGGCATCGGCAGTCCTCTGCACGTTCTCACGTCTGTCGCCCGAGAGGATATAGGTCCTTTTTACACCGAGGGAGCGAAGCCTTTCAAGAGATGCTTTTGCCTCGGATTTGATCTCATCGGAAATGGTTATTATTCCGCAAAGTTTACCCGAGATCGCAACGTATACCATGCCCGACTGTACCTTGTCCTCGGGGGTGGCAATGCCAAGCCTTGACATAAGCCTTGTATTACCCACAGCGCAGGAAAGATCCTTGAACTCTGCTATAACGCCCTCACCCGCATACTCGGCTGCGGATGCGTAGGGTATTATTTTATCAGATGCACCCTTAAGACAGTCTGCAATAGGATGATTGGACGCCTGCTCGGTTGATGCGGTGTAGGAAAGAAGCGTTTCCCTGTCTATGTCTATACATTCAACCTTACCGATCTCAAAATTACCGCTGGTGATTGTTCCCGTCTTGTCAAAGGCTATTTTTTCTACCGTTGCCACCTTTGAGAACACGTTGCCTCCCTTAAAGAGAATACCACGGGATGCGGCACCGCCTATACCTCCGAAGAATGCCATAGGCACCGAGATAACAAGTGCGCAAGGACAGGAGATAACCAGGAAGGTCAGGGCTGTGTATACAGAGTCTTCAAGACTCATCCAGCTGAAGATCGGCGGGATAACCGCTACAAGCAGAGCAACAATTACTACCGCAGGGGTGTAGATGCGGGAGAATTTGGTGATAAAGCTCTCCTCCTTCGATTTGCTCTCGCTTGCATTCTCAACCAGCGAGAGTATTCTTGCGGCGGCAGAGTCGCCCGCCTCCTTTACCGTTCTTGCCTGAAGAAGTCCGTTGGTAACTATATATCCGCCGGAAAGCTCCGAGCCAACAGTTACAGACACAGGCAGAGGCTCACCCGTCATACTCGAGGTATCAACGTCGGCAGAGCCGGAGGTAACGACAGAGTCGATCGGCACACGCTCACCGGGACGGATAACAATAATGCTTCCGATCTCTACGTCCTCGGCATCCATTATCTCCTCTCCCTCATCGGTGAGAACACAGGCCTCGTCGGGACAGATGTCCATAAGGCTGCGGATCGATGCACGTGACTTGCGGACAGCATAATGCTCGAAGGTTTCTCCCACAAGGTAGAACAGCATAACAGCTACGCCCTCACGCCATTCGCCAACTATCATAGCGCCAATGGATGCTATGGTCATAAGGAACTTTTCATCCAGAAAATCACGGCGGATAATGCCCCTTACGGCGTCCATAAAAACAGAGCAGCCCACAATGATAAGGGCGACTATGTAAAGAGCCAATGCGACATACTTATTTAGCGTCTGCTCAATAATAAGTGCCGAGATAAAGAAAATAAGGCCAATTACAATTCTTCCGATACTGCTTTTAGCAAACTTTACAAAACGCTTCATTTTTCTATATTAATATCTCTTGAGAACGCCTTCGCTGCCACGCAGAGAGCATCGTATGTCGCTCCCTCGTCAAGCGCTGTTTCAACGGTAAGCTTCTCGGTTAAGAAGTTGATCTTTGCAGACTCGATTCCCTCAATATTTGACATCTGAGTTGCAAGCTTTGCTGCGCAGTTAGGACAGTCAAGTCCTGTGATTACGTACTTGATTTTCATTTTATTTCTCCTTTAAAAATTATTCTTTAATATGTTCAAGAGCCTTCTCTATAATATCCCTTACGTGATCGTCGGCAAGGCTGTAAAAAACGTTCTTACCCGACTTACGATAGGTGACAAGATCGCTCTGGCGGAGGATCTTAAGCTGATGAGAAACGGCAGATTTCGTCATTCCCAAAAGGTCGGCAATATCGCAAACGCACATAGGCTCGCCGTCAATGGCAAAAAGAATGCTGATTCTGGTAGAATCACCGAGGATCTTGAAGAAATCCGACAGATCGTAAAGCGTAGCTTCGTCGGGCATCTCTCCCCTTCTCCTTTCAATTATATCGCTGTGTATCTCCTCACATTCACAGGACGGAAGAGTATGCTCGTGATGCTTCATCTTATGGCTCCTTTAGTCTTTTACAGTTGAACAGTTGCTCAACCGTTTATCTCATTATAGCACCGTTTACCCTTTTTGTCAATAGTTTTTTTGAAAAATCCAAAAAAATTTTACATACCTTCTATTGAAAATCAGCCTTCGGTATGCTAAACTAGTATAAAAACGAGAAACGGACGTATTAAATAATGAAACAATTCCTTCAGTATTTTAACTTTTTCGATCCCAATCTTACCCTGCGCTCATATAAATCGCCTATAATAAGAATTCTCGTATCCGCTCTTGTTATGTTCGGTGTATGCGTGTTCAGACTCAGCGTTACTCTTAATAATAAGGCTGTAAACATTATAGTCAGCATACTTTGTCTTGCTCTTATGGTGCTTGCAGTGCTCTGCTTCTTCGTAGCGGCCGTAGAGGCTCTGCAGGTTGGCGAGAACAAAAGAAAAGATAAGGAAAGAGAAAACAGTAAATATAAATAAAGAGAAAGGGGCTGTCTCAACTTTGCATTTGAGACAGCCTCTTTTTTCTATAAAAATCTTATGCTACGAATCCTGCAAGCTTCTCGAAGAGAGCGTCCGCATTCTGGGTATGAGCAACCAGGGTGATGGGAGAAAGAAGATCGAGAGAGAAGATACCCATAATGGACTTAGCGTCGATTACGTATCTGCCCTGAACAAGATCAACGTCGTAATCTGCAAGAATGACTACGTTAACGAATTCTCTGATGTCCTGAACATTGCTGAGTTTAATTTTGATTTCTTTCATTTTGATTTCCTCTCAAAAATTCTGTATTTACAAGCATATTATAGCAAAGAAAAAGCAAAATGTCAACCAAAATTTGTCTATTGGCAACTCTTTATTTGCATAATTTCGGATAGAGAGCGTTTTTTTGAGCTTGCCATTGACTTTTTAATTAATTAATGTTAAAATAGTATTTGGTGAAATATTATTTAAGGAGGTGTGCGTGTGAGAAGCTATTTTCCAAGGCTGCTCGGCAACGAGGAAACTAAAAAGAGAATAGGCAACGCTATCACGTCGCATACCGTTCCCCACGCATTTCTTATCGGGGGTCCCTCGGGTAGCGGAAAATCTACGCTGGCTCTGGAAATAGCGGCGGCGATGAACTGCAAGATGAGAGATGATAAGGAAGCGGCGCTTCCCTGCGGAAAATGCTCAAGCTGTCGCAGAATTTACGACGGAAACTACCCCGACGTAAAGATCCTCAGAAAAAAGAAGGACAAGGCTACTCTTGGCGTTGAGCCGATAAAGGATTTCCGTGAGGATATGTTTCTGTCCTCTACCGAAAGCGAGCATAAGATATACATTATCGACGATGCAGAATGTATGACACCCGAGGCGCAGAATGCACTGCTTAAGGTTCTCGAGGAGCCGCCAAGCTCGGTTACAATAATGCTGCTCGCAAAGGAATGCGACAGGATTCTCACCACGATAAAAAGCCGTGCCCAATATATCCCAATGTCACGCTTTGACGACGAGATGCTGGCAGAGCAGCTGCTGAAGGAGAGCCCCGAGGCAAGAGCACTGAAGGCTACCGACAAGGCGAGATTTATGGGTCTTATTATGAGTGCCGACGGAAGGCTCGGTCTGGCAAAAAGCCTGATAAACAAAAGGCTGTCAGACGAAAACGAGGAGGAGCGCAGCGAGATAGTTGAGCTTATTCGTGCCATCGGTCAAAAGCCATCCTATGCCGGCATTTATGCGGCGATCTCCCGCTTCCCCACCAAGAGAGTCGAGCTTTCTGTCACCTTCGAGAGGATCATGAGCGCTTTACGTGATCTTATCGTAATCAAATACGACAGATCGGCTAAAACCGTATTCTTCCCCTCTGCCGACGAAGCAGTTAGGCTGTGCGGAGATATTTCCGCAAGACGACTCGTTGCGGTTTACGATACGATAAACGAGTCCCACGAGCTTATCTCAAGAAATGCAAACGTATCAAATCTTATTGCCAGCCTTTGCTCAAATATAAGACTGGCGGCAAGCGTATGATCTAAAAACAACAAAATCCAGATAATAGATAAAGGAAAGAAAAATGTCCGAAAAAACAAACAACACAAATGAGCCCGAGGTTGAGACCGTACATGAGCTGCCCGAGAAGGTAGAGATCGTTGGCGTCAACTTCCGTGAGGCAGGAAAAATATACTTCTTCTCCCCCGGTGAGCTGAAGCTTGCGGTTGGCGAGAGAGTCATCGTTGAAACCTCCCGCGGCGTAGAAATGGGTACCGTTAAGGTGGCAAACAAGATAGTCAGCTCCTCGGAGATCGTATCTCCCCTGAAGCCTGTGACAAGAAGCGCTACACCCTCTGATATTCAGCACTATGAAAAGAACCGTGCAGCCGAGGAGGAGGCTATCGCTATCTGTCAGAAGAAGGTGGAGGCGCACGGACTCGGTATGAAGCTTGTCGGAGCAGAATATACCTTTGATAACTCAAAGCTTATCTTCTACTTTACCTGCGAGTCAAGAGTAGATTTCAGAGAGCTTGTACGCGATCTGGCATCCACCTTCCGCACAAGGATCGAGCTTCGACAGATCGGTATCCGTGACGAAGCGAAGATGCTCGGCGGTATCGGCGTTTGCGGCAGAAAGCTTTGCTGCTCCGGATTCCTCTCCGACTTCGTGCAGGTATCTATTAAAATGGCTAAGGAGCAGAACTTCTCTCTCAATTCCTCAAAGGTATCGGGTGCCTGCGGCAGACTTATGTGCTGTCTCCGCTATGAGCACGAAACCTATGAGGAGGCTATAAAGCAGACTCCCCCCAACGGCTCGGTGGTTAAGACTCCCGACGGCGAGGGTGTGGTGATCGAAACCAAGCCTCTTGCAAGAGAGATCAAGGTTCGTCTTAACGATAACGACAAGGATGCGCCCAAGCTCTATAAGTGCAGTGACGTCAGAGTTCTCTCCCGTCCCGGCAAGCAGACAAGCAAGGAAAAGGACGAGGAAGAGCTTCCTGAGGATTGATTTTTCTTCTTTTTTGCACAAATTTACAACTTTTTTATGAAATAGACTTGATTTTTTCTGTAGATATGATAAAATATATGTGACAACAAAAATGGAGGTTAGTCAAATGGCATACAAGATTTCCGATGAATGCATCAGCTGCGGCGCATGCGTAGATGCTTGCCCCACCGGTTGCATCTCCGAGGGCGACGGTAAGTACGAGATTAACGCAGACGAGTGCATCGGTTGCGGTTCTTGCGCTGACGCTTGTCCTGTAGGCGCTCCTGCAGAGGAATAATTTATACTTATTCCCCACAAGTGGGAAACGAAAAAAGCGGGGATTGTCTCCGCTTTTTTTCTGTAAAAAGCATTTGACCCTACCTGTATTAATGGCCGTGCATGCGGCAGAATAGAGAAAGATATGGAACGCTGTGACTTTGTAAACGATAAGCTTAAGCTTATACAAGAGACCGACGGACTTACCTTCGGCACCGATGCCCTGCTGCTGGCAGGCTATATCGGAGGAAAATATAAATACGGATGTGAGATCGGCAGCGGTACGGGAATCATTTCCCTGCTATTGCTCACAAGAGATAAGCTTGAGTCGACCGTGGCTCTTGAGATTCAGGAGGAGTTTGCCGCTATCACAAGACGTAACGCAGAGCTGAACGGACTTACGGACAGGCTCTCTACCGTTCACACCGACGTAAGAGATTACATGACCGAGTGTGAATTCGATATCGTGTATACAAATCCCCCTTATATGAAGACCACATCCGGACGTGCAAACGTTATGGACAAGAAAAATATTGCCCGTCACGAGGTGTGCGGAAGCATTTATGACTTCTGCTCCGCCGCAAGAAAAATGTTAAAATTCGGCGGATGTTTTGCGGCAGTTTACAGAACGGACCGACTTGTAGATCTTATAGACGCTATGAGAAAAAGCGATATTGAGCCGAAGCGCATAACCCTTGTCCACGCCGACACAGAGTCCGAGCCCTCTATGGCTCTGGTCGAGGGAAAGGCGGGTGGCAAGTGCGGACTTCTGCTGACAAGACCGCTGATAATCTACGCCGACAGAGAGCATAAGGAATACGGCGAGGATATGAAATATATTATGGAGAACGGAAGCTTCCCTTCCGGATTTAAGAGATAATGACCGAAAAGAATAAGGTAGAAAAGGCCACGCTTTATCTCGTGGCAACGCCAATAGGAAATCTCGCTGATATATCCGAGAGAGCTATCAAGGTTCTCAGCGAGGTTGACTTTATCGCAGCAGAGGACACAAGAAATTCACTAAGACTGCTCTCTGCCCTTGGAATAAAGAACGAGCTTGTAAGCTATCACGAGCATAACAAAAAGTCAAGCGGCGAGAGGCTTGTGGCAAGACTGCTTTCGGGCGAATCCTGCGCTCTCATAACCGACGCAGGTATGCCTGCTATAAGCGATCCCGGTGAGGATATTGTAATGCTTTGTGCCGAGGCAGGAATAACCGTATCGGTAATTCCCGGCGCCTGCGCAGCTGTTTCTGCGCTGTCGGTATCAGGTCTCGGAACAAAAAGATTTGCCTTTGAGGGCTTCCTTTCAGCCAACAAGGGCGAGAGAAAAAAGCGGCTTGAAAAGGTGAAAAACGACGACAGAACCCTAATCTTCTACGAGGCTCCTCACAAGCTTAAGGCGACTCTTCAGGATATGGCTGACGCCTTCGGCGGTGATAGAAAAATATCACTCTGCCGTGAATTAACTAAGTTAAATGAAGAAATCAAACGCGCAACGCTTGGCGAGGCGATAGCCTTTTATTCGGCAAACGAGCCACGTGGCGAGTACGTTCTTATTGTCGAGGGCTTTAGTGGAGAGGTGATTGAGGACAGCATCCAGGCTCTGCTCTCGCTTACTCCCGAGGAGCACGTTAAGGCTTACGAAAATGACGGGCTTGCCAGAATGGATGCTATCAAAAGGGCCGCAAAGGACAGAGGAATGTCTAAATCCGAGCTTTATAAAATCCTTAATTCTTAACATAAAAAGCGATTTATGACCTCTCCCGATATAGAGAGGTCATATTTATTTTAATTATTTTGCGCTAAAATATTGTAATTTTTAGCCTTTTGTGGTAAAATATATTATTAAAACAAATGAAAGGCGGTGCTTAGGATGGATAACGATAAGGATATGCGTTCCACCGAGGAAACCGAAAACTATATAAAAGATGCTCCCAAAATGGACACTCTCGATGCCCTGCTCTTTGATTCCGAGGACAGCTCGCCTGAGGAGAACCGGGAAGAGCAGATAGACTTCGAGGCGTTTATGGCCGAATATCGCTCTCTTATCGGTAAGAATCTTGCCGAGGCGGCAGAGATGACCGAGATAGAGCCCGAGGAGGATCCTGTATCCGAGGAGGAGCAGAGGAAGGAATACGAGGAGGAATATCTTCGTAAAGCTCCTAAAAAGCAGCAGCCCAAGAAGAAGGCGAAAAAGGAAGAGCCTAAGGAACAGCCCGAGGATAAGTCCGAGTGGAATGAGGATATTACCCTTGCCCCCGAGGAGTACGAGGAGCTGGTAGACGAGAGCGAGATCATGATCGATGAGCCCGAGACTGAGGCCGCGCCCGACTTTAATCTCGGCGAAAGCCCGATCGACGATAGCTTTCAGCTGTCAATGAGCTTCGGCAATGGTGATTTCACCGAACCCGAGACGGCTATACCCGAGGACGAGGACAAGCAGGCAGAATACGATCCCGAGAATCCCAGGAAGATCGATTGGATATTTGATCTTGCCGAGATGTTCGTCTTTGTTTTGGCTGTGGTAATGATCCTTACCTCCTTTGTATTCAAGAGCTCGAAGGTCGAGGGTGATTCTATGAAAAACACACTTGAGGACGGCGACAGACTGTTTATATCCGATATGTTCTACACCCCCGAGAGAGGCGATATTGTAGTTTTTGAGGACTATTCCACCGCACTTAAGAAGACTGTTATCAAGCGTGTTATCGGTCTTCCCGGCGAGACCGTCGAGGTTAAAATAAACGACGGCGGCAGGAGCGTTACCGTATACATTGACGGCAATCCTCTTGAGGAGGATTACGCCTATTACGCAAGCACAGGACATCTTGACGCCTGCGGACCTATCACTCTTGGCGAAAACGAAGTTTTCGTTATGGGCGACAACCGACTTAATTCCACCGACTCCTGCGATCCCGGAATGGGTCCTATCAGAACCGACTGTATACTTGGTAAGGTTCTCTTCAGATTCTTCCCCTTCGATAAATTCGGAGCCGTAGACTAAACACAATTCAAGCCAAAAAGGAAAATAAAATGGCAACTAATCCGATACAGTGGTTCCCCGGGCATATGGCCAAGACCAAGCGCATGATGCGCGAGTGCCTATCCGAGGTGGACATTATTATAGAGCTTCTGGATGCGAGAATTCCGTACAGCTCGAAGAACCCCGAAATAGATTCTTTAATAAACGGAAAACCAAAGGTCACCGTATTCACAAAATCCACTCTTGCAGATCCTAACAAGACTCAGAGATGGGTGGATGCCTATGCAAAGCGTGGCGAGCGTGTGGTCGTTATCGACTCTACCACCGGTGCGGGTATCGAGGCTCTTGCCGATGCGGTGAGAGATGTTATGGCTGAAAAGCTGGAGCGCTATCACCTTAAGGGTATGGACGGCAGAAAGCTGAAGGCTATGATAGTAGGTATTCCCAACGTTGGAAAATCCTCGCTTATCAACCGAATTGCAGGAAACAAAAAGGCGAGGGTCGAGGACCGTCCCGGCGTTACCGTGGACAAGCAGTGGGTACCTACAAAGATAGGCTTTGACCTTCTTGATATGCCCGGCGTTCTCTGGCCTAAATTTGAGGATCAGACGGTGGGTGAAAACCTTGCTATGACCGGCGCTATCAGAGATCAGATACTGGACACCGAGGAGATAGCTATGATACTTTGCGCAAGACTTATGAAGGTTGCGCCCGAGCAGTTTATGGCAAGATATAAGCTTACACCCGACGAGGTGGATGGGATTGACTCCTACGACCTCTTTGAGCTTGTGGGAAGGAAGCGTGGCTTCCTTATCAGCGGCGGCGAGATCAATCATAAGAGATGCTCGGACATGCTGCTCGACGAATTTCGTGGCGGTAAGATCGGCAGGATCACTCTTGAAGTGCCCACTGACAGATAATTTGGAGAAATATTATGCCTAGCTTTGAATATGAAGAAAAAAGATACGCCGAGGGTTATACTGCCGTATGCGGACTTGACGAGGCGGGGCGAGGCCCCCTTTGCGGACCTGTTGTAGCGGCAGCGGTCATTCTTCCCCGCGGACTTGAGATAGAGGGGCTTAACGACTCAAAAAAGCTGACCGAGAAAAAACGTGAGCAGCTTTTCGATATAATCAAGGAAAAGGCAATAGCATACGCTATTGCCGAGGCCAGCCCCGAGGAGATCGACGAGATCAACATACTTAACGCATCCATGCTTGCAATGCGCAGAGCGGTTGAGGCTCTGCCCGTTAAGGCCGATTTTGCGCTGATCGACGGAAACTGCTCACGTGGATTTGATATTCCCACCGAGACGGTTGTAAAGGGCGACGCAAAGAGCTACTCTATTGCTGCGGCCTCCATTCTTGCAAAGGTGACCCGTGACAGACAGTGCATTGAGCTTGATGCCGCATATCCCGAGTACGGAATTGCAAAGCACAAGGGATACCCTACTAAAGATCATATGGAAGCGGTAAAGAAATACGGCCCTGCGCCTATTTACAGAAAGAGCTTCCTTAAATTTCTTGACAAATGAAAATACTTGAAATTCTGACTCCAAAGAGGATAATAGGAAATCTCGGTGAACGGGCGGCGGCAAGGCTTCTTCGGAAGAAGGGATATAAGATCCTTAAGAGAAACTACACCGCTCTCGGTGCGGAGATTGATATTATTGCAAGGAAGGACAACGTGACCGCATTCGTGGAAGTAAAGACGAGGAACGTTAAATACCTTGGCTACAAGGAAGCCCGTCCCAGCTCCTCGGTCACACCCGAAAAGCAGAGAAAAATAATTAAGGCGGCGAGCTATTATCATAGCCACAATCCGTCGGACACAAGACTTCGTCTTGACATTATCGAGGTGTACACCGAGGACGGTGGAAAATTCGGAAGGATCAAGGAAGTCAAGCATATTGAAGACGCTTTTGACAAGAACACCGCCTTCGACAAAGGATACTACTACAAGAAGAAAAAAGAGGGATCCGCATTATGAAATACATAAGCACAAGAGGAGCGCATCCCGAGGGGGTCAGCTCTGCATACGCAATCAAGACCGGTCTTGCAAGTGACGGCGGTCTTTTTATGCCCGAGAGCATTCCTACCATTGATCTTGAATATATAAAAGAGCTTTCCGCACTTTCCTACCCCGAAAGAGCGGCGAGCGTTCTATCGCTATTCCTTACCGATTACGGCTACGATGAGCTGCTCTCGGATGCTTCTGCGGCATATTCCGATGATAAGTTCGTTCCCTCGCCTGCTCCCATCACCAGGCTATCGGGCGACAGATATATGCTCGAGCTGTGGCACGGTCCTACCTGCGCCTTCAAGGATATGGCGCTTCAGATAATGCCCCGTCTCTTTACACGTGCGCTCAGAAAGTGCGGTGAGAAAAGAGAGGCTCTTATACTCGTTGCTACCTCGGGTGATACAGGCAAGGCTGCCCTTGAGGGCTACCGTGACGTTCCCGAAACTAAAATACAGGTGTTCTACCCCATCGACGGTGTCAGCCGTGTGCAGAAGCGCCAGATGCAGACCCAAGAGGGCAAGAACGTATCGGTCATGGGTATCGTCGGCAACTTTGACGATGCGCAGAACGGAGTTAAGAAAATATTCTACGACGGCGAGATAGCGAAGGAGCTTGATAAAAGGGGCGTATTCCTCTCCAGCGCAAATTCCATCAACTGGGGCAGACTTGTTCCCCAGATAGTTTACTACGTATCCGCATACTGCGATATGTATAACAGCGGCAGGATCTCGCTTGGCGAATCTATTGATGTATGCGTTCCTACGGGTAATTTCGGCAACATTTTCGCCTGCTATATCGCAAAGAAAATGGGTCTGCCTATTGGCAAGCTGGTTTGCGCATCCAATAAAAACAATATTCTTACAGACTTCCTGACCGAGGGCGTTTATGACAGAAACCGTAAATTCTACGCTACTATGTCCCCCTCTATGGATATACTTATTTCCTCAAACCTTGAAAGGCTTCTCTACCTGCTCTATGGCAGTGAGAGATGCGCCGCTCTTATGAAGGAGCTTGCCGAGTGCGGCAGATATGCGCTGACCGAGGATGAGCTTATGCTGCTTCGTGAGAGCTTTGTCGGTTATTTCACCGACGAGGATGAGTGCATGGCTACGGTCAAGCGCGCATATACAAATGAAAATCGCCTCATAGACACCCATACAGCCGTTGCCCTTTCTGCGGCAGAGCGGTATATGAGCGACTCCGAGGCGAAGTCAGCGATGCTTGTGGTTTCCACCGCATCAGCATATAAATTTGCAGGCGACGTGCTTCTGTCACTTACAGGCGAAAAGCCCGAGGATGATCTTGACGCACCTGCAAGGCTTAATGAGGTAAGCGGCGTGGAGATTCCCGCTCCCCTGCTGAACGTACTGAAGGCTCAGCCCATCCACCTTGACGTTTGTGAGAAGGCGGAGATGTCAGAGGCTGTTTTTAACTTCGTTAACTAATCAGCACTCACGGGGCTTGAAGGTTGCGCAGTTGGTATGAGCCGAGCAATCGGCCTCTCTGGGACCTACCGAGATACAGCCTGCGTAGCAAGCGTTCTGATCTGCGTGATAAACGCAGTTCTTAACGTCGCATTTGATTCCCTTGATGTGCTTTGAGGCATCGCACTTACAATCGTTATAAAGCTTTTTGTCTTCCATTTTAAATTCCCTCTTTTCTCTGTTTTACCGCTAAAAGCACCACGGCAGTTTTATTATTAGCCGACAGAGATTTTTTATACAAGTCACGGTCATTTTGATCGGGAAAGGATGATTTTATGTCGCTGTATACCATAGCGGATCTGCATCTGTCTACCTTTGACAAAACGAATAAATCTATGGAAGTCTTTGGAAAATCCTGGGCAGATTATATGTTAAGGATAGAAAACAATTGGCGGCATCTTATCACCGAGGAGGACACCGTAGTAATTCCCGGAGACGTTTCCTGGGCGCTGTCGCTTGAGGAGGCGGAGAGCGATCTCAGGTTTTTAGATGCCCTGCCCGGAAAGAAAATCATCGGCAAGGGCAACCACGATTTCTGGTGGAGCACTATGCGAAAGCATCAGGCATTTTTCGAAAAATGCGGAATCGAAAGCATATCCTTCCTCTATAACAATGCGCATGAGGACGAGAAATTTATTATCGCCGGTACACGTGGTTGGTATAATGACGAGGACGCAGCGAATGCGCCCGACAATGCAGATTTCCCGAAGCTTACGAACAGAGAAAATCTGCGCCTGAGAGCAAGTCTTTCGGAGGCGAAGAGGCTGCAGGAAAAGTCACCCGAAAAGGAGATAATCGTATTTATGCACTTTCCTCCCTTCTGGAACGGAAAGGCATCCGACGGACTTATCGAGGCGCTTAAGGAATACGGTGTGAAGCGTGTCTATTTCGGACACATTCACGGCAACTATACAGTTTCGCCCCACTTCGAATACGAGGGTATCGACATGCACATTATTTCTGCCGATTACCTTAAGTTTACACCAAAGCCTATTGTTTAATTTTCGGGAAAATACGACGAAAAATACTCAAAATAGTCAAAAAGACGAAAAATGGGCCTCGTTTTTAGTAAAAAAGACCATAAAACTTCAAGTTCTCTATTGACAAAAGTGTTTTTATGGTGTAAAATATTATGGCTTAACTAAAAAAATAAAATTAAAAATATATACATTTCGGAGGAAAAGAAATGAGCCTTATTAAAAAGGAGCTTACCGAG
>CAZUJY010000043.1:0-13563 GCA_964620565.1 uncultured Ruminococcus sp. | reverse complement strand
CCGTAAAAACCGAGGAAGGTCTCGAAGGGAATATCGTGGCCGTCCTGATAGAGCATCTCACCGCAAACGGGACATACCTTATCGGGCAGGTCGAAGCCCGAGCCCACAGATCCGTCGGTAAAGAACTCGGAATAGCGGCACTTGGGACATCTGTAATGGGGTGGCAGAGGGTTAACCTCCGAAATGCCCGACATGGTTGCAACGAAGGATGATCCAACCGAGCCTCGAGATCCAACCTGGTAGCCCAGGCTCTCGGAATATGCGACAAGCTTAACGGCAATCATATAAAGCACCGCAAAGCCGTTGTTGATAATAGAAGTAAGCTCTCTGTCAAGTCGGTTTTTAACTATATCGGGAAGATCGTCGCCATACCAATCGTGAGCACGCTGCCAACAGGAGCTTACAAGCTCTTCCTTTGCGCCCGGAAGATCGGGCTCGTATCTGCCCTCGGGAATAGGTCTGATTTTTTCGCACATATCGGCGATCCTGTTCGGCGCTGTGACAACAACGTCAAATGCGTCGGCCTCGCCAAGATAAGAGAACTCCTCAAGCATCTCGTCGGTGGTACGGAGATATATAGGCTCGTCCTTATCGGCGTCCTTGAACTTCATACCAGCAAGGAGAATACGGCGGTAGATCTCGTCCTCCTTGTTGACAAAGTGAGCGTCACAGGTGGCGCAGACCGGCTTGCCAAGCTTTCTGCCAAGAGCAAGAATACGACGGTTTATCTCACGCAGAGCCTCCTCGTCGGCAACCCTACCCTCGTCAATAAGGAAGCGATTGTTACAGAGAGGCTGGATCTCAAGATAATCGTAATACTCTGCGATCTCCTCGATCTCCTCCGCCTTTTTGCCGTCGAGAATTGCGTTGTAAAGCTCGCCCGATACACATGCAGAGCCTATGATAAGCCCTTCCCTGTGCTGATCGAGAACGGTCTTGGGAATTCTCGGCACCTTCTTCTGTCTGCCAAAGCCACCGTAATAGTTAAGATAGCTGTAGGAGATAAGCTTATAGAGGTTTTTAAGACCCTCCTTGTTTCTTGCGAGAATGATCATGTGATATGCGGGAAGCTTTACGGGATCGACCGTTTCGCTCATTGCAGCAATCACGCTCTCAAAGTCAAGGATACCCTCCTTTTTGAGCCTTTTAAGCATCTCAATAAAGATACGTGCAAGCACCTCTGCGTCGTCAGACGCTCTGTGATGGTGAAAATCACCGATCTTGTAATGCTCAACTATGGTATCCAGCTTATGATTTTTAAGCTCGGGATTTACGTATCTCGAAAGACCTACGGTGTCGAGATAGGAGTTGTTGAAGGGCATCTCCTGTCGCTCGGCGGCAACACGGATAAAGCCGATATCGAAGCTTGCGTTATGGGCGATCAGAAGCTCCTCGCCTGCAAAGGCAAAGAACTGCTCCAGCGCCTCTCTCTCCTTGGGAGCGCCTTTTACGTCCTCGTCGGTGATAGAGGTAAGCTTCGTTATCTCCTCGGGAATAGGACACTCCGGGTCAACGAAGATGTTGAATTTATCTATAATCTTGCCCGCCTTGATCTTTACCGCACCGATCTCGATGATCTTACAGGTACGGTTGGAGAGACCTGTGGTCTCAATATCGAAGCAGACCATCTCATCGGTGAAGGCGGGATATTTTTTACCGAAAATGCACTTTGCGGTATCGTTTACAAAGTATGCCTCGGTGCCGTAGAGGACCTTGAGGTCGGACTTGGATTTCTCAAGCGCAAGCATAACCTCGGGGAATGCCTGAACGTTGCCGTGGTCGGTAACGGCAATAGCCTTATGACCCCAGCGAAGCGCAGTATCAACAAGCTCCTTAGGAGTGATGATAGCGTCCATCTGGGACATATTGGTATGGAGATGAAGCTCCACACGTTTCTTTTCCGCTCCGTCGGTACGAAGGACGGTGGAGATCTTCTTTATGGAGATAGGAGATACGTAGGGCTCGTTGTCAAATTTATCCGCCTGCACTCTGCCAAGCGTGGCAACGTGAGTGCCCGATTTCAGCCCTTTTATCCAGTCTAACTCCTCGTTCGGTAAAGTTTTCTTTACATAAATAGCCGAAGCGCCGTCGGAAATGCCGATCACACAGTTGGTCTTATCTCCCGCACGTGTTTCCTTCATACTGACGTCAAAGACGGTTCCAAGGAATACCGCACGGCCGTGGGACTTGGGTGCGTCGGCAAGTGGCGTGGGTGTGTCGATAGCGAAATCCTCGCCAAAGATCGCCTCGCCGCCTGCAAAATCGTATATAGTGGCGCCCATCTTATAGACGGAATCGCCCACTGCCTCGGCAATACCTGTGGCAGAGGAAATGCCCGACTTTGCCTCGAAATCGTATGTAGGATCCTCGGCTCTCGCACGCTCCTGTTGCTCTCTCGCCGCCTTTTCTCTCTCGGCAATATAGCGCTCTGCGTTCTCACGCTCGGCATTGGCAAGACGCTCATTCCTTCTCTCACGGAGCATACGGCTGCGCTCCTCCGCTCCGTCGCCGCATACCACGTTCACGGTACGGTTGATGCCGTATCTTGAGCGGAGAATATTGGCAAGAATAGACTCGGTGTCCGAGCGCTTTACAAAATCAACGCCCGCATCGCAGAAGGGAATGGCAACGGTGATAACGCCGCCCTGGTCGTAATACCTTGCCCCGCTGAAGAATCCGTGAGTCACAGCGCCGCAAAGAGCCGCCTCACAGGCTACCTCGTCAAAGAAGCGAATGTCAAAGCACTCGGGCTTGAAGTGAGGAAGTATCTTAAAGGACTGAGCCGAGTAAAGCTCGCGGCACTCGTCCTCAATTTCATAAATAAGCTCGGCGTCCTCGTGATAGTCGAAGGAGATGTCAAGCTCTACACGCATAGGATCCTTTGCAACACGAAGGCGCAACGAATGCCCCCGCATAAGAAGGCTGCGCTTCTCCTCGGAGGGCTTATATCTTGAAAATATGTCAAAGAATTTCTTTTCCTGCTGCATTTCGTTTCCCTTTAGTCTTTTTACATAGCCCTGATCTCATCGATAAGCGCGTCGAGAAGGCTGTCTTCCTTAATTTTTCTGACGATCTCGCCCTTTTTAAAGAGCAGAGCCTCGCCTATACCGCCCGCAATACCGATGTCAGCCTCACGAGCCTCGCCCGGACCGTTTACCGCACAGCCCATAAGAGCGACCTTTATATTTTTTCTCTCAAGCCCCTCTGCCCTTACCCTTTCTTCAAACTCCGAGAGGAGTGAGATAAGGTCGATCTTCGTTCTGCCGCAGGTGGGACAGGAGATAATGTCCATACCACGCATCTCTGACAGATCGAGCGAATTGAGTATCGCCCTTGCCGCAGAGATCTCACGGGTGGGATCGTCGGTAAGAGATACACGTATAGTGTCACCAATGCCCTCGGAAAGAAGGGTACCCACGCCTATACTGCTCTTGATAAGCGCACGCTCTCTCGCTCCCGCCTCGGTAACGCCAAGGTGGAGAGGACAGTCGGTCCTCTCCGCAAGGATGCGGTTCGCCCTTATCATAGTCTGCACGTCGGAGGACTTGACCGAAATGATAATATCCGAAAAATCCCTCTCACGAAGAATATCTGCGTGACGGATAGCAGACTCCGCCAGAGCCTCGGCGGTGGGTGAGCCGTATTTCTTTAAAATTGAAGGCTCAAGCGATCCCGAATTTACACCTATTCTTATTGGAACAGAGTACTCACGGCAGGCACGGACAACCTCGCTGATCTTCTCCTCGCTGCCGATATTTCCGGGATTAATGCGTATTTTATCAACCCCTGCCTTCACTGCGGCAAGGGCTATTTTATAGTCAAAATGAATATCCGCTACAAGAGGAATATCTATTCCCCTCTCACGAAGCACCTTAAAGGTGTTAACCGACTCCACGTCCGGTGCGGTGATACGGATTATATCGCAGCCCGCCCGGCAAAGACTTATAACCTGCCGATAGGTCGCCTCTATATCGTGAGTGTCGGTGTTTGTCATAGACTGAACGGTGATCGGTGAACCGCCTCCGATAAGAGTATTGCCCACCCTGACCTGCCTGCTCGGTCTTCTGTAATAGCTATTTTTCAAGTGTTTTCTCCGTTATTTAAAGAGTCCGATAACGTCCTTTACCATAATAAGCGCCGAAAGTCCAAGCAGCAACGCAAGGCTGATGGCATTTATCTTTGCCTCAATGTTCGCAGGAACCTTCTTTTTGGTTATCATCTCAACAAGAATAAGCACGGTTCTGCCGCCGTCGAGAGCGGGAATGGGAAGCAGGTTCATAACACCCAGATTGATGCTGATGAGCGCCGCCATATTCAGAAGCACGTCGGGACCCTGACTTGCCGCATCGCCGATAACCTCGCCGATGCCTATGGGACCCGAGACGGCTGCAACGGTGTATCTGCCGATAATAAGGTCATAAATAGATTCCCAGCACATTCTAACGATCAGGAAGGACTTGGAGAAGGCGTAGTCAAGGACGGTTATGGGATTCTTCTCCACCGCATAGGGAGAGAAGTCCATCACGCCGAAGGTCTGTCCCTGCTCCTCAATAACAGGGAATTTAACGCCACTCAGCTCGGTCCTATTACCGTCACGGATAACTACGAGGTCAACCGGCTTATCGCCGTTTCTCATAATTTCATAAGAGAGCTTGTCGGCAAATCTTACGCTCTTGCCGTTTATCTCAATAATTTTATCTCCCTCCATAAGACCCGTGTCTGCAGAGGACTCGCTAACCCCGGGGATCTCACCGAATTTAGCAACAGTGGTATCACCGAAATTAACAATGGATGCAAGAATGGTTATAGCAATAAAGCCTGCAAGAATATTGACGGTAGCGCCTGCAACGGTAATAATAAGTCGCTGCCAGGCGGGCTTTTTGTTGAAGGCGTTGGGATCGTCGCTCTCGCTGTCCTCGCCAACCATAGCAACGTATCCACCGAAGGGAATGGCGGAAAGCGCGTATTTAATACCTGTTTTCTTGGACTCATACCATACGAGCTTCGGACCCATACCGATAGAGAATTCAGTAATGGTCACCTTGAAGATTCTTGCAAAAATATAGTGACCGAACTCGTGAATGAAAATCAAAAAGCCGAAAACTAAAATTGCTATAAGGATCGTTTGGATTATGTTCAATTCTGTTTCTCCTGAATAAAAATCTATATTATTTTACGTAGCCCTCGGCTACACGTCTTGCCTCCTTGTCGGCGGCAAGGATCTGCTCAAGGCCTGCGGCATATCTTGCGCCACGAACCATCTCATAGGTGTTTATCACCACATCGGGAATACGGGCGAAGGAGATCTTACCGTTAAGGAATGCCGAGACAGCCACCTCGTCCGCCGCATTAAGCACCGCAGGACAGCCGCCGCCCTCAAAGAAGGCACGCTTTGCCATATCAAGCAGAGGGAACGCCGACGTATCGGGGGATGCGAAGGTCATTCTGCCAAGCGAGATAAGGTCAAGAGGCGCGCAGATGCTCTCACATCTGTCGGGATAGTCAACTGCATACTGCACGCACATACGCATATCGGGAAGCGAAAACTCACCTATTATGCTATTGTCAATATACTCAACCGCCGAGTGAAGTATGCTCTCACGGTGGATAACCACCTGAATTTTGTCGGGACTGATAGAGAAAAGATGAGCCGCCTCGATTATCTCAAAGCCCTTGTTCATCAGGGTTGCGGAATCGACGGTGATCTTTTTGCCCATCTTCCAAGTGGGATGAGCCAGAGTCTCGGAAAGAGTTATCCTCTCAAGCTCTGCCCTGCTCCGCCCGTAGAAGGGACCGCCCGAGGCGGTGAGAATAAGCCGCTTTACCTCCGAGCGTCTGCCCGAATGAAGCGACTGAAAAATTGCCGAATGCTCGCTGTCGACGGGAAGTATCTCCACGCCCATTTTCTTTGCATAATTCATCACGATATCGCCTGCGATAACCAGCGACTCCTTGTTTGCAAGGGCAAGGCGCTTCTTCGCCTCAATGGTGGCAAGGGTGGGAGCAAGTCCCGCCTTACCGAGTATGGCGTTGACCACGGTGTCGGCGCCGCTTTCGCCTACGCCCTGACAGATACCTGCCTCACCCGATAGAACGGTGATGGGTGTATCACGAAGTCGGAACTTAAGCTCTGCTGCGGCACGGGGATCCGCCATAGCCACCGCCCTGGGTCGAAACTCCCTGGCAAGTCGCTCGGCAAGTGCGCTGTTGCGGCCTGCGGAAAGAAAATCTATTTTATATCCTCTGGTGCGTGAAACCTCAAGGGTCTGCATTCCCACAGACCCGGTTGCGCCCAGAACGGCTATTGTTTTCGTCATAAAAATCTCCGGGATCAAAAGCCGCCGTAAGCAAAAGCCGAGAAATCAGCCCTCACCCATTGGCGGCATTATTTCATACTGCTGTAAAAGGGGGTACCAGAATACAAAGTATCAAAAGAATGGTGGATACGGCAAGGACCGAGTCAAATCTGTCCATAATTCCGCCGTGGCCGGGGAATATTCTGCCATAATCCTTTGCGCCGTACTCACGCTTGATAAGAGAGGCAACAAGGTCGCCAAGCTGGGATACCACCGAGAGAACTGCGCCGAAAAGAAGCAGAATAAGGTAGTTTACCTTAACGTCTGTAATAATAAGATCTACGCCAAGGCCGTATACGGCACAGGCAATAGCCGAAAATACCACGCCGCCGATAGCGCCCTCAACAGTCTTCTTGGGGCTGACCTCGGGTATGAGCTTATGCTTACCGAACAGGTAGCCGCAGAAGTAGGCGAACACGTCGCAGATCCAGGGGATCACGAATGCAAGTATTACCATCAGCAGACCGTAATTTTGATCGTAATATCTAAGGATGGTCAGCGAGGAGAAGGATACCGAGACGTAGGTCACGGCCATAAATACCTCTGCGATCCTCGAAAAGGCAACCTTGCCCTTCGAGAACACGCTGATCGCCATAAGCCACAGCATATAAACGAACATAGCCGCCGCAAGCGCGAGAAGGAAGTATATCATATACTCATGCTTCACAAAATAGGCGATTATGGGAAATGCGGCAGCAAGAAGGTATGCGGGGATAGAGAGCGCAAATTTCTTATGCGCACCCATTACCCTCAGTATTTCAAACACGGCGATAACGGCAAGCACCGCAAGGCCGATGGGATACACTATCGTACCCGAAAGGATTGCCAACAGCAGCATTATCGCAACGATAGCCACTGATGTTAAAATTCTCTGTTTCATTATAAAAAACTAACCTCACGAATCCTTGGGATCAAGACCGCCGAAGCGACGTCGCCTGGAATTAAATTCGGCAATACATCTGTCAACGTCCTCACGCCCGAAATCCGGCCAGAGAGTGTCAAGTATGATAATCTCGGAATAGGCGCTCTGCCAGAGCAGGAAGTTGGAAATGCGGAAATCTCCCCCTGTCCTGATGATAAGATCGGGATCGGGCGTGCCGTGGGTATACATATACCCCGACATGATCTCCTCGTTTACCTCGCTGTGACCGTCGGCGATGGCACGGTTGACCGCATTAACTATCTCGTCACGGCCGCCGTAATTGAGAGCAACGTTGCAGACAAAGGCTGTGTCGCTCGCCATATTCTCCGCCTCGGCACACTTATCCTGTAGCTTCTTCGGAAGCGCCGATCTGTCGCCGATAAATCTTACAGACAGATCCTTGTTCTCGGCTAATGACTTCAGCACAACGCCGTCGATATAGGAGTATATAAGCTCCATAAGAGCATCTACCTCCTCCTTCGGCCTTTTCCAATTTTCAGTCGAAAAGGCATAGAGCGTCAGATAATTGACGCCAACCTCACGAAACATACGAAGAACGCTTGCAACCGCCTTTGCGCCTGCCTTATGTCCCTCGCTGCGTGAAAGTCCACGTCTCTTCGCCCATCTGCCGTTGCCGTCCATGATAATAGCAACCGAGCGTAATTCCTTATTACCCAATGAGTAACCCTCTTTCGTGAGATCTTATATCTCCATTATTTCCTTAGTCTTTGTTGCGGTGATATTGTCGATTTCCTTGATGTACTTGTCGGTGAGGTCCTGAACGTTCTTGTCAGAGCTCTTTGCCTCGTCCTCGGTCATTACAGAATTCTTCTTGTCTGCCTTGATCTTGTCGTTAGCATCACGGCGGATGTTACGAACAGCAACCTTAGCGTCCTCACCCATCTTGGAGATCTGCTTGGACAGATCCTTTCTGCGCTCCTCGGTCATAGGGGGGAAGCTAAGACGGATGCAGCTACCGTCGTTCTGAGGATTGATGCCAAGATCGGAGATGAGAATAGCCTTCTCAATGCCCTTCATAATGGACTTATCCCATGCGGTGATGGTAAGGGTACGTGCGTCGGTAACCTTGATCTCTGCGATAGAGGAGATGGGTGTGGGAGAGCCGTAGTAGTCAACGGCGATCTTCTTAAGCACGTCGGGGTTTGCTCTGCCCGCTCTGATGGTAGACAGGTTCTCGGAATAAGAAGATATGGTCTTCTTCATCTTTTCTTCGTAAATCTTAGTGTCAAGCTTCATATAATTATTCACCTTTCAGTTATTTATTTCAAAATTAATTATTCTGCGCTGATAACGGTTCCGCACTTGCCCTCGGTAACCGCCTTGACAATATCGTCTGGGGTCTTAAGTCCGAAGAGCTTAACAGGCATACCGGTAGAAAGACAGAATGCGGTTGCGGTCGCATCCATAGCCTGAAGATTCTTCGCAAGAACCTCGGATGCCTTGATCTCCTTGATAGGCTTAGCCTTGGGATTCTTTCTGGGATCGTCGTCGTAGATGTAATCCACGCTCTTCGCCATAAGGATCGCATCAGCCTCGATCTCGGCTGCTCTTACAGCGCCGGCAGTGTCGGTGGACAGGAAGGGAATACCAAGTCCTGCGCCAAGCACAACGATCTTGCCCTCGGAGAGCGCCGTCTTAGCCGCCTGAGCCGAATATACCTCGGCAAAGGGATACATAGGAACGGCTGTCATAACAGTCGCCTCTGCACCCGCACGGATAAGGGCGTCCTTCATACAGATAGAGTTGATAACGGTTGCAAGCATACCCATACGGTCGGCATCGGTGCGATCCATCTCGCCACCTGCTCTGCCACGCCAGATGTTGCCTGCGCCAACAACTACCGCGATCTCGTGACCCTTGTCGCTACACTCCTTGATGGCCGCGGCAACCTTGTCAACGAAGGTCATATCGTAAATTTCTTTATTTTCTCCTGCAAGGGCCTCGCCCGAAAGCTTAAGTAAAATACGTTTCATTTTATGTCCTCTCTTTTCCACAGCTGTATTTTAGACCGCCCGGCAATTACTTGGACGGCTTCATAGATATTGCAAGCCTTGCCTTAGCCGCAATATTCTCGGCGGTAAGCCCGTAAAGCTCGAGAAGCTCGGGTACCTGTCCGCTTCTGCCGAATTTATCCTCAACGCCCACACGGAGAACGGGAACGGGATATCTCTCGCACACAGCCTCGCATGCCGCAGAGCCAAGACCGCCCTTGATGCTATGCTCCTCGGCGGTGACGATTGCGCCCGTCTTCTTTGCCGACGCAACTACAAGCTCAGCGTCAAAGGGCTTGAAGGTGTGGATATTGATAACCTCCGCAGAGATGCCCTCCGCCTTAAGAATATCCGCCGCCTCAAGCGCAAGATGCACCATGTAGCCGTTTGCAACAATGGTAACGTCGCCTCCCTCTCGGTAGACGATTCCCTTACCTATCTCAAACTTATAGTCGGGTAAAAGCTCGGGGGTAAGGTTGGGAACGGGATATCTGCCAAATCTTAAGTAGCAGGGACCGTCGTGGTTAAGCACCGCCTCCACAGCCGCAAATGCCTCGGTGGCATCGGCAGGACAGATAACCGTCATACCGGGAATGTTACGCATAAGCGCAAGGTCCTCGTTGCACTGGTGGGTTGCGCCGTCCTCACCTACGGTGATGCTGGCGTGAGTGCCTACAATATTTACGTTAAGATGGGGGTACCCGATGGAGTTTCTGATCTGCTCGTAGGATCTGCCTGCCGAGAACATCGCAAAGCTGGCAGCAAACACCTTCTTACCCGTAGCGGCAAGACCCGCCGCAACGCCCATCATATTTCCCTCTGCAATACCGCAGTCGAAGAATCTGTCGGGAAATTTCTTCTTAAACATACCTGTCTTGGTAGCAGCCGCCAGGTCTGCGTCAAGAACAAGGAAATCATACTTATCGCCAAGCTCTGCAAGAGCGGCGCCAAAGCCCTCTCTGGTTGCCTTCTTTTCTGCCATATCCGTCACCGATCCTTACTTAAGTGTTTCGCCGATTTTTTCAAGATCGCTGATAGCAACCTTATAGAGATCCTCCTTGGGCGCCTGACCGTGCCACTCGCAAGCGTTCTCCATATAGGAAACGCCCTTGCCCTTTACGGACTTTGCGATAATAGCGGTGGGCTTGCCCTTCAGCTCTCTCGCCTTTGTAAAGGCCGCCTCGATCTCATCAAAATCATGTGCGTCTATGGTAAGTACGTTCCAGCCGAACGCACGGAATTTCTCATCATGAGGAGTGGGGTTCATAACCTCGGTTATGGGGCCGTCGATCTGCAGACCGTTAAGGTCGAGGATCGCCACAAGATTATCAAGCTTGTAGTGCGCCGCAAACATCGCAGCCTCCCAAACCTGCCCCTCCTCGCTCTCGCCGTCGCCAAGCACCGCATATACACGGTAGGGACTGCCGTCAAGCTTTGAGGAAAGAGCCATACCGCAGGCAGCGGAGATTCCCTGCCCCAGCGAGCCTGTGCTCATATCCACACCGGGAACAGCCTTCATATCGGGGTGGCCCTGAAGATAGGAAGCAGTCTTTCTCAGCGTTTTAAGATCCTCCTTGGGAAAATATCCACGCTCCGCAAGTGCTGCGTAAAGAGCGGGAGCAGTATGTCCCTTGGACAGAACAAATCTGTCACGGCCGGGATCCTTCGGATTCTCGGGATCAACATTCATCTCCACAAAGTAAAGGTAGGTCATAATATCGGCAATGGAAAGAGATCCGCCCGGATGACCGCACTTTGCATTGTAAACCTCTTCGATAATGTCCTTTCGGATCTCATTCGCAATACGTGAGAGCCAAAGCTGCTTTGATTGTTCCATAAAACACTCCTTAAAATTCTTGCTATCCAATATTTTACTATAAAATCTTTTAATTGTCAATATAAAATAATACTTTTACAAGGATAATTGAGGAGTTTTACAATTTTGCAATAATTGTTTACAATGATTGTTTACAAAAAATTAAAAGGCTCAATAAGAGCCTTTTTCAAGTTCGGGGTATAGATTGTACGCTTCCTTCGACAGCTCACGTGCCATCCTGAGAGTCTGTGACGCTCCGCTGCGGTCACGTCCGACATAGGCGATCATCATATCGCACTCCTCTGCCATAGCCTGATTGCGACGCTTCATACAGCTCCTGTCATAGCTCTCCGAAACGTAGCGCACCTCGTTTGCCGAGGAGAGAATATAGTCATAGGAGTCACGCTGGCCTGCGCTCCAGCCTGCGTCCTGGTCAAGACAAGGAAGGAAAAGAATAAGCGATACGTCAGGGTGATCGATACGGAATCTCAGCACCTGCCTTGCCGCCTCCGTGTCAAAGCCGAGGGCTCCGCCTGTAATGAATTTGCGGCAGCCCTTCTCGTAGGCGTAATTAATCGCACGCATAAGAAGTCCCGACAGCCTTGATCTATGCTCTGCCTTTATATTGCGGTGTCCTGTAAAGGCGCAGATCATATTGCTCCGCCCCTCCTCTCGAAAAATCATTATCAACATTTTACCACAGAGCAACAAAAATGTCAATAAATGCCGCTAAATTGGGGTGAAAATGAAGATTTTGCGGAAAACACTTGACTTTCTCTTCTGAATATGATATTATTGTGGTTGTATAATGCCCGATGGGCAATTTTATTTTGGAGGAAATATGGACGACGCAGACGGGTACACTTGTTACGTGAACGCCCTTAAATATTAATAGGTCCAGGCTTAGCCGCGCTTTTTGGGAGTACGGTTATGCCTTTTTTTGCTGTTTTTTCCAAAGAATAACATAAGAATAACATACTAAAAAAACATTTTTTGAAAGGTAGAGTTAAAAAGAAAACTTATCATGGAAATTCACATAATAATCATAGTTGTTTGTGTAATTTTATCGGCTTATTTCTCGGCTACGGAGACCGCCTTCTCCACCTATAACCGCATACGAGTTAAGAACATGGCGGAAAAGGGTAACAAAAAGGCCGCCCTGGCGCTTAAGCTGTCGGATAACTACGATTCGCTTATTTCTACAATACTTATCGGAAACAACATAGTTAACATACTTGCATCCTCTATGGGCGCGCTGGTATTTGCAAGTCTTATCGCAAACAGCGATCTTGCATCGGCGGCGAACACGGCGGCGCTGACGGTTATCATCCTTATCTTCGGTGAGATCTCCCCCAAGACTATGGCGAAGAATAATCCCGAAAGCTTTGTGCTCTTCTCTGCGCCCATAATTAACGTGGTGCGTATAATTCTCTTCCCTCTTATCTTTGTGTTCAACGGCTGGCAAAAGCTTCTCTCCAAGATCTTCAAGAAGACCGACGATCAGGGTATGACCGAAGAGGAGCTTATCTCCATTATCGAGGAGGCCGAGGAGGATGGTGACATTGATAAGGAGGAAAGCGACCTTATCAAGAGCGCCATCGAGTTCGGTGACCTTGAGGTAGGCGACATCTTTACACCCCGAATCGACATAACCGCCCTGCCCTCGTCGGCTACCAAGGATATGGTGGCGAAGGTGTTCGCAGAGTCGGGCTACTCAAGACTTCCCGTCTATGACGAGAGCATTGATAACATTGTAGGTATTATTTATTACAAGGACTTCTACACCGTTGCATATAAGGCAAGCGTTCCGCTCCACGAGATCATCAAGCCTGTTATTTACGTTGCTACTACCCAGCCCGTAAACGAGCTTATGAAGGAGCTGCAGGAAAAGCAGATGCACATGGCGGTCGTTACCGACGAGTTCGGCTCCACCGCAGGTATAGTTACACTTGAGGATATTCTCGAGGAGATCGTCGGTGAGATCTGGGATGAGCACGACGAGATAATCGAGGAGATCAAGGAGGTCGGCGAGAAGGAATATATCGTTTCCGGCCGAGCTAATATTGAAAACTTCTTCTCCGAGCTTGACATAGATCAAGAGATCGACTCGGTCACCGTAGGCGGTTGGGCAATGGAGGTTCTCGGTAAGATCCCCGAGGTTGGCGACAGCTTCGAGGAGTACGGCATTGCCGTTGAGGTTACCGAGATGGACGGACGCCGAGTTGAGAGCGTACACGTCTTCGACAGGCGTGACGATGAAAGCGAGCAGTCCGACGAGGACGAAAAGGACAAGGAAAATAACGATTAATTTTGTCCGGGGCCAAGTCCAATGATCGCCTTGGAATGCGTCAAAATCCTAGATCTTGGCACGGAATGACAATTTTAGTTTACAAATAATCAGAAAGAGGCTGTCTCAAATGCAAATTTGAGGCAGCCTCTTTTTGGGGATAGTCAGAT
>CAZUJY010000042.1:4503-13616 GCA_964620565.1 uncultured Ruminococcus sp. | reverse complement strand
CTGCAAGCTCTGCAAGGATAGCATTGATTCTCATGCTGTTCTTACCGATACAGGAGCCAACTGCCTCTACGTTCTCGTCACGGGAGTAAACCGCAACCTTGGATCTGGAGCCTGCCTCACGGGCAACGCCCTTGATGATAATGGTTCCGTCAGCGATCTCGGGAACCTCAAGCTCGAAGAGTCTCTTAACGAAGTTGGGGTGAACTCTGGAAAGGGTTACGATAGGTCCTCTGGTCTCGCCCGACTTAACCTCGGATACGAATACCTTGATTCTATCGCCTACGTCGTAGCTCTCACCGGGGATCTGCTCCTCACGGAGAAGGGTCGCATAGCCTGTGCCGGTGTCAAGGATAAGGTTACCGTTTGTGGTATCAACCTTATCAACTACTGCGGTGATGATCTCCTCACGCTTTTCCTCGTACTCTCTGGTCTGTCTCTCACGCTCTGCAGTACGGATCGCCTGAACGATCATCTGCTTACCTGCCTGTGCGGACAGACGGCGGAAATCCTTGGTCTTAAGCTCGGTCTCAACAACTCCGCCAAGCTTATGGCGGCGGGAGAGCGCCTTTGCAGCCGAAAGGGAGATCTCGCACTTCTCGTCGTAAACCTCTCCGTCGGGAACAACAGTTCTCTGCTGGAAAACTCTCATATCCTTCTTGTTGGGGTCAAGCTGAACTCTGATAACTGTGGTGGGACCGACCTCTCTGCGACAAGCGTTTGCAAGCGCAAGCTCGATCTGTGAAATCATATACTCCTTTGAAATGCCGTTTTCCTTCTCAAGAAGGTCAAGGGCGGTGAAGAAATCTGCGTTCATTTTTCCGTTGTACCACGTATTATAATACGTTCCTTTCCTTTTTAATGATATATGTTAATTTTATTTGCTTTCTTATTTAGTCGTCGAAAAATACGGTTGTAAGCTTAGATATCTCGCTCTGGGTAAGAATGATCTCGCCCTCACCCTCGGTGATGGTCATCTTACCGCCTTCAAAGGCAGAAAGAGTGCCTGTAACAGTCTTTTTACCCTCCTTGGCTACAAAGAGCTTAGCTCTTACACGCTCGCCAACAGAGCGTCTTATATGCTCCTCTGTGCGAAGCTCACGCTCAACGCCGGGAGAGGATACGTCAAGGTAATAAAAGCCCTCGATGGGGTCGACCTCGTCGAGAATGGGATCGATGGCACGGTGTACCTTCTCGCAGTCCTCAATGTTGATGCCCGCCTCGGAGTCGATGGTGATCTCAAGGTGATAGTCTGCGCCGATCTTCGAATAGGTGATGTCCCAGATATCGTATCCAAGACCTGTGATGGTAGGCTCTACCGCCTCTCTTACGGTTTCTCTGATGCTTTTTTTCATTACCTTTGTCCTTTCCTTTAAAAGAATTTTCATTAGCAAATTGCAAAGTGCTTTGTGAAAGTTCTGTACTCTGCATTCGGACGAGCAATGCTCGCCCCTACGGAACCTGCCTTTTACCGCAGGCAAAAGGCAGTGTGAAGGGGCTGTCGCCTAAGCGACAGCCCCATAAAACACTATTAACTGTATGTATTATATCATACTGTTTCGGAAAATGCAATAGTTTTTCCGAAATTTATTTAAGACTATTATGCCTTGAAGTCGTTAGGAGCCTTGCCTACCTTGTGCGAACGCTTGCCGAGCTTCTTGTTGCCGGTAGCCTTTGCATACTTCTTCATAAGCTTCTCCATCTCCTTGGTGAGCTCAAGTCTCTCAAGCTCAAGAGCTTCAGCCATTCCTGCACGAGTCTTGATAGCCTCAGTGTGCGCAAGATTTGCAGCATTTTTCTTAGCCATTATATTTTATCCTCCGTAATTGTTAATTAAATAAAGTTAGAGAAAGAACTTAAATCGACGCCCTCCGATAGCAGATAAAGAACTGCTACGCCTACTCCGAAAACGAATAGGATAAGGTAAAGTGATACCCACCAGAACGTCTTATCTTCCCTTCAAACACGCTTCTTGATCTTCTTGATAGCCCAGTTGATGTCCTTGGTGTTCTGGGACATAAGCTTCTTGAGATTCTTAACGTCTCTCTTAAGAGCCTTCTTCTCGGCAGCGTTCTTGTACTCCTTGGTCTTAAGGCGGTACTTGGTAAGAGCGAGGGTAGAAGCTGCTTCTACGTTGCTGTTAAGGAGGCCGTAGAGTCTCTGCTTCTCACCGCTGGATGCGGGAAGACGGAAGATCTTCTTAGCGAGCTTCTGGTTCTTGTTAACGTACTTCTCAGCTGCGTCGGACTTAACCTGGCGCCACTTCTGATTGATGCTGATACCGTCGAGAGTTACCTCAGAGCCGTTGTAGATGGAAAGAAGCTTGGAGTTGATCTCGTCTCTCTTGTTAAGAAGGGTCATCATCTCGGTACGGAGAGATGCGATCTTAACTCTGTCAGCTCTCTTCTTAGCCTTCATGGTTACGGGATCGTTGGTGATAACTGCGTAGTAACGGGAGTTATCCTTCTCCTCGTACTTGAGAGCTGCCTTGTGAGCCTTCTGAGCGTCCTTGATTCTCTTGTTAGCGGACTTCTTAAGAGCCTTCATATCGAACTGATTCTTGCCGAATCTGTAGTAGGACATATCCTTCTGGCTCTCAACAAGGCTGATCTTGAAGTCGTAGCCCTTGGTGATAACGGAAAGGTCCTTGTTAGCCTGCTCTGCAACCTTCTCCTCAAGTGCGCTCTTCTTAACGAGCTCCTTGGACTTCTTGGAGTGCTTCTTCTTGGTGTTAGCTGCCTCGATAGAAGCTGCCGCGGCTGCTGCTACTGCTGCAACGTCAGCGTCGCTGTTTCTAGCGGTGCCATCGTTAGCGGTGTAGGAGATTGCGGGAATGGGAGTGTAGGGCTTGCCTGCGAGGATGTCCTCGGGAATGGACTCGGAAGCACGGGTAAGATGGCTTCTGGTAAGAACCTCGTACTCGTCAACGATCTTGTTGTAAGCCTTGATCTCAGCAAGAAGGTTCTTCTTGATGTTCTTAACTCTCTTCTTGTCCTCGAGCTTGTTGCAAACGTGGAGGTTCTCAGCAAGTCTCTCGATGATGTATCTCTGATAGGTGAGGCAGTTGATGATAAGGAGGATCTTGTTGTAACCGGAAGCCTCGTCCTTCTGCTTTGCAGTGGTCTCAAGTCTGGTTCTAACGTTCTCAAGCGCCTTGTCACTTCTCTGGAGGTACTTCTTAAGCTCCTTCTCGTCAAGAATGCTGATGTTTGCGCTGTATGCGCTTGCGGGTGCGGATGCAGGCTTACCTACGCTTGCGATGCCGTAGTTGTTGTTGCCTGCCATGATCTGCTCGGGAAGATCGGAGGGAATGGTGGGAGCCTTCTCACCGGATGCCTTGTTGTAATCGTCAACAAGCTTGTTGTACCTCTTGATCTGAGCCTCGAGATCCTTCTTAGCCTTCTTTGCGCCCTTCTTGTCGCCGCCGTCACGGCAAGCTGCAAGATCGTCACAGATCTCGATAAGAATCTGCTTCTCTACAGCAATGCTCTCAACAAGAAGCTCTACTCTGGTCTGTTGCTTTTTACTCATTGTAATTCTCCTTCCGGGAGCGCTTTTTACGCTCCCATCAAATTTAAATATTTTTATTTTTGGTTGACTAAATTAATTTCTCGGATTATTTATTATTCAATAATCCTTAAATGATCATATTGTCTTCTGCAAGAACACTTATGATCCTGCGACTGTCTCTGCCGCCAAGCTGATCTACCACAGCGATAACGTCCTTAGCGAAGAGCTCCTGCTTTCCGGGACCTATATCGAACTGTGACATACCCTGGATCAGATCGCGCTTAAGCTCGAACCTGTCGTTCTGTGTGGGCTTAATGCCGGTCTGAACGTAGCTGATAAGTCTTTCCATCGCTCCCTGAAGGAAGTCGACTGCAATCTTGTTATCACTGCCGGCAAGGTTGATGCCGTTAATGATACCGTTGATCTCACCGACAAGATCGCCAAGCTCTCTGTCGCTGAGGGTCTTGCCAACCTGATGTTTGTCAACTTTCTCAATCAGCTCTCTTACATATACGAAGTTCTGAATCTCGTTAAGTATGTGAGAGTCGCCGGAGATCAGCTTGTCAATAAGAGTTGTGGTCTCAACCGCCTTGATAGGTACTTTGAGCTTTTCGGAGTAAACCTCTGCTCTCTTGTTATAATCGTTTACTGTAGCGATCAGCATCTTCTTAGCCGAAGTGGACCTGGGCTTCTGACGAAGTCGCTCGCATGCAAGGAGCAGTCTGTACTGCTCGGATACGAAGCAGTCGAGCAGCACACCGTAGCGGTTACGCTCAACGTCTCTCGCGCCGTATCTAATCAGCCAGATATTCCTCGTAACGAGAAGCACGCAGCTGACGATAAACATAACGATATCGTAAACAATTCTTAACAAAAGGAATGCAATCGGCAGTGCCGCCCAACAAATTCCAACGAATACGAAGGCCTGAATCGTGGGCTGATCGGGAATGAAAATACCCGCAATAACTGCCACCGCAGCAAAGGCAAGCGTAACCACCCAGTAGACCGTGGGATCAATTCTGAGAGCTCTGTAAATGAGCTGACGGATACGCATATTGTAATCAATGCGGAAGTTTCTAGACAGGTATTTACGAAGCGCCTTGTGTACCCTGGACTGATACTTGATAGGATCGCCCGCCGCTCCAACAGCACGAAGTGTGTGTCGGTTATAGCGACGCATCGAGCGGGCCTTCTCGTATCTGATACGGTAATGGCGGTTTTCGTTATCCTGACGTCTTAGGTATGTTCTCGAAGACCTCTTTACAATGATCTTGGTAACCAAGGAGAGCACCGCTGCACGGTGTCCGCGCTTGTAATGGAAGTTAAGCTTGGGAATAGTCACAAGCTTCGCCCAAAGTCTTCTTATCGGGCTTGCATATCTTGTAGCGCCCGATCTTGCATATTCAACAAGTTTGTCGTAGATCTCATCCGTCGTAATTGCGGGGCTTGTTTCATCAAGCTTCACTCTGTTACGAAGGCTGAGAACGGGGGGAGTGGGAGGTCTGTCTGTCTTTCTGTATACGATAGTGTCGGGTATCGTCAGAGAGAGAAGCTCAAGATGCATATAACGCTCACGGCCGGAGTTGTATTCCTTAACCATATTGTTATAGATCTGAATGTCCATGTGGAGCCAGGAGCTGAATACTCTCTGAGAGCGTCTGACACCGGTCTTAACAGCCGAGTACAGTCTCTTACACTCTATCTCAATGATGCCGCCGAGCTTTGCGATTTTCTGAAGAGCCAGCGCATCCTGAGGTGTAACCTTAGTGTTGACGATCTCAAGGAACTCGTCGTTCTTGGGAAGCAGGAAGCGGAGGAAGCCCTTGGGTCTCAAGGTCAGCCATCTCATAAGCCTTACGTTGATCTCGCTGCCAACCAGCTTCCACCAGTTCTTAACGCCGTCAACGCTTGTCATGCTTCTCGCGCCGAGGGCTCTTCTGAATCTCTCGCCGATCATCTTGGCCTCAAGATCAAGAGGAGTCTCTGTCGCGCAGCCCGAATGAATATCCTTTGCGTCCTCCTCGGCCTCGTCGATATATTCGTTGTCAACACCTCTGCGGTTTATACCCGAGTAAGGATCGGCAACATTCGCCGCACCGAGAATAAGCGAATCCTGACCTTCAGCTCCCGCAGCAAGTACAACCGAGCTATCCGTACCGGTAAGCATCATAGGAGTACCTGTGAAGGGAATCGAGGTCTCGCCTGTCTGACTGAAGCCGATAAGAGGAACGCCGCCGGGTGTCATACCCATTATGGTCATTCCGTCGAAGTCAGCCTTCAGGAAGGGCACGCCCATATCTGTTGCGTAGCCCATAGCACCCACAGACATAATGGGCGCCGCTCCGTTCGCCTTAGCGGAGCCGGAGGTTCCGGTATAAAGACCGTATCCGTGCCACTTGTCACCAACGGTTCTCTCAATACCGTCAACGGTCTCGATCACTTCCCTGCAGCATACGATCTCGGGGAACTTGATCATCTTGCCGTATCTGATGATCTCATCAGCAACCGAGGTGGATACCTCGGAGAACTTAACGCCTACCATATCCGACAGCTTTGCTGCGGTCTTGTTATGAGCATTGATGGCGTCAATGAACTTCTTCTTATATCTGACGAGAACGTTAGGAGTAAAGGTAATTCTGCCGTAGTTACGGTACTTGATAAGCACCTTGTTGATACCGGCAAGTCTTTCTCTCTCAAGAACAAGTCTCTCAAGAAGAAGTCTCGCAGCATTTCTGTCGGTACAATCCTGCATGAAGCGAAGCTTCAGACGGTATACCTTACGGCTGAACTTAGCATTAATGCTGTAAAGCTTTTTCTGATAAGAAGCGCCACGGCGGTCAAGCTCGTCAACAACCGTTTCGAGAGCAAGAATACTTGCATCACGCTGATCGTTAAGCTTTTTAAGCTTACGCTCGTATTTTCTTCTCTTCTTATCGTTTCTGTTCTGTCTGCCCTGAAGTCCGCTCTTGGAGAACAGAAGCGACTCATCAACGAACCAGATCTCGGCGTTGACGTACATTCTGTTCCACCATGCAACTATGGGCTGTGCCCATACCGTCAGGTGCTGCCAGAGGCCTATGGGATGCCACCAGGAGATCGCAGGAGAATCATCGACCATAACGTCAAACACGAAGGGAGAGTTGATGACCGTTGTTTCAACCGAGCGGTTTTCTGTCAGCCTGTAATGGTGCATCATAAGAGGAGTGTAAACTCCCGAGCGCCACAGTCTTGGCTTTTCGTATGTGGAATCCTTAAGAGGATCCTTGGGGAATACCTCTATATAATTATCTTTATAGGTAATAACCGGAACCTTAAGCTTATCCGCAGAGTCTATAAGCTCCTTTGCGGTAGCTAAGGTTATACGGGAGAACTGCTCGCCAACGATAGACATATAGTCGATTGCCCTGCCGTTGTAAAGCTCAATAAGCTTGTAAAGAGCTCTTCCGTGGCGCTTGGCAGCATCGGTCTTCTTAAGTCTTGCGTTAACTGCAATGCAGATTCGCCTTACCTCAATGATATTTGAAATAACTCTCAGGTTTTCAACCAGCGCAGTAACTACACCGTGCTCGTCAAAGGCCTTGGAGATAGCACGCTCGGTAGACTTAAGGCTACGGCGGAAGAACTTGATCGCTCTCTTGCTTCTGACCTCGAACTGCTCAAGCTCGTCTGCGGTGAGAACAAGATCTGCCGACTCCTTAAGCGACTCCAACATAACCTTTGCTATGGCAGAGGCTCTGTCGACTATTGCCGACTCGTCGGAGAGCGCGGCTACGTTCTTGATTTTGCCCTGCTTCTCAAGTACCTTACCGGAGTTTTCGTTATATCCCTGCTCGTCGGGAACAATATCCTCGATGGGAACGGTGCTGATCCTTCTGACGCTGCCGCCGACGTTCTCAACAAGATCACGTCTGTAAGCAAGAATGGGGAATACGATCTCACCGCCTCTGCAAGCCTGCTCGATAAGAGTGGGAGGCAGAAGATCTATGGTAGCGCCGATAGCCTTTGAGGTTATCTCTGCGCACTGGTTATAGGAGGTGATCGCCTTGGCGAAGAATCGCTCGGCTGTCTTTCTCTGCGAGTAGCTGCCCGCACGGTTTACGGTACGCATATACTCGTATGCAAGCACCAGCTTCTCCCTCTCGAGAGCCATACGGCCGACGGTCAGACTAAGTCTGGTTCTGGCAAAGGCGTTATGTGTCTTAACAGTCTTGATGCCTGCAAGACGCTTGCCGTGTTTAATTCTTACCTCGAATACCCGATTCTTATATTCCTCGCTTGTGCGAGCCGCAAGAGGAGTTCTGTCCTCAAGGCTCTTAAGCTCGTTTTCATATCTCTTGCGTGAAGCATTAAGCTGGGTCACGTGCTTGCTGATGTTCGCGCGCTCCTTGTTAAGCTTCTTGTTGGCGCGCTTGATCTTGCCACGGTAGAACCTGCAGCCAAGCTTGCTCTTGGGCGACTTAACCTCGGCGAGAAGATCCTCAGTGCGAAGCGCGGGAACGATAGGCATCGTAACCAGCTCGTCATCACGGCTCTGCTCTACGTCGGGATAGATCTGCACGTATCTTTCTATGTATGTAAGCTGAGGAATTACCGCCAGCGACTTGCCCGAAGCAATATTCTCGGGAAGGAAGGTGGAAATTCTGGTAAGCTGCTCACCTGTGATAGAGGCGTAGTTGATAACAAGCTCGTTGTATCTGTCAACCTCCCGGTGAAGCGAAACTCGTGCGTCCTTTATAAAGTCGTGGGCCTGTACCCTGGCAAAGTTCTCTAAAACGTTGGATCTTATCTCAAGGATCTTGCCGCAAATCTTGATCACGCCCGCCAGAAGAGCGGGTGTTTCCTGCTCGTCACGGTTGGAGTCGAGAGTTCGCTGCGCCGCCTTAAATGCAGCCTCAAAGCTTCTCAAAGCCTCTTTTGCGTGCTTGGTATAAGCATAAATGCTTAATTCCTCATTTACGAGCCTTGCGCCCTCTGCCTTGATAGCGTCTACAACGTCGTCGTAAATCACAAGGTCCTCGGGATCTATCTCCACGCTGTCTGCCTCGGGATCTCCCTCGGGAGTCTCCTCGGTTTTCTCGTTCTGCTCGGATTTAAATTCCTCGCCGTCGGAGGTTCTCAGGTAAATGTTACCGTCCTCATCAACGCCGATCTCAAGGCTACCAAAGTCCTCCTTCTCCTCGTCGGAGGCTTCTTCCTCAGCAGGTGCCTCCTCGGCGGGAGTCTCTTCTGCGGGAGCTTCTTCGGCAGGAGCTTCTTCGGCAGGAAGTGTTTCTTCAGACTCTTCAGAAACCTCATCCACCGCAAGCGGTCCCCCTTCCCCAACAGGGAAGGCTTCTTCGGGAGCTTCCTCGGCAGGTGCCTCCTCGGCGGGAGTTTCCTCGGTGGGAGCTTCTTCGGCAGGAAGTGTTTCTTCAGACTCTTCAGAAGCCTCATCCACCGCAAGCGGTCCCCCTTCCCCAACAGGGAAGGCTTCTTCGGGAGTCTCTTCTGCAGGTGCTTCTTCGGCAGGAGCTTCTTCTGCAGGTGCTTCTTCGGCAGGAGCTTCTTCGGTGGGAGCTTCTTCGGCAGGAAGTGTTTCTTCAGACTCTTCAGAAACCTCATCCACC
>CAZUJY010000042.1:0-4403 GCA_964620565.1 uncultured Ruminococcus sp. | reverse complement strand
CATCCACCGCAAGCGGTCCCCCTTCCCCAACAGGGAAGGCTTCTTCGGGAGCTTCTTCCACAGGAGTTTCCTCAGCGGGAATTTCCTCGGCGGGAGCCTGGGCCTCACTCTCGGGTACCGTGGGCTCTAATATTTCATTTTCAAGATTTTCGGGATCCTGTATAGGCATATTCTTTTCGTTATCAGCCATCAATTCCCCCCCTTTTCTCATTATTGCAATAGTGGTTGAACAAGAAGTTCAATATATCTCTTCGTAAAATTATCCCGATGAAGCAGCCACGATCGTCAACAACAGGAACAAAGTTATGCTCGCTTACCTTCTCGATAACCTCCTCCATGGTAGAGTGGTGATAGAGCGGATGGTTATCCCTACCGCCAAGTATATCGCTAACCTTATCCCTCTCGGCCGACTTGGTATTAAAGCTGCCGCCCTCAAGAAAATACGTAAAAATATCATCGTTACGGAGCGTTCCAACGTACATTCCCTCGCCGTCAATGACGGGGATAGCAACGTATCTGTGGAACCTCATCTTCTCAAGCGCCTGACGGACGGTGCTGTCCACCGTTACGTGCTCAACAAGGCTCTTGGGAACTACAAAGCGCATTATGTTCATTTCTCACCCCACCGCATTCCAATCATCGCTGCGCCAATAGCGGTGGCGAATCTCGATCGCTCGGGAATAATGAAGTTAAGTCCCTTGCCAATCTCGAGATGGTTAAACTCGTCAAACTTGCGTTTACAGTGAGCAAGTCTTGTAACGTTGCCGGTAAGGATAATGTCCTTCGCTCCAACCGAGCGTGCGGCGAATATAGAGATCATACCCACCGTCTCAAAGACAAGATTCATAATACCGAGAGCAACGTCGTCCTTGGTGGCAATGTCAGACAGCTTACCGAAGTTTGCCGCCGTGAGATCACCCTCAAGCTGTGTCATCGAATTGCTTGCCGTCATATCCTTAATACGCAGGTCAATGTTATCAAGGCTGCCCGCCTCGGCAAACTTCTCGATATGCTTCATAGACTCCACGTTCAGAAGCAGCTTTGAGAGACCGACCAGCGTACCGCCGCCGACTCCCGTTCCGCCAAGATAATTCATCCTGCCGTCCTCTCTTGCGTGAACCATTGCGGTTCCGGTGCCCATGCTGACCACCAATGCGCTCGAAAGACCCGAAAGGTAGGTGCCGCCGCGACCGATGCTGTCGAACTCGGCTACCCTCTGACACTTAAGCCCGTAAAGGCTGTTCTTAACGTAGGAGGCGCCTACGCCTGTCATCATGATCTTTGATATGTCGGAAATCGCTAAATTGTTTTCGTCGGTAAATTTACCGAAGGCGCCGTAGGTTGCGGTAATCGGATCATTCGCCTTAATGATCTGGGGCTCAATAAGCTCCCACTCCTTACCTCCGGCCGAAAAACCAACTATCTTAGTACTGCTGCCGCCAATGTCTATACCGATAACAACACTCATAGTGACTCCGACCTTTCTACGCTCCGCCTCGGGACCGTGTATTTCGACCAAACGATCTTTGTATAATTACGCAGACCGCACTATCCTTTTCTCCTGCCGGAGCTCCCCCATTCCCATGCTTTTGAAAATGATAAATTACGCGCATAATTATAAATTCACGTGATAATTATAGCACAGCCTTTCGGATTTTGCAAGTAAAGTTTTAATATTTTTTAACTTTTTTATAAAACTTTGGTAATTCTGCCGAAAATGATAGTGTTTTCTCGTTTAAAAGGACGAAAAACACATTGAAATCGGCAAAAATCCGTGATATAATAAATAAAAAAGGGCCCGACGGCCTAAAATTCGATCAAAAAACACAATGCGAAGGGAGAAAAGAATGAAGGTTTTACTTATAAACGGCAGTCCTCACAGCGGCGGCACCACTGCGGCGGCTCTTGCCGAGGTGGAAAAGGCGCTGAAGGAGGAGGGTGCCAAGACCGAGACCGTACAGGTAGGACATCTTAAGCTCAACGGATGTATCGGCTGCTCCTCCTGCAGAAAGACGGGAAAATGCGTCTTTGACGACGAGGTGAACAGAGTAGCTCGGCTGTTTGAGGAGGCTGACGGAATTATCGTAGGCTCGCCCGTGCATTATGCTGCGCCCTCGGGTGCGTTACTTTCGTTCCTCGACCGACTGTTTTACAGCACAAGCTTCGACAAAAGATTCAAGGTTGGCGCCGCGGTGGTCTGCGCAAGGCGAGGCGGCTGCACGGCATCCTTTGACGTGCTGAACAAATACTTCACCATATCCGGAATGCCGGTGGTAAGCTCTACCTATTGGAACCAGGTGCACGGCGCTGACGGTGAGGAGGCAAGACTTGACGAGGAGGGAATGCAGTGTATGAGAAATCTCGGAAGAAATGCAGCCTTCCTTATACGCAGCATATCTCTCGGCAAGGAGAAGGAGGGGCTTCCCCTGACAGAGAAGGCTTTCAGAACCAATTTTATCCGCTAAAGCACAAAATTTTATCAATTTTTACGTAAACTTAAGTTTACGAAAAATGCCACAAAAAGTAGCAAAAAACATTGATTTTTCAAGGAAAACGGGCATTTTAAAGCCATTTTTCAAGAAAAAACCGAAAGTGAGAAAATCGGCGCAGCTTTCGCCGATTTTCTTTTTTCTACAATATTATAATATACACGCATGCGCGCACGTGCGCTTTGTAAAGAGAAAAAGGTCGGGTTTTCGCTTTTCCCGACCTTTTTTGTGGAAATTGTAAACTTTTGTTTGCAAACAATTGTTTACATTGATTTTTTGGGGATTTTTGGTGTTTTTTCGCTCTTTCGACAGCTCGCGACACCGAAAGTGCGGCTATATGGAATATAAAATCATACCCATTGCCGCCGAGATAAGTATAAGGATAATAGGCGAAGCCTTTTTGCCGCTGAGCTTCTTTATCAGCATAGACACGCCTGCCACTACGGCGAAAATAATGATGCCCATATAGTCGGGGGTAATGCCGCCCTGCCCTACCGACTTAAAGCCGAGAAGGGTGCTCATGGCAAGTGTTACGGCAGTTCCGAGAATGAGGGCGACCACGCAGGGACGCACGCCTCTAAGAGCGCCCTGAACCGCCTCGATCTTAAGGAAGTTCCTTATCACTGCGCTGATAAGCAGGATAATGATAAAGGAAGGAAGCACAACGCCAAGTGTCGCACAGGCAGAGCCTAAAATTCCCGCCTGGGTAGAGCCTACGAAGGTTGCCATATTTACGGCTATGGGGCCCGGGGTGGACTCGGAGACTGCGATCATATTAAGCAGCTCCGCCTCGGTAAGCCAGCCGTGAGCCAGAGTCTGCTCACGGACGAGGGAGATCATAGCGTATCCGCCGCCGAAGGTGAAAAGTCCGATCTGGAAGAAGGTGATAAATAATTCAAGGAAGATCATTTCTCGCCCCCCTCTCTCTTGCCCTTCATCTTACCAATGCCGAATACGGCAAGACCCACCGCCGCAGAGATGAGAATAAAGAATATAGCCGAGAAATCTATGGCGAATACCGAGAACAGCACCATAAGGGTCAGCACGGTACAGAGGATCGCAATAGACATAGGATCCTTTTTCAGGCCCTTAAGCATCTTGATACCTGCCGAAAGGATCAGATATACCACGCCCGCCTGGATTCCACGGAAGGCATAAGCCACCAGCTCAAAGGTGAGGAATTTGTCAAGGAAGAGGGATATTATATAAATGATTATAAAGGAAGGAAGCACCACGCCGAGAGTTGCGGCGGCAGAGCCAAGCACACCCGCGCGCTTATAGCCTATGTAGGTTGCCGAATTGATAGCTATGGGACCGGGAGTTGACTCGGCGATAGCCACCATATCGAGAAACTCTTCCTTTTCGATCCATTTTTTCTTTTCCACCAGCTCGCCCTCAAGCAGCGCCAGCATTGCGTAACCGCCGCCAAAGGTGAACAGGCCGATTTTAAACATTGTGAGAAACATCTCAAGGATAATTCTGCTTTTTTTCATCTTTTCATTCCTGTTTTTTTATTTTCCATTCCCTATTGTAGCACAAAACACTCGTTTTGGCAAGGGGAAATCTATGCAGACTCCCGTTGAAAAGGGCATTTTCATAAAAACTTTTAAAAAAACTCAAAAAAGCCCTTGACAAACGGTTATCTTTGTGCTAAAATAAACGAGCGTCAGAGCGATAGCGGAATTGTGTAACGGTAGCACAGCAGACTCTGACTCTGTATGTTGGGGTTCGAATCCCTATTCCGCTGCCAAAAAATCCGACAAGTTTCGACTTGTCGATTTTTTTATCCAAGCCGCAGGCTTGGCATATCATTGACGCACGAAGTGCGGCGTATATCATCAAGGGCGGCTTGCCGCCCTTGTATCTCATCACGCGCCAGCGTGTATTTTCCTGCGGCTTGATGATATACAACAC
>CAZUJY010000041.1:0-13738 GCA_964620565.1 uncultured Ruminococcus sp. | reverse complement strand
CGTGTCAATCCCCTGACGGGCGAGGTGACCGAGCATCTTTCCTATGCGGCTATCTTCCCCGCAACTCACTATGCCGTATCCGACGACAGACGTGAGGCGGCTCTTCTTGAGATCGAGGCTGAGATGCGTGAGCGTGTTGAGTATTTTAAGTCACAGAACAAGCTTATCGAGGCGCAGCGCATTGAGGAGCGCACGAAGTACGATCTTGAGATGCTTCGTGAGGTTGGCTTCTGCTCGGGGGTTGAGAACTACTCCCGTGTGCTTGCGGGCAGACCCGCAGGCTCCACTCCCCACACTCTCCTTGACTATTTCCCGAGAGATTTCGTCACCTTTATCGACGAGAGCCACGTTACTCTCCCCCAGGTGAGAGGTATGTCGGGAGGCGACTTTGCCCGCAAGAAGAACCTTGTGGATTTCGGCTTCCGTTTGCCCTCGGCATTTGACAACAGACCTCTTTTCTTTGAGGAGTTTGAGGAAAAGCTGGGTCAGACCATCTTCGTCAGCGCCACTCCCGGCCCTTATGAAAAACAGGAAAGCTCCTCTGTGGCAGAGCAGCTTATCCGTCCCACAGGCCTTATTGACCCGAGGATCGACGTCCGTCCCGTAGAGGGACAGGTGGACGACCTTATCGGCGAGATCCGCAGCACTACCGCAAGGGGTGAGAAGGTGCTTGTGACCACCATGACCAAGAATATGGCGGAGGATCTTACCGAATATCTCTCCACCCACGGCATAAAGGTAAAATATATTCACCACCAGGTAGAGACCCTTGAGCGTATGGAGATAATCAGAGATCTCCGCCTTGGCGAATTTGACGTGCTTGTGGGTATCAACCTGCTCCGTGAGGGTCTTGATATACCCGAGGTATCGCTTGTGGCTATTCTTGACGCCGACAAGGAGGGCTTCCTCCGTAGCGAGACCTCGCTGATTCAGACGGTTGGCCGTGCGGCGAGAAACGTGAACGGTCACGTAATAATGTATGCCGACCGTATCACAGGCTCTATGAGAGCCGCCATCGACGAGACCGAGCGCCGCCGTACAATTCAGATGAAGTATAACGAGCAGCGCGGCATCACTCCCGAGAGCGTTAAGAAGGCTGTTGCCGACGTCATCGAGATCGGCAGAAAGGCAAAGCCCGAGGCAGAGAAGAAGCTTACCAAGCTTCAGCGAGAGCGAATGATCGAGCAGCTCACCGCCGAGATGCGTGAGGCAGCCCGCGCTCTCGAGTTTGAGAAGGCCGCCTTCATCCGTGACCGCATAAAAGAGCTCAAAAAATAGCCGTCATTCGTGATCGCATAAAACAGTTGAAAAGCAACAAATAAGAGGAAAAATAACAAAAATGCAAAGAAATATTGTCATTAAAGGGGCAAAAGTTAATGATTTAAAGGATATATCGGTTACGATTCCGAGAGATAAGTTGGTCGTTCTGACAGGCCTTTCGGGTAGCGGAAAGTCCTCTCTCGCCTTCGATACCCTCTATGCCGAGGGTCACAGGCGCTTTGTGGAGAGCCTATCCTCCTATGCCAGAATGTTCATAGGACAGATGGATAAGCCGGAGGTGGATCTTATCGAGGGTCTCTCGCCCGCCATCTCCATAGACCAGAAGACTACCTCGAAGAACCCTCGCTCCACCGTGGGAACGGTTACCGAGATATACGATTATCTCCGTCTGCTGTACGCAAGAGTGGGTGTTCCTCACTGTCCCGTCTGCGGCAAGGAGATAAAGCAGCAGAGCCTTGATCAGATCGTAGACCGAATTATGGCGCTTGAGGAGGGCACTCGCTTTATGGTGCTTTCACCTGTTGTCAGAGCCCAGAAGGGTATGCACGAGAAGGTGCTTGCAGATGCGCGAAAGGGCGGCTTTGCCAGAGCTCGTGTGGACGGAATTATGTACGATCTCTCCGAGGAGATAAATCTTGATAAAAATCAGAAGCACACCATAGATATAGTCCTTGACCGACTTGTGCTCCGTCAGGACATTCGCTCCCGCCTTTCCGACTCGGTTGAAACGGCTATCCGTGTTGCTGAAGGCAGAGTGGGTATTCTCGTGGTCGACCGTGAGGGCAATGAGGTAGAGGCGCTTGAGTTCTCGCAGAAATACGCCTGCGAGGAGCACGGAATCTCATTCCCCGAGCTTGAGCCTCGAATGTTCTCCTTCAACAACCCCATCGGCGCTTGTCCCGAGTGCGCAGGTATAGGAAATATGCAGCGTATTTCGGTGAAAAAGCTGATCCCCCATAAGCATCTCTCTCTCCGTGACGGCGGAATTGCCGTAAACGGCTTTAAAACCATGACCGAGGACTCCTGGACGGGACCTCTCCTTGCCCGAGTTGGCGAGGACTTCGGCTTCAACCTTGACACACCTCTCTCGGACTTCTCCGAGGAGGCTATGAACGCCCTTATGTACGGCACAGGTGCAAGGCGATACAGCGTTGTCCGTTATTTCGGCGGCTACGGCAAGGAGCAGTACACCACCTTCGACGGCATCGTCGGTATGATCGAAAAGCGTATGAAGATGATGGGCGGCGACTACTATCAGGAGTTTGTCGAGGAGGTAAACTGTCCTAAATGTAAGGGCAGACGTCTTTCGGATATGGTTCTCGGCGTTACCGTCGGCGGACTTAATATTGACGAGATATGCCGCCTTTCTATCGACAAAATGTATACATTTGTTGACAATTTGACCTTTGGTGAGGAGCAAACCAAGATCGCCAAGGAGATTTTGAAGGAAATAAAGGCGAGGCTTAACTTCCTTATCAGCGTAGGACTTGACTATCTTAACCTTGCCCGTACCGCAGGCACTCTCTCGGGCGGCGAGGCGCAGCGAATCCGTCTTGCCACCCAGATCGGCTCATCCCTGACGGGCGTGCTTTATATCCTTGACGAGCCCAGCATCGGCCTGCATCAGAGGGATAACGGCAAGCTTATCGGCACCCTGAAAAAGCTTCGTGACCTTGGCAACAGCGTTATCGTGGTTGAGCACGACGAGGACACCATGCGTGAGGCGGATTTCATTGTGGACGTTGGCCCGGGCGCAGGTATTCACGGCGGCGAGATCGTTGTATGCGGCACTCCCGAGGAGGTCGCGAGGTGCGACCGCTCCATCACAGGCGCATATCTTTCGGGCAGACGCTCCATTGCCGTTCCCATAACTCGCAGAGCGGGTAACGGAAGCCTCCTTCGCATTATCGGCGCAGAGGAGAACAACCTTAAAAGGATCAACGTGGATATTCCTCTCGGCACATTTACCGCAGTAACCGGCGTGTCGGGAAGCGGAAAATCCTCGCTTATAAATTCCATTCTCTATCGCACCCTCGCCCGTGATCTTAACCGTGCCATCACCTATCCCGGCAAGGTTGAGCGCATTGAGGGTATGGAGCATCTTGACAAGGTCATCGCCATTGACCAGAGTCCCATCGGCAGAACTCCAAGATCCAATCCCGCCACCTATACGGGTCTGTTTACCGACATCAGAAATCTCTTTGCCCAGACCAGAGATGCAAAGGCAAAGGGCTATTCCTCGGGCAGATTTTCCTTCAACGTTCGTGGCGGACGCTGTGAGGCCTGCGAGGGCGACGGCGTTAAGTGTATAGAGATGAACTTCCTGCCCGACGTCTACGTAAAGTGCGACGTTTGTAAGGGCAAGAGATATAACCGTGACACCCTTGAGGTGAAATACAAGGGCAAGAGCATCTACGACGTGCTTGAGATGTCGGTAGAGGAGGGCATTACCTTCTTCGAGGGACTTCCCGCGCTTCAGAGGAAGCTTACTACTCTCTTTGACGTAGGTCTTGGATATATCAAGATCGGTCAGTCCTCCACCACTCTTTCGGGCGGTGAGGCGCAGAGAGTTAAGCTTGCCACCGAGCTTGCAAAGCGCTCCACAGGTAAGACCATCTACATTCTCGACGAGCCTACCACAGGCCTTCACACCGAGGACGTAGCCAAGCTTATCGGTATTCTTCAGCGTCTTGCCGACGGCGGCAATACGGTGGTGGTCATCGAGCATAACCTTGATCTTATCAAGACCGCAGACCATATTATCGACCTTGGTCCCGAGGGCGGTGAGAGCGGTGGAACGGTAGTGGTTACCGGCACACCCGAGCAGGTTGCCGCCTGCGAAAGCTCCTACACCGGTCAGTTCCTGAGAGAAAAATTAGCCTTCCTTGTTGGGGAAGGTGTCACCGCAGGTGACGGATGAGGTGCAAATGCATTACGGAAAAATAAATAAATGCGATATAGCCAACGGCGAGGGGGTTCGTGTAAGCCTTTTCGTCAGCGGCTGCAGAAATAAATGTAAGGGCTGCTTTCAGCCCGAGACCTGGAGCTTTACCTATGGTAAAAGCTTTGATGAGGCGGCTATTGCCGAGATATTTTCGGCAATGGATAACCCTTCCGTAAGAGGTCTTACAATCCTTGGCGGAGAGCCTATGGAGCCCGAAAATCAGGCAGAGCTTCTGCCCTTTATCCGCCGCTTCAAGGAGCGCTTTCCCGAAAAGACCGTCTGGATCTTTACGGGCAATCTTTACGAGGAGCTGACAGGTGAGATCCCGGGCCATCGCACCCATACCGAGCATACCGCCGAGCTGCTATCCCTTACGGACGTTCTTGTTGACGGCCCGTATATAGAGGAAGAAAAGAGTCTTGGCCTCAGATTCCGTGGCTCAAAAAATCAGCGTGTCATCGACCTTAACGAAACCCGAAAAAGCGGCACCATAACTATCAGGTCGGGCTGCGGGGTTGACAGAGCGTTTTGAATGTATAATTAAGAATTGAACCGCAGGGAAGGGGTTTTCCCGCCCGAATGGAGAATCAGGAGAAATTATGACAGTAAGAATTAAAAGATTAAGCGAAAAGGCAATAATTCCCACCTACGGCACCGAGTATTCGGCAGGCGCAGACCTTTACGCCGCATCCGAGATGCCCGTTGAGATCCGTCCCCACGAAACAGTCTTCATAAACACAGGCATAGCCTTCGAGATTCCCGAGGGCTATTGCGGTCTTGTTCTCGCCCGCTCCAGCATGGGCGCAAAGCGTGGCCTTGCCCCTGCGAACAAGGTTGGCGTGATCGACTCCGACTATCGTGGCGAGGTAATGGTAACACTCCACAACCACAGCGAGAGAAGTCAGATAGTCTACCCCGGCGAGAGAGTCGCTCAGCTTGCCATAGTTCCTTTCTTAAAAGCGGAGTTTGAGGAATCTGATGATTTATCAACTACCGAAAGAGGTGCAGGAGGCTTCGGCTCTACCGGAAAATAAAAGCCTTCCCTGTTGGGGAAGGTGGCACGGCTTTTGCCGTGACGGATGAGGTTTTTTAGCCTAATCCGTCCTTGCGTACAAGCTCGACGTAGGTAACTACGCCTTCGGTACGCAAAGCCAAATTATCCATCAAAATCTCCTCGAAGTTTGAAATTTTGAGGTTGTTTGACAATAACTATTTACATTTTATGGCAAAATACCGCAATTTACGAGGAAAACGCTATGTTATTTTTGAACAAAATAGCTCAGTACAAGGAGCTAAAGAGCGGTGTGAAGCATTGCACCTTTAATCCCGGCGGGCCGGGCGTCGTGCGTATTCATCTTATCCCGCCCAAGTTCAAGCTCTTAAAAAGCTCAAGCTACATAGTGATCCTGAACGGATATTATCTTCTCCCTCTGGGATACTCCTGGGCAATAATGCTCTCCTACTTTATGAAAGAGGTGGGGCTATATGAGGGCAGGGAGATCAGCGAGGAGAATTACGAGGATATAGTTAAAAGGACGGTAAAGCAGACCCTCAAGGTCTATCCACTTAACTCTTCAGACTATGTGAGAGCCGACCTCTCCTTTATGCTTGACGTGATCTTCGCCGTTGCAAGAGGCGAGGAGACGGAGGTGGATATTGACAGACTTTCCATCCGCACCTACGCCGACAATATGTACGCTCCTCACCGAATGGATCTTATGGTCAGCGCAATGACCGATAACCTTGGCAGATGGAAGTGCAATCAGAAATGTCTGTTCTGCTATGCGGCAGGCGAGCAGCTCTCGGGCGCAAGAGAGCTTTCCACCGAGGAGTGGAAGACCGCTATCGACAGACTGAAGGATGCAGGCGTTCCTATGCTTACGTTTACAGGCGGCGAGCCTACGCAGAGGGAGGATATCTGTCAGCTTATCGACTATTCACGCTGGTTTGTAACCCGACTTAACACCAACGGCACCCTTCTTACCGGGGAGCTTTGCCATGGACTCCGCGATGCCGGCCTTGACAGTCTGCAGATCACCCTTTATTCCCACAATGCCGATATCCACAACGCCCTCGTTGGCGCAGATCTTTTTGACAAGACCGTTGAGGGTATTAAAAATGCCGTAAGCGCAGGCCTTGACGTCAGCATAAACACCCCTCTTTGCAGGAAAAATGCCGATTACGTGGAGACCTTGAAATTCATCTCATCTCTCGGCGTTCGCTTCGTTACTGTCAGCGGCCTTATCTGTACGGGTATGGCAGAGAACCGTCACGGCGGCTACGATCTCACCTCCGACGGGCTTTACGAGGCGGTAGCGGCGGCAAAGCAGTTCTGCAATGAAAACAAAATGGAGATAGACTTCACCTCACCCGGCCTTATTGCCGAGGATAGACTTGAGGCTCTTAATATGAACGTACCTATGTGCGGCGCCTGTCTTTCCAATATGGCGATAGCTCCCGACGGCAGTGTTATCCCCTGCCAGAGCTGGCTTTCTGCCGACGGCTCCCTCGGTAACATCCTCACCGACAGCTTTAAGTCGATATGGAACAATGAAAAATGCAAAAAGCTCAGAAATATGACCGATGCGGAGGCGAAATGCTGTCCCTTCAGAAAGAGAGGGGAAAATGGCTGATACTAAAAAGGTAAATTACGATTTTTCCGAGGAAGCCATAAAGAAGCAGAGAAAGTTTCCCAAGGCAAAGGCGATCATTTTGGTCATTCTCGTCGTCCTGCAGATCCTCTGCGTGCTTGGTATTTGCTTCTATCAACCCAAGGCGCAGGATATTATAGAGGATTACAGGGTTTACGTGACTCCGAAGGATGACGGAACGCTCGATATTGAGTATAAGCTCCGCTGGACTCCGCTCGATGCAAACGAGCCTCTTGAATTCATCTACCTTGGCATTGCAAATCCCAATTACAGAGTTCTCGAGTATTCGGACAATATCTCCTTCGTTGAGCCTTATTTCTTTGATGATGGCGAGTGCCACGTGGATCTTCACCTTGACAGAAAATATTACAAGGGCGATACTCTGGAGATAAGCCTTAAGATCAATCAGGGCAGCATGCTTTGCAAGAAGGATGGCGAGTATTTCTACGAATTCGTGCCCTCCTGGTTCAATTCCACACCCGTAAAGAGCTATTCATTCTATTGGGATGATTCCTCCTCGGTAATCTCCGCCAACTCTCATTCGAAGATCGACGGCTGGTACGTATGGCAGGGCTCTATGGCGCCCGGTGAATACTGTAAAATGATGGTGAACTGCCAGCAGACCGATGCGCCCACCACCTTCTATATGCCCTTTGATGACGACGGCGCGTATAACAACCTTGAATCAGACAGAATGGGCGTTATTATGATCCTTGTGGTCGTGATAATAGTGCTGTTCATCTTCGAGCTGTTCTGCGTCGACGTTATGCTCTCCTATCACAGAGGCAGAGGCTTTATCCACGGCTACGGTCATCCTATGTATACTTACGGCAGAATAAACAGGCATTATATAGCCGCGCAGAATCAGCATAATGCCGACAGCGCCCACTCGCATACGGGCGGCAGAGGACACAGCGGCGGTTGCGCCTGTGCCTGCGCTTGCGCCTGCGCCTGTGCGGGCGGCGGACGTGCCGGCTGCAGCCAGAAGGATACCTATAAATCGGGAAATCGCAGCTCCGACAAAAATGACCGAAAACATCAAAAAAGTGGCGAATTACGGTAGTTTTCAAACATTATCGTCCGATTTTGCCACAAAAAAAGGCACGCTCTATGCGTGCCTTTTCGCTATCAAAAGGTGATTTTGAATTTCGAATTCCTAATTTCGAATTTCAAAAGTATTCCTTCGTGAAGTATATGTCCTTTTTCGGAATTTTAAATTCCTTGCCGTTCAGGTAATCAAGGCAGGTCTCTTCGCCCTCGTCAAAGGAAAAGCGAAGCCTGTATGAGTAGAGCGCCTGATATTTGTAGCCCTTTGCTCTGTCGTTTTTGTTCACACCGTACTTGCCGTCGCCGATAAGCGGATGACCGATAAACGCCATGTGAGCTCTTATCTGGTGAGTTCTTCCCGTAAGCAGCTCCACCTCAATAAGCGCCGAGTCGGATGCCCTTGCCACCACCTTATATTTCGTGATGATCTCCTTCGCCGCCCGAGGGGGATTTTTGTCATACACACGGACGATATTCTTCTTGCCGTCCTTCAGCAGCCAGCCCTTTACGGTTGCCGCCTCGGGCTTCGGTATGCCGTGAACTGCCGCAAGATAGAACTTGTCTATCTCACGCCTCTTTATCTTCTCGTTCATAACACGAAGCGCCTCGGCATTCTTCGCCGCAATAACGATACCGCCTGTGTTACGGTCGATACGGTTGCATAGGGCAGGGGCAAAGGACTGCTCCTCGTCGGGATCGTACTCTCCCTTTTGATAAAGATAGGCCTGAATGTGAGTTATCAGCGTATTGGTGGAGCCGTCCTCGTCCTCGTGAACCGAAACACCGGGCCGCTTGTTAAGCAGCATAATGTTCTCGTCCTCGTAGATGATGTCAAGCCTTACGCTGATGCTTTCAAAGGAATGGCTGTCCGCTTTTTTCTCAAAAAATTCTTCGGCAAGGAAGCACTGTATCCTGTCACCCTCACAGAGAATGGTATTATTCTCGGCTCTTTTGCGATTGACCTTGATCTTCTTTAAGCGTATGGACTTATAGAGAAGGCTCATGGGCAGATCTAAGGTCTTGGTAATAAATTTATCAAGCCTTTGTCCCGCATCATTCTTGCCGATGATCAGCTCTCGCATAGGGTATGCCTCCTTTTCAAGATTTTGGTGAGCCTTCCCTGTTGGGGAAGGGGGACCGCTTCAGCGGTGGATGAGGAAAAAATTACTTTGTACCGAAAATTCTGTCACCTGCGTCGCCAAGACCGGGAACGATGTATGCGTGCTCGTTAAGGTATTCGTCAAGGGCTGCGGTGTAAATATCCACGTCGGGATGACTCTCCTGCACCTTCTTTACTCCCTCGGGAGCGGCAACAAGACACATCAGCATAATATGCTTTGCGCCCTTGTTCTTAACCATAGTGATAGCATCGCTTGCAGAGCCGCCTGTGGCAAGCATGGGGTCAACGATAATAACCGTTCTCTCATCAAGCTCGGGGGGCATCTTGCAGTAATATTCAACAGGCTCGTGGGTCTCGGGGTCACGGTAAAGACCGATATGACCTACACGTGCAACGGGTACAAGACGGAGCAGACCGTCCACCATACCAAGTCCTGCACGGAGGATGGGAACGATAGCCAGCTTCTTACCCGAGATCTTCTTCTGCACGGTCTTGCAGATGGGAGTTTCGATCTCCACGTCCTCGGTAGGCAGATTTCTTGTGATCTCATAGCCCATAAGCATCGAGATCTCGTCAAGCAGCTGCTTGAACTCGCTTGTGGGAGTATCCTTCTCACGCATAATAGTCAGCTTATGCTGGATAAGGGGATGCTCGATAACCTGAAATTTACTCATAAATAATCTCCCTTTCGGTTTTTTGTTTATATTATACCTCTTTGCGGTGTTTTTTTCAAGTGCTACGGCATAAAATTATTAAAGGTAGTAAGAAAATATAGGCTCTCGGAGGGAAATATGGAGAAAATGACGCTTGTAATAATGGCTGCGGGGCGTGGAAGCCGCTTCGGAGGTTTAAAGCAGATAGCCGAGATCGACGGCAGAGGGCATAGAATAATCGACTATTCGGTATACGATGGGGTGAGGGTGGGCTTTCGCCGTGTTGTTTTTGTGACGGGCAGAGAGCTGGAGCCTTACCTTCGCCCGATCGCCGAGGGGTATAGGGAAAAATACGGCATCAATGTAGACTTCGCCTATCAGGAGACAGACCGTCTGCCGAGCCCCTTCACAGCGCCCGAGGGCAGAGTAAAGCCCTTTGGCACCGCCCATGCGGTAGCCTGCCTTGAGGGAATGATAGACAGCCCCTTTGCCCTTATCAATGCCGACGATTTCTACGGCAGAGGTGCGCTTGCGACGGCTTTTGACTTTCTCACCTCGGGGGAGGCGGCAGGGCAGAGCTACGCTATGGTCGGCTATCGGCTGGGGAATACCTTAAGCGAAAACGGCTCGGTCTCAAGGGGTGTCTGCTCGGTAAGGGATGGCTTTCTCACGGGAATCGACGAGATGCGTGGGATAATAAGGGAAAAGGGCAGAATTTTCTGCGACTGCGACGGAAAAAGAGTAGAGCTTGATCCCTCCGCTACCGTTTCGGTAAATCTCTGGGGCTTTACACCCGAGATAATAGGCGAATGTGTCCGCCGCTTTTCTTCCTTTCTTAATGAAAAAATAAGCCGTGACCCCCTTGACTGCGAGTTCTATCTGCCCACCGTGATCTCAGAGCTTTTGGAGGAGGGCAGGGCGAGAGTTAGAGTTCTGGGTTGCGATTCGGTCTGGCAGGGCGTCACCTATAAAAGCGACCGAGAGGGACTGTCAAGGCATCTTTCTCGTCTTGTGAAAATTGGAGAATATCCCGCCGATTTCTAAAAGAAAAAGCCTCTAAAAGAGGCTTTAACTATTGGATCAGATAGCTCTATTATTTTTCACATACCTCACGGTACTTATCTTTCATATACTTCTTGCTCAGTACGTATCCCTCGCCGTGAAGCTCCACGTCCTCAAAGACCGATTCAACAAATCGCATGGTCTTCGGGTTACCGCCGACCTTACAGCCATACCTTTTCCAATGGAGCAGGGGAAGATCCTTCGAATATCCCTTACCCGCATAGACTCTGGTAGCCGCCAGCTTGTCGCATACGCACTCAACGGCATACTTGTAGGGCATAAGGGGCTGGATCTCACATTCCCGGTCGGTCCAATACTCAATATGATGCTTGTTTCTGCCCTTGTGATGAAGCCAGGCAAGGCTGACGCCACGCTCTCTGCGGCATACTCCTATGGGCGAGCGGTTGCCCTGGTAGTATTTTACGCTTTCGAAAAGCTCTGTGGGGGAGAATTTCGACATATCGTGAACCAAGCCTCTCCACACAAGGCCGCATTTTGCGCAATTTATAAAAACACGCCATTTGTGTCTTGACACAAGGCCTAAATGTTTAAAAAAATTTAAAAAGCTCATTATATTTCCCCCTGATTTTTCACTCCATATATTGTAATACATCTTCACCCGAAAGTCAACATTTGTTGAATGAAAAAAATAACAAAATTTAATAAAAAATCGTTGACAAACGCACAATATAATGATAAAATATAATTGAAGTCGAACAAAACGACTAAATAAGAAAAGGAGTATTGACAATGAAAAAGATTGTTTCTTCCGTATTAGTATGCGTTCTTCTCGCATGTACTCTCCTTACCCTCGTTTCCTGCGGTAAGACTGTAAGCGGCACCTACAAGCTCTCTATCACCGAATCTAACTACGAGGTTCTTGAGTTTGGTATGTTTGGTAAGGTAACTAAGTCTACCACTACCGGTGCTTTCGGTTATACCAATACCCAGACCGTTGAGGGAAAGTATGAGATCACCGAGACTGGTGAAAACGAGTACTCCATCACCTTTACTTGGGATGCTGAGGATGGTGAGGAAATCAATACCGTTAGCTTCTCTTCCGGCGAAGAGGATGGCGTAAAGTACATCAAGCTCGGTGGAGCTAAGTACAACGAGGTTAAGTAATTTAACTGAAAAAATTGCGGGAGGCATAGTCCTCCCGTTTTTTTTATTTATTTTAAAAAATCTATTGATTTTATAATTGAATAGTGGTATAATTGTATTCGTATAGAAATATTCGCGCGTGATGCGTAATATTTTGAATTGTATAATATAGATGACTCGCAGGTTGCTTTATGGGTTTGTGACCTGTGATGAAATGGAGAGAGTATGAAATCATTTATTAAGAACAGAAAGCTTGCTATGGCCGCGGTGCTGGCAATTGTACTTGTGATGTCCTTTGCCGTGACCGCCTTTGCCGAATCGGGAGGGGAAGGAGAGACTCATGATTATTGGTCTGATCCCTTATTCTTCGAGTTTATCTTCCTTGTTGTTGCATTCCTTTCGGTAGCTATATGCTCATTCCTCATCTACCGGGCGGTGAAAAATAAAAACAGAATAGCCGAATATGAGGACCGTGAGGGCACAGTTAAGCTTTACGAGGATCTTGATGATGAGAAGTGGGATGCTCCCGACTCGGTATTTATCGAGGCGCTTGAGCCCACGGCTGCTATTCTCAGCGATCTTCAGCCTGTTAAGCCTATCCGTGGACTTGACGGCTTCGTGATCACCGAGCAGCCTATCGATCCTATAAAGGCTGCCAATATGGGCGCAGATCCTTATGCCTTCAGAATGGCGGATGATATCACTAACACCGTCTATGAGGCAACCGCCGCTACGCCTATCACTCTCGGCGATCTGGATAATTCCCAGGAATATGATCCTATTCCTGCCGACGAGCCTACCGCTACTCCCTATATTGAGAGTATCAAGCAGCCTGCTAATCCCTTTGTGTACGAGAACGTTACTCACTCTGTTCTTGAGGACGAGATCCGTGCAGTTCCCGAGGCGACACAACCCATAGAACCTGCCTCCACACCCGAAAGCTCTCCCCTTACATACATCAATTCGTCGGCTACTCCCGGCGTATCTCCCTTCGTAACACCTGCCGCTGCGATCTATGAGAACGCGTATAAGCCTACTCTGCTTAAGGATACTCCTATTCCTATGGTAGAGTCTGCTCCCGAGCAGGTTAAGGAGCCTACCACTCCTCTTTCCACCTTCGACGTTCCGATCACTATCTTCACCTCCGCAGACGATGACGGAGTAGTGCAGATCAGCGCATCTATTTTCGAAAATACCGTTACCGCAGTCGAGCTTAAGGATGAGCCCGTCGTTGCGGCTATTGGCAAGACCTCTCCTATCGAGCCTGCCACCCAGCCTTCTCCCTCCCAGCCTCTCGTTTATATGACTGCTGCGGCAGAGGAGCCTGTGGTTATTCCTACCGCAGAGGCAAACATCTTCGAGAAGGCGGAGACCCTCGTTGTGCTTGAGGATGAGCCTGTTATTGCGGCAATCGAGCCTACGATCATTCCCGAGGTCGCAACACCTGCGGCAGATCCCATATCTGCTACCTATGTGACTCCCGAGGAGCCTGTTGTTGTTCCAGTGGCAGAGGCAAACATCTTCGAGAAGGTGGAGACCCCCGTTGTGCTTGAGGATGAGCCTGTTATTGCGGCTATCGAGCCTACGATCATTCCCGAGGTTGCAACACCTGCGGCAGATCCCGTATCTGCTACCTATGTGACTCCCGAGGAGCCTGTGGTTATTCCTACCGCAGAGGCAAACATCTTCGAGAAGGTGGAGACACCCGTTGTGCTTGAGGATGAGCCTGCAGCTCCCATTGTTGCAGAGCCTATTGTTATTCCCGAGGCTGCAACTCCCGCATCCGAGCCTGCAACAGACACTTATGTTGCAGAAGAGATGCCTGTTGAGATCCCTGTATCTCAGGCGGCAATCTACGAGGAAACCGAAACACCTA
>CAZUJY010000040.1:0-13750 GCA_964620565.1 uncultured Ruminococcus sp. | reverse complement strand
CTGACTATCCCCAAAAAGAGGCTGCCTCAAATTTGCATTTGAGACAGCCCCTTTTTTATTATTAAAAAGTATAATGACGTCACTTTACATTTCTCTGTCTATGTGGTATAATTAATTCAAGCATAGCTCATAGACGTAAATATAACGAGGATATGATATGAAAAGGCTTATTATAATTACAGGCGATCTTGCCACAGGGAAATCCCGCTTTGCAGGTTTGCTGTCAAACAGATACGGCGCTACCGTATTGTATAAGGACAAGATAAAAGAGGTGCTTGGTGACACCGTGGGCTTTAGTAACCGAGAGGAAAACCTGAAGCTGTCGAGGGCGACGGTGGAGCTGATGACCTACGGCTTTTCCGAGCTGGCGGCACTTCAGCAGGACGTCATTTTAGAGGCGAACTTCAAGGAGAGCGAGATGATGAGGCTTCACGAGATCGCAGAAAAGGCAGGATATGAGGTGCTGACGCTTCTGCTGAGAGCCGACGTGGATGTGCTCTACCGCAGATTTGTAAACCGAATTGAAAATGAAAACCGCCATCCCGCGCATATCTCGGGCTTTGACGGCTACGAAAGCTTTAAAGGCTATATCGAAAGGGGCAGACAAGAAAAATGCCTCAGCAGAACTCTTTTGATAGACGCAAACAGCTTTGACTATCAGAGCGACGGGGCGATATTATCAGAAATCGACGAATTTATGGTGAAATAAAATGAAAATAACAGAAATTTCAGGCAGGAACAGAGAGCCACAGGTCAGAAAGACTTATGAGGGCTGCCGTGGAATAATTGTCAAGAACGGCAAAGTCCTGCTCAGCTATTATAAAAAGAACGATCAATACCTTATTCCCGGCGGTGGGATTGAGGAGGGCGAGAGCCTTTCGGATTGCTGTATCAGAGAGGTGGAGGAGGAGTGCGGCATTGTTGTAAAGCCCACTAATCACTACCTGACCCTTGAGGAATACTATCACGATTTCTTCTTTAAGAGCCACTACTTTATCTGCGAATACGTGAGTGATGGTGAGAGAAGGCTTACAAGATCGGAAATAGAAAACGGCCTTGAGCCGAGATGGGTGGAGCTTGAGGAGGCTTTTAAGCTCTTCGGCAATTACGAAAGCTATAAGGACACAGACGAGATCCGCTACGGAGCCTATTACAGAGAGTATATTGCCCTTGCGGAGTATAAAGGAGAACCCAAAGAATGAGCAATAAGGAAATAAGATTTTATAACATACTCTTCCCTATCTGGTTTTTGCTGTTTATTCCAATTACGTGGGTGGTAGTTCTGCCTGCGAACTTTATTGTTGACAGCCTTGTGATACTGATCACGATGAAGCTGATCGGCGTGAAATTCAAGAAGGAAATGTATAAGAGGAGCATATTCAAGGTATGGTGCTTTGGCTTTCTTGCCGACGCTATCGGTGCGGCATTTCTGTTCGTGACGATGTGGGTTTTCGAGCTTGCTGTACCCGGTGAGGATTATCTCTACCTTGCCATCGCAGTTCTTATCTCGGCTATATTCATCTTTATTTTTAACTACAAAATTTCCTTCAAGGGATATGACAAAAAGGTAAGATTCAAGATGGCGCTCAGCCTTGCCATACTGACCGCGCCATACACCTTCCTTATACCTCTCCAGTGGATATATTAATGCTTTTGTGACATAAGAAAATGCGACAGATGTTATTCTGCCGCATTTTTTATATTTATTTTGAATTTTTATCCATTTTCTCGAACATTTTATTGTAGGGCATAAGCATACCGTCGTTCATTGCGTTGCCCATTTTCTTTCTGATCTTTTCATTGGAAAGAAGCGAGCCTACAAGGTACATCTTGATAATGGTTCCCTTGTCACGCTGGGGGAAGTCCTTATAGTAGCCGCCCTTTTTATAGAACTTATGGTCGGCGCGCATCATTCCCTGCATCTTGTAGATAAGGTCACGGAAGATCTTCATTCCTCCGATGCCCCAGAAGTTCTGGGTGGGAACGTACTTGTTTTTAAGAGCGTAGTCAAGATGAGAAGCAAGCTGATCGATGGCTATGTCCACGTCGCCCTCGTCGGTGGCAACGCCTGCAAGGAAGTTGTGTCCGACCTCTGCCCTTGCCTCAATTATGTTGCGAAGATTTTCCTCTGCCGAAAGCTCGCCCGAAACAAGATAGCCCACAGGCATACCGACGGTTACGGTGCGATGCCCGTTACAGAAATTACGGTCGTCGTACATCTTAAAGCGGGAGCCCATGGAGTGATCCTTGACCGTAAAGGCGTAGACTATGGAATCAGCCTTCTGAATGTTGCTGCGAAGGAAGTCGTCAAAGCCGTCCTTATAAACGCACCTGCCCGTTGTAGCGCAGTTAAAGCAACCAAGACAGCCGCCGCTAAAGGGATATTCGGCGATATTCACTACTCTGCTCTCGTAAGGAAGCGCCGCACGAAAGCGGTCTATCATACGGGCGAGATTTGAATTTTCGTCGGTGTTATCGGTGATAATTACAACGTCACGTCCCTCCTTGCTCACGCTGTCACAGAGGGTGGCTGTATGCTGAGTGTAGCCTGATAATCTATTAGGCTTTGCTTCAAAGATGCCCTTCTCACAGCTCCAAAGGAAGTGAGCGAAGAACTTCTCGGCAACCTCTCTGCCCTCCTCCTTAAGCAGATCGTCCATATCTGCCGAAAGCCCCTTCACATAGCGAAGGCCAAGGTCGTGACAGTTGTCCTCCAGGTATTTATGGGCGGTGATGTCGTAAAAGTGCTTTGAGGTGGTGATCTGGGTGGCGAACTTGCCGCTTATATCCACACCGTCCGCCTTCAGAAGCTCGATAAAGCGGTGAAGCTGGCAGGGTGCGATAAAGGTGTATACGGGATAGGAGAAAAGTACAGCGTCGGCGGAGATCAGAAGCTCACGGGACTTTGTAAAGTCCTTTTCGATGTAGCGAATGGTCTGACCTGCGTTCAGCACGGTAAAGCTGTGGTCGGGGAATTTGCGCTCGAGATAGCGAATAGTCTGCAAGGTAATACTGTACTTGCCCTTTGGGCTGCCGTTGATGACGAGAATATTCATAGTGTCTCCTTTTGACAAAAAAGAATAATATTTGACAAAAGTATTATATCACAAAGTAATCTGTTTTGCAAGATTTCATTATTTAATATTGACATTCAGATATAAAAATGGTAAAATAATCAAGTAATTATCTGCTTGTAGCGTAGCTGGATAACGCATGCGACTCCGACTCGCAAGATCGTAGGATCGAATCCTATCAGGCAGACCAAATAAAAAACACTCCGTATGGAGTGTTTTTTATTTGCTTATCCATAGGTTCGACCTATCTCGACGAAGGAGAGATGTAGATTCGCATTATCGTCGCAGAGCGGCGGTAGCTTGCTGACCGACGGCAAGACGATTAATATTCGCTATCAAGCGAATATCCTAGACGCTCGCAGGCTCGCTAATCCGTCGCTACGCTCCTTACTGGTAGGCCAAAAGGCACTCTCATAAGAGGGTGTCTTATTTTATTGACAACAAGATATTTTTGTGATATAATTTTTACACATTAATCTACCATAGGCAAGAGAGAATAAAACGAACTCGCTCTAAAGCCTGAATTTTCAGCGCTTTAGGCACTTATCTCTCTTGCAAAGTCCGCACTTGGCTACGAGAGCCAAGCGCCAAAATCATCATAAAATTCAGGCTTGAGAGTTCTACGAATTTTAAAAAGAACAAATTTCTCGTAAGACAAGGTTAAAATTTGAAGTAATATGCGGATATTACAAGAATTTTTACCGCAGTATTATGCGAAATTTGTCTTTTCAAAACGGGTTCGTTTTATTTTCTCTTGCCTAAGGAGAATACCAAGAAATGAGTAGCTACTATTTAATTCAAAATGAAGAGGATATAAATAGTTTTATTGAAAAAACAAATGCTTTACACGACGGATATATTATTGCCGTTGAATATAAGCACGGCGGAATTAAAGCAATTGATCGGGGTTATGAAATTAGTCCTGATTTGACACGATTAATGATTCGGATTATGGTAACAAGTATTAATGATGCCGTTGTGGAATTGATTTTTGAGAACATTTTAGACTGGAAGATGACAGATACTCAATATGAAATCTTAGATTCCTATATTTTTATGGAGAAAAACGGGTGGCTTGTATGGTCAGATGACGCAAACAATAAAAGCACTTATAAGCAAAACAGCTTTTATGTAATTGCAGAAAAAATAAAATGGCGCATCATTTCATAAGGAGCAAAATATGGCAAACATAATACATATAACCGATTTTTCTGACCCTGCCCTTGACGTATACGTGAGGCTGACGGGAGCGCAGCTTAGAAGCAAGCTTGAGCCCGAAAAGGGCGTATTCATCGCAGAGAGCCCTACCGTTATTGAGGTGGCAATGCAGGGTGGCTGTGAGCCTGTGTCACTGCTGACAGACGAGAGGCTGCTTGGCGGTGCGGTGGAGAAAATTATCGAGAAATGCGGGGATATTCCCGTATATACAGCCGACAGAGAGCTGTTGACTAAAATGACCGGCTTTGAGCTGACCAGAGGCGCACTCTGCGCTATGAGGCGCCCTGCTCTGCCCGACCTCAAGGAGCTGCTAAATGATGCAAGACGTGTGGCGGTGCTTGAGGCGGTGGCAGACTCTACCAACATTGGCGCTCTGTTTCGCTCGGCAGCGGCGCTGGGAATCGATGCGGTGCTGGTTACTCCCACCTGCTGTGATCCACTCTGCCGCAGGGCTGTGAGAGTGAGTATGGGAACGGTGTTCCTCGTTCCATGGACCAAGATAGGCGACACGCCTGCGGATTGGCCCGAGAACGGAATGAGGAAGCTTCGTGATCTTGGCTTTAAGACGGTGGCGATGGCTCTGACCGACAAATCGGTGAGCATTGACGATCCTGCTCTGAAAAGCGAGGAAAGGCTTGCTATCATTCTCGGTACCGAGGGTGACGGACTCAATAAAAGCACTATTGCAAGCTGCGATTATACCGTGAAAATTCCTATGAAGCACGGCGTGGATTCGCTGAACGTGGCGGCGGCGGGGGCGGTCGCATTCTGGGAGCTTCGCAAGGCCTGATTATTTTAGGCATAAACGAACAAAAAGGCAGAGGTGCTTGATAATAAGTGCCTCTGCCTTAAATATTTTTGAGAAGACAAGGTTAAAACCTACGGTTTTCTCTTTTTTTATTATTTTTTTGTTCTATTGCCGTTTGCTGAACTCTCGCCGTAGGCAACTACGTCTTCGGTCGCAAACGACAATTTCTGCACTAAACTAATTCAGCCCTTTTTTAACGCTGTCAGCTCAGGACTTTCTCATTATTCTGATATAGAACTCAACCGTTCTTGAGATGGTCTCAAGAGGAATACGCTCGTTGTTGCCGTGGATCATACCACGCTCCTCCTTGGAGAGTGCCATAGCCGAGAAGCGATAAACCTTGTCGGATATTGCGCCCCAGTGACGGGAGTCGGAGCCTGCAACCATAAGATAGGGAGAAACTATGGCATCCTGCCAGGTTTCCGCAACGGTGGAGCGCACACGCTCGTACGCCTCGCAATCGGTTACCGAGATGACCGAGGGATTGATGCCGTTGATAACGCTGACGTCAACCTTCTCGTCATTCACAGCCTTCTTAACGTGAGCAACAACAGACTCAACGTTCTCACCGGGAATGATACGGTGATTAGAGACCATGGTTGCGTGAGCGGGAATAACGTTCTCGCCCTGGGAGCCTGTCATCTGAGTAAATGCGGTGGTGGTACGCACAACTGCATTGAACTCGCCGCCCGAAAGCTTTGCGTAAAGCGAAAGCACGGGAGAGAAGCACCAGAGATTAGCAAAGAGGATTCTGTATAGAAGTGTGGAATGTCTGCCCGCAGTGTCAAAGAGCTGTGCCGTAGGAGTGGGGAGAGTGTACTTGAAGGTAGCACGCTCTACGTTAAGGCAGGCCTTCGAAAGTCTGACAACAGGGCCGCCCGCCTTGGGAGAGGAGGAATGTCCGCCGCCGCCCTTAACGGTATATCTGATGTTGAGCTGACCCTTCTCGCCCGTACCGATAAGTGCGATAGGCTGGGTCACGCCGGGGAATACGCCTGTGCAAACCGCGCCGCCCTCGTCAAGCACAAGGCCGGGAGTGATGCCACGCTCACGGAAGAGATCAACGATACCCTTGGAGCCGTCACCGTTTACCTCCTCGTTACCGCCAAAGGCAAAGTAAATATCATGCTCGGGAACAAACCCCTCGCCGATAAGAGCCTCGGCAGCCTGGAGAACGCCGTTAAGCGTACCCTTGGTATCAAGAGCGCCGCGTCCCCAGAGAACACCGTTCTCAACGATGCCCTCGAAGGCAGGCTTTTCCCAATCTGCCTCATCAAGACTTACTACGTCGTAATGGGACATAAATACGCTGGGAGCATCGGCAGATTTACCGCTCCATTTAAAGAGAAGTCCACGGTCGCCAACCTTTTCAAAATGGCATTTTTCAAAAACCTTAGGGAAAAGGGTGGGCAGAAGCTTCTCAAACCTCTCAAACTCGGCAGCGTCATCAAGCGACTGATCTCTGTGAGAGACGGTCTTGCACTTGATCATCTCGGCAAGGTCGCCTGTCGCCTTATCGCCGTTTACGTATACGGGAGAGACCGCAGTGCTATCCTGCTCACGAGGCTTAAAGCGAATGGTGCGGATAGCTATAATTAAAATAAAGATCACTAAAACAGATACGACAGGAATAGCCCACATAATTAAATCATCCCCTTCTTATAAAGAAGTCTTGAGAACGCAATGGTAAAGATAACGCCTACGGGTACCATAATGCCAACCATGCCCGAGTTAAGCGCAGGAACGAAGATGAAGAGGGCGAGCATAAGGATAATGGGAGCTACTGCGATCTTCCAGTTTTTCGAGATAAGAGCAACGCCGAGGGCTCCGAAGAGCGCGGGAAGCATCTGATCGAAGGCAGGCTTAAGCTCCTCTGCCTCAAGGATCTTGCTGATAGGAGTTACGGCGATAAGAAGCACGCCGAGAGCCACGATAAGAGTGGTAACGATAGAGGAAACTGCGATTGCGATGGTGGAGATGATCTCACCCTCCTCGCTCTTGGCATCAGCCTTAGCATTCTCAAGTGCGTTGATAGCGCAAGGAAGCTTAAGGTTAGAGATGTTACCTGTTACGAAGGAAAGGTAGGAGCCGCCCGCACCCAGCATAGGAATAAAGGTGATAACCTCAACGATACCCACAGCCCAATACATAGGCGCGGTAGCAACAAGGCCAAGACCGAGTCCCTGCCAATCGGGACCCTCACCGAATATGATCCAGACCGCTACGGGGAACATAAGAAGGAGAACCATCATAGAGAGGTTCCAGATAGTACCGTCACGGTGAACGGTGTCCATATATGTAAGATTATTCTTATTCTTCATATTACTTCACCTCCATACCAAGCCAAGCGGTAACGGGAATAGCAACTGCCATACCGATAATCATACAGATAGGAAGAGCGTAGTCGTTGAGCCACTTCCACTTAAGCTTGTTAATAAGAAGACCGCAGATGCACATAAGGATAGCGCTTGTAGCCATTACGATTACGGGAACAAGACCCGAGGTGGACGTAAAGAGTGTGGTAACCTTCTCTCCTGTCTGGGGATCGGTGGAGGTCACGGATCTTGCGCCCTCGCTCCAAAGACGGCTTACGTCACAGAATACGAAGCCGACAAAGGCGGAGATCATACCGATAAAGAGCGAGTTCTGAAGAATGTCAGACCACTTCTTGTCCTTGTTCTCAAACTTAACAAGACCGTTCTGATACTTCTTTGCAACAAGGGGAACGAGCCAGATACCTACCATAATGGAGATGGTCATAACGAGAGCAACCGTAACGTACTGAGATGCGGTCATATTCTCTCCAAGCTGAGAGAGTGTGGTTCCCATACCGCTGGCAGCATTTGCAGCAGCAATAGCCTCATAAGAGAGCGAGCCTACTACCGAAAGTCTGAGCCAAGGAAGCGGAATACCGAGCGACTTTGCAAGTGTGACAACGGTAACAACGATGGATACCGCAGGTGCGATGGTGAAAATAGCTGCTGTAATGATGGTCTTCTTAATTTTGGTCATATCCATATTAGACTTCTTCGCCTGTCTTACAGACTTTAATAGGAAGTATACGGACTGGCCGAGAACGGCGAGGATGATCACGCCGACCAACACGTACAGTATAGGGTGATTAATATTGAATTCCATAATAAGAATGTCCTTTCTTAGCCGTTAGATCGGCTATGAATTTTAGCCGTGGAACAGCTTTTTGGTTTGATATTGCGGCTCACAGGAGAGATTCATACCAAGCTTACGGAAGGTAGATGAGTCTATCTGCGAAAGAATAACCGTAGAGTGTACCTCTGCGTATCTGAGCCTTGGAATAGCCTCAAATGCCATCTTAGCGCAGGGATTGTTTACCGCAGAGACCGACAGAGCTACAAGCACCTCGTCGGTGTGCAGTCTGGGATTGTGATTGCCGAGATATGCGGTCTTAAGCTTCTGAATAGGCTCGATGACCTCGGGAGAAATAACGTCGATGCCGTTGGGAATACCTGCGACCGCCTTGATTGCGTTAAGGAGCGCAGCGCTTGATGCTCCCAGCAGCGAGCTGGTCTTACCTGTCACTATCCTGCCGTCGTTAAGCTCGATCGCAACTGCGGGAGCGCCTGTCAGCTCTGCCTTATCGGCGGCGGCGCCAACGCATTTTCTGTCAACGTCCACCGATGCGGAAACCTTCTGCATAAGCAGCTCAAGCTTCTCGATCTCGGCATCGTTGCTGTTGCCCTTTCTCCTGTCACAGAGTGCGTTATAGTATCTTCTGATGATCTCCTGCTTTGCCGCATCACATACCGCGGAGTCGTGGGTTATGCAGTGCCCTGCCATATTAACGCCCATATCGGTAGGCGACTTATAGGGACATTCGCCAAGAATACCCTTAAGCATAGAGCGGAGAACGGGAAATACCTCCACGTCTCTGTTATAGTTCACCGCAAGGCTGCCGTATGCCTCAAGGTGGAAGGGGTCGATCATATTAACGTCGGCAAGGTCGGCTGTGGCAGCCTCATAAGCCAGGTTGACCGGATGTCCGAGAGGAAGATTCCATACAGGGAAGGTCTCGAACTTCGCATATCCCGACTTGCGTCCCATCTTGCTCTCGTGATAGATCTGGGAGAGGCAGGTCGCCATCTTTCCCGAGCCGGGGCCGGGCGCGGTAACCACTACCACAGAGCGGGTCGCCTCAACGTACTCGTTTCTGCCAAAGCCGCCCTCCGAGAGAATAAGCGGAATGTTATGGGGATAGCCCACAATATCGTAATGCTTATAGACCTTAAGTCCAAGATTTTCAAGCTTCTTTTTAAACGCCTCGGCAGCAGGGCTGGAGGTATATCTGGTCATAACAACTGCGCTGACAAAAAGACCATAGCCACGGAATGCGTCAATGTGTCTTAAAACGTCATGGTCGTAGGTGATCCCAAGATCTCCCCTGACCTTATTCTTCTCAATATCCTCTGCGTTTATGGAAACGATTATCTCCGCCTCGTCACGAAGCTCTGCCAGCATCTTTATCTTACTGTCGGGAGCGAAGCCCGGGAGAACACGGGAGGCGTGGAAATCGTCGAATATCTTTCCGCCAAATTCAAGGTAAAGTCGCTCGCCAAAAAGCGAAATGCGCTCCTTGATCTTCTGAGATTGAAGCTTTCTGTACTTGTCGTTATCAAAGCCTTCTATGAACAAAATTATCACATCCTTTCCAGGTGTAGTCAAAATTAAATAACTCAACAGTATATATTTTACCACAAGACGACCTTTTTTTCAATAATTTTATATTATTTTAAATAATATAAGAGTTAGAAAATTACGGCAGGTTTTTGTTAATTGTCAATAAATTTCGGTGTTTTTTGGCTAATTATTAGTAAAAAACTATTGTATTTTATCTGTTAAAATGATAAAATATTATAGAAAGAGAAAAAGCTTTTAATGAGGATCTTATATGAGTGAATACAAGTACACTTCCCTGACAACAGAATATATGGAACAGATGAACAGAGATCTGCCCTGGTCGGACTATCCCCGTCCCTCGATGGTGCGTGACTCCTACCTCTGTCTTAACGGACAGTGGGATCTCTCGGTCAATATGAGCGACGAGTGTGGCGAGTATAACGAAAAAATTCTCGTTCCCTTCCCTCCCGAAAGTCCTGCATCGGGGGTTGAGAGAAATATGCCCGAAGGAACCGTTCTTCATTACAGACGCTTCTTTACTATCCCCGAGGGATTTAATAAGGGCAAAATAATTCTCCGCTTCGGCGCAGTTGACAACATCTGCCAGGTTTACGTAAACGGCTCTCACGCAGTGTCCCACGACGGCGGTTACCTGCCCTTCTCTGCAGATATTACCGAGGCTGTACGTGAGGGCGAAAACGAGCTGTACGTTAAGGTAAGAGACGATCTCTCAGGCCTGTACCCTTACGGCAAGCAGAGGTATGACAGAGGCGGAATGTGGTACACCCCCATAAGCGGTATCTGGCAGACCGTGTGGATCGAGTCGGTGCCCGAGAGGTATATAAAATCCATCAAGGTCATTCCCACCGTAGATAAGGTTAAGATCATCGTGAATGGCGGCGAGCTTCAAAAGCTGCTTACCCTTGAGGGCGGCGGAGCCTATGAATTTGACGGCAAGGAGATCACCATTTCTCCCGTAGATAAGCACCTCTGGACGCCTGAGGATCCTCATCTGTATCACTTCACCCTTCAATCGGGCGAGGATAAGATCGAAAGCTACTTTGCCCTCCGTGAGATCGGTATAAAAAAGGTCAAGGGTATTCCGAGACTTACCCTTAACGGCAAGCCATATCTCTTTAACGGTCTGCTTGACCAAGGTTATTATCCTGACGGTATTTTCCTCCCTGCCACTTCCCGTGGATATGAAGACGATATTGTAAAGACCAAGAAAATGGGCTTTAATATGTTAAGAAAGCATATCAAGATAGAGCCCGAGATATTCTATAACCTCTGCGACAGACACGGTATGGTGGTATTTCAGGATATGGTAAACAACTCGGATTATTCCTGGTTTATCGACACCGCCCTGCCCACAGTCGGCTTCAAGCGTCTGCCTATCCTCTTCAGACACAGGGATAAGGAGGAAAGACGCATCTTCGAGAGAGATATGATCGGCACGCTTGATCATCTGCACTTCTTCCCCTCGGTGCTTTATTACACCATATTCAACGAGGGCTGGGGACAGTTCTGCGCCGATGCGATGTACGAGAAGGCAAAGGCTCACGATTCCTCAAGGATCTATGACTCCACCTCCGGCTGGTTCTGGAGAAAGAAGAGCGACGTTGACTCCCGTCACGTTTACTTCAAGAAGGTGAAGCTTAAGAAGGCTGGCAAGATGCCTGTCGTTATCAGCGAGTTCGGTGGCTATGCTCACCGTGTGGAGGGTCACCTCTTCGGCGAGGGCAACTACGGCTACAACACCTATGAGAGCCGTGAGGAGTTTGAAAACACCTTTGATAAGCTCTATCTCGAGGAGATCAAGCCGCTTATCTCCAAGGGTATCTGTGCGCTGGTTTATACCCAGGTATCCGACGTTGAGGATGAGACCAACGGCCTTATCACCTACGACCGCAGAATCGTAAAGCTTCATAAGTCCAGAACAAGAGAGATCATGAAGCAGCTTTATGATGAAATCAAGAAGTAATATATATTAATGTAGAAAAAGAGCAAGAACGGATAAAAATTCCTTCTTGCTCTTTTATTTTTAAAGGCTGCCTTGGAAAAACCAAGACAGCCTTTAGTTGTTTTATTGTTTTTTAGGATAGGCATATTCAGGCAGGAAGGGTCGCTTGCCGCCGTAAACACCTCATCCACCGCCAAGGGCGGTCCCCCGTCTCGCTGCAGCTCGGTCACTCCTCGGGTCTGACAGTCCACAGGACTGTCATTCAGTACCTCGGAGACGCTTCGCTACCCCAATAGGGAAGGCTAATGAAGTCGAGAGCAAGGCAAACGGCACTCTCCTGTCAAATATGACATCTGTTGCGGATTTTTAGGATAGGCAGATTTAGGCAGGAAGGGTCGCTTGCCGCCGAAGGCATAGTTAACTATGTCGAGAGCAAGGCAAACGGCACTCTCCTGTCAAATATGACATCCTAAAATTATTTGAACTGCTCGGCACGGCCACCCGCCAGGGTGATCATCTTTACAGCCTGAAGCGAGAAGCTGTCTGCTATGATGTCAAGCTTCTTGTTCATAGTTCCACGGGCAAGGATCTTTACTCTGCCCATCTTTGCGGGAATAAGCTTCTTTGCCTTAAGGGCCTCGAGAGTTACCTCCTCGCCGTCCTCAAAGTGCTCGCAGATGGTGTCAAGGTTGATGGCGTCCATCTTACCTGTTCTCTCTCTGCCGGGTTCTTCCTCGATAACCTCGATATGCTCCTCTGCCTCCTCGTCGGTCATAAGCTCGTCGGCGTGGATAGCATCGGTGAATACAGGCTCTACAACAGGCGCAGGAGCAGGCTCTTCCTCGGGCTCTTCCTCAATCACAGGCTCGGGGATAACGGGTACCTCGGGCTCTTCAGCTACGGGTTCCTCAATTACAGGCTCCTCGGCAGGCTCCTCAGTGGGCTCCTCGACAGGTTCTTCCTCGACAGGTTCCTCCTCGGTGGATTCATCAACAGGCTCCTCGGCAGGCTCCTCGGTGGGCTCCTCGACAGGTTCCTCCTCGGTGGGTTCATCAACAGGCTCCTCGGCAGGTTCCTCAACATGCTCCTCTACAACCTCGGGCTCTTCCTCGGGCTCGGGCTGATTATCACCGTCGTAAAGAACCTCTACGTCAGCGTCAGCCATAAATACTCGGGGATCGGTAGGCTCGGTGGGAGCAGGTGCAGGTGCAGGTGCGGGTGCGGGTGCGGGTGCGGGTGCAGGCTCTGCTCTCGTGATGTCGATCATGGGAGCAACAGGAATGTCTGCCGCCTGACGAAGCGCATCCCGGAAGCTGGATTCCTCTTCATTAGCGTCGGAATAGGTAGCCATTGTCTTTCTGCCCTCCTCGGTTGCGGGAAGAACGAAGGGTGTGCCGGAGGCATTAGAGCCGACGCCCTTTGCTGCAATGGGAGGAATGGTGGGAATCATAGGATCCTCACGCTTAACCTGACCCTTCTCGGTCATAGGAATTGTGGAGATGTGAGTCTCGGTCTCGGGTCGGGTTTCGGGCTCGGACTTCTTGCGCTCGTCGGTGAGAAGGATAGGAGCAGCTGCTTCTTCCTCCTTAACCGGCTTATATTCGGTTATCTGGGCGACGATCTCATCGTCCTCAATAATAGTGGTACGTGTAGCCATAATAGAGGCGGTCTTCTCTTCTCCGTCGCCCACGGGGCTTGCTATCTCCTCAATGGGAGTAGGCTCAACGTACTCGTAAACCTCGGATACGGGAGTCTTGATGAAGTTCTCCTCGATTATTGCGGTGTGAGGCTTGCCGGCTGCCGCAGGATCCTCAATAACAGTTTTGGAGCCGCCCTCCTCGTAGATAACGATCTTGCTTACGGGGATGGTCTCCTCCTCAACCAAGGTGTGAATGTTGTGAGGCGCATTGGGAAGTGTAGCCTCATCGATTACGGTAGGCTCTGCAACGATAGGAGCAATAGACTCATCCTCAAGCACAGTTGCGGATACGGTCTCCTCGTATACTGCTGCGCCGAATGCGGGGATGATTACAG
>CAZUJY010000039.1:0-13771 GCA_964620565.1 uncultured Ruminococcus sp. | reverse complement strand
TTTTCATATCCTTTTCGGATTTTTTCGTTCTCGTCAAATGTGACAGCCCCTTTTTCTTTGTTTTCTTATATTTTATCCCTGAACTGATAGTCGTAAAGCTTTTTGTACTCGCCGCCTCTCGCAAGAAGCTCATCGTGAGTACCACGCTCGACGATACCTTCCTTATCAAGAACGACGATCTCATCTGCATTCTTGACGGTAGAGAGTCTGTGGGCAACAACAATAACCGTTCTGCCACGGGAAAGCTCCTCAAGTGAGCTCTGAATCTGCATCTCGGTCGCGTTATCGAGAGCACTGGTCGCCTCGTCAAGTATCAGAAGCTTCGGGTTCTTCAAGAACACACGTGCAATGGCAATTCTCTGCCTCTGTCCGCCCGAGAGCTTAACTCCTCGCTCGCCAACGTGAGTGTCATAGCCGTTTTCAAGAGTGGAGATATAATCGTGAATGTTCGCCCGCTTAGCGGCGTTGATTATCTCCTCCTCGGTCACGTTGTCCGTACCGTAGGCGATATTATCACGCACACTGCCATCAAAGAGGAATACCGTCTGTGACACTATACCTATATTTTTACGAAGGCTGTTGAGAGTGATATCCTTGGTATCAACTCCGTCAAGAAATATACTTCCCTCGCCTATCTCGTAGAATCTGGGAATAAGGTGGCAAAGAGTACTCTTTCCACCGCCCGAGGGGCCTACAAGCGCAAGGGTTCTGCCTGCGGGAATATTCAGCGTCAGGTCGGAGATAACCATTTTACCGTCCTCCTCGGTGGAATAACCGAAGGATACGTTGTCAAACACCAGATCACCCTTTATATCGTTTATAACGATCTTGCCATTATCAGTCTCCTCCTCAGCCTCCATAATCTCGCAGAAGCGTCCAAAGCCGCTCATACCCTCCTGCAGCTGTTGGAAGAGAGCGACGAAGCGCTGAATGGGGTTTAAGAACATAGAAATATATAGCAGGAATGCGGTGAAATCAGCCACCGAAAGTCTGCCGTTGTAGAGGAATAGACCGCCCACAAGCACGATAGTCAGATAGAGAATATCCTGAAGAAGAGTCATTACGGAGTCAAAGCCTCCGATAGCCTTCATCGCCTGGCCTCTGTACTTACGAAAGAGGGCGTTGGTGTTGTTGAACTTACAGATTTCGTGAGCCTCGGCAGCGTAAGCCTTGGTCTCTCTGATACCGCCAACCGAATTTTCGAGAGTGGAATTGATCTCGGACATCTGCTTTCTGGAATTCTTCATTGCACGGCTCATCTTTCTTCTTGAGAGAACGGTGAACAGCACGATAAATGGCACGATGGAAAACATTATGAGAGTAAGCGTCAGATCAATGCTTGCAAGGACGGTAAAGGATCCGATAAACATAAGCACTGCCAAAAACAAATTTTCCGGACCGTGGTGAGCAAGCTCGGATACGTCCCAAAGGTCGGTTGTAAGTCTGCTGAGCAGATCGCCCGTCTTGTTATCGTCAAAATAGGAGAATGGCAGCCTCTCGTACTTCATAAAGAGATCACGGCGCATATCCGCCTGTATTCTGACACCCACAAGGTGACCGTAATATCCAACAATATACTGGCATACCGCCTTAACGATATATACCACCGCAAGAACGATAGCAGAGAAGATTATCACGTCCTTCTGCACGTTGCCTGCCTCAAAATCACCTACAATATTGCTGGCGATCTTCGGGTATACCAAATTACAAAGAGCCACTATAAGCGCACAGATCATATCCAGAATAAACAGCGGAATATGGGGCTTGTAGTAGCGAACAAACCTTTTTATCATACCTTGTATCCGTTTTTATAGAGTAGTTTCTTCTTCTCCTCGGCGTCGCTTACGTCGGGAAGCTTTTTTTCGATCAGCTGACGGGCATTTTTTGAAAAATCTATCTCGCCCGAATCAACAAGCCTGTGCATAACAGAGCTTATATCCGACGTGGCAAAGCCCTTTGCCGCAAGGGCGGGAATGATCTTTCTCGGTCCACGAAGCTTAGAGTTCGCCTCAACCAGAATAATACGCTCAAGCTGACGAAGCTCGTCGATATATCCAAGCTCCACCATCTGCGAGCATACCTCGTCAATGATCTCTCTTCTAAAGCCTGCACGGTAAAGCTTTGCTGCGAGGTTCTTCCTGTTGTTATCCGCAAAGGCTAGGATCGAAAGAGCCTTTTTCTTCGCCCTGATAAGCTCATCGGTATAGCGTATAGCCGACAGCTGTCCACCGTTAAGCGCATCACCCACGGAAGGAGCACCGATAGCCTCAAAGCAGGAGATATTTACCGTATAATTGGCAGACTCCTCCTTCTCGGCTATACCGAGAAGGAGGAGATGTGAATCTTTAATTTCTCTTACAGATCTAAGAGTTGCCATATATTAAAGCTCGTCGTCGAAATCCTTGATTTCGAAGTCGTCGTCTGTCATAGAATTGCTCTCGTCATCATTGCCGAGGGACATAACCTTTTCTCTTACGAGAGTCTCAAGCTTGTCCATAAGCTCCTTGTCAGACTCAATAAGCTTTCTTACGTTGTCCTTACCCTGACCAAGTCTTTCGCCATTGTAGTAGAACCAAGCGCCGCTTTTCTCAACGATCTCAAGCTGGATAGCCATATCGATAATCTCGGAGGACTTGGAAATACCCGATCCGTAGAGAATATCGAACTCTGCGGTCTTGAAGGGGGGAGCAACCTTGTTCTTTACAACCTTACATCTGGTGTGAGAGCCGTAAACCTCGGAGCCGTTCTTAAGCGACTCAACACGTCTTACGTCAATACGTACGGATGCGTAGAACTTAAGCGCCTTACCGCCGGTGGTAACCTCGGGGTTGCCGTACATCACGCCAACCTTCTCACGAAGCTGGTTGGTGAAGATAACGATACAGTTGGACTTTGCGATAGCGCCCGACAGCTTTCTCATAGCCTGTGACATAAGTCTTGCCTGTACGCCAACGTGGGATGCGCCCATATCACCCTCGATCTCCTGACGGGGAACGAGTGCTGCAACAGAGTCGATAACGATAATATCGATAGCACCCGAATTTACAAGAGTCTCGGCGATCTCAAGAGCCTGCTCACCGCAGTCGGGCTGAGAAACGAGAAGCTCGTTGATGTCAACGCCAAGCTTCTTTGCGTAAATAGGATCGAGAGCGTGCTCTGCATCGATAAACGCAGCCTTGCCGCCCTCCTTCTGCACCTCTGCAATAACGTGAAGCGCAATAGTGGTCTTACCCGAGGACTCGGGACCGTATATCTCGGTGATCCTTCCCTTGGGAATACCGCCGATACCAAGGGCGAAATCAAGCGACAGCGAGCCCGTGGAAACAGCGCTTACGTTCATAGACGCATTCTCGCCAAGACGCATAATAGAGCCCTTTCCGTGCTCTCTCTCTATTCTTGCAAGTACGGTCTCAAGAGCCGCATTCTTATCACCCGAAGGGGAGACTGCCTTTTCGGTTGCCTTTTTTGCTTTAGTTGCCATATCTATTTTCTCCTTTATGGTAAATGTCTTGATTTAAAACAGCTTAACTGCGCCCAGAGGACGAATGTTAAGCGCCATAGCGGCGCCCTCGCCGAATACGGCATCTATAACCTTTACGTATTCGTCAAGATATTCGTTTTTAACGAATGCCTGAATAGTGCCCGCAAAGCCGCCGCCGTGTACTCTGAACGCACCGCCACGGCCTGCAAGAGCGCCGTCGGTTATGCAAAGTGCCAGCGAAATACCCTGCTCTATGTGATTGTGAGTAGTAAAAACGTTCTGAAGATACTGATAGGAGGAGCGTCCTGATGCGAGAATGATTTCGTAGAATCTTTCAAGATCTCCACGCTTCAGCGCATCTCTTGCGCCCTCAACTCGCTCGTTCTCACGAATGAAGTGAATGGCACGGAGAATGGCACGGTCACCTACTCTTCTGCGCATATTGGGAGCCGCATTGAGTATCTCCTCCTCGGTAAGTCCACGGAGATATGGTCTGCCAAAATATGCGGCAACAGCCTTCATCTCACCGGGAACAGAGGCATAATCCTCGTTAAGTCCTGCGTGGGAGCCGCCGGTGTTGACAATACAAAGTGAATAGCCCGCATCAGCAAGTGAAAAATCAACCGACTCTACCACAGGATTTGCGTTATCCTCAAAGTCGATATAAACGAAGCCGCCAACCGCACAAGCCATCTGATCCATAAGGCCGCAGGGCTTGCCGAAATAGACGTTCTCGGAATACTGGGCGTATTTTGCTATCTCCTTGTTATCAACACGGCCGCCGTTGTAGAGGTGGTTAAGGATATTACCTACCATTACCTCAAATGCCGCCGAGGAGGAAAGACCGCTGCCCTTAAGCACCTCGGTACAGGAGTAGGCGTCGTATCCGCCAACCGCATGACCCGCCTTAATGAAGGCGTCTGCCATACCTGCAACAAGGGCACGGGAGGTAAATCTTCTGAATTTTTCCTGAGAGGAAACGTCGGAGATCTTTATCTGATCCTTGGAATAACCCTCGGAGCAAAATCTGATAATGTTCTCGTCGTTTTTCGACACGATAGCCAGAATATCTCTGTTTATAGCGCCCGCCATAACCTTACCGTGATTGTGGTCGGTGTGATTGCCGATAATTTCACTTCTGCCGGGAACCGAGAATATCTCTATATCTCTGTCCTCGCCGTAATTTCTGGAAAAAGCGTTGATAGCCTCTATCATACGCTCCTTTGTATGTTCAAGATCGGAGTAAAGAGCGCTGTACTTTGACAGTCCGCCCTCGTTAAGAAGTCTGATAAGCTCGTTAGCCTTCATTATCCTTTTCGCCTTTCAATAAATCAAATTCATCTTTAAATTGCTTTGCGGCAATAAGAGCCTCGCAAAGAAGCTCCTCTGCACTCCTCATTCTTCCGTCTGGAGTGTCGGCATAGATCGCCCTTGCCCCCTTCTCGTGACGGAACCAGGTAAGCTGCCTTTTCGCATATCTGCGTGAAGCAAGCTTAAGGCTGTCTATTGCCTCGTCAAGAGTGCATCTGCCATCAAGGTACTCGATAATCTCCTTGTAGCCGATAGCCGCAGAGGCAGTACCCGAGGATAAAAGTTCGCTCTCATAAAGCGACCTTACCTCCTCAAGCAGCCCCTCCTTCATCATAACATCCACCCTCTTGTCGACTCTGCTGTAAAGCAGCTCTCTGTCGTGGAAGTCCAGGGTAATCATACCCACAAAGACCTCCCTCTCGCCATCAAGGCTTTCCCTGTCAAGCAACGACTTGGGCTTGCCCGTGGTGTCGTAAATTTCAAGAGCACGGATAACTCGTTTTACGTTGTTTTTGTGTATCTTTTCAGCCGACTCGGGGTCCACCGAGCGAAGCCTTTCCCATAAGGCGCTGACGTCTTCATCAGTCTTTATGGAGGAAAACAGTCTTTCTCTGTACTCGGGATCGCTCTCGGGAGCATCCTGCGAAAGCGCTCTGCTGACCGAATCGATATAAAGGCCTGTGCCGCCCACAAACAACGGCAGCCTGCCTCTTGAGGTAATCTCCCTTGCGCACTCTATTGCGGAAGTGCGATAGCTCTCCACACTGTAGCTCTCCTTTGGAGAGAGAAAATCTATCAGATGATGCGGAACCCTTGCCCTCTCGGACTCGGTAGCCTTTGCAGTGCCTATATCCATCCCCTGATAGATCTGCATAGAGTCGCAGGAAATGATCTCGGCCGACAGCCTCTCTGCCAGGTCGAGCGAAAGCGCGGTCTTACCCGATGCGGTAGGACCGGTTATAGCGAGGGCAAATATCATCTGATAGCTCCCTCAAGCCAAGCGATAAGGTCGGCAAAGACCTCATCTCTGTTAGTTTCATTAAACAGCTCGTGACGGGCGCCGGAATAGAGCTTAAGCTCTACGTCGTTGCCCTGCTTCTTCAGATTATCGTAAACGTATCTCACGCCCTTACCGAAATCGCCGACAGGATCCTGCTCACCGCTGATAACAAGGGTGTGAAGGTTATGGGGGAAGGATTCAAACCAAGCATCCGAGCTTACTCCGCCAAGCATAGTGAAAAGATCCTCATAGCCTGCCAGGGTGAAGATAAAATCGTTCTTGGGATTACCTATTCTGTCCGCAACCATAGAGGGATCACGGGTAAGCCAGGCGCCGTCACCCTCGGCAGGATCAAAGCCCTTGTTGTATCCGCCGTCAGCAAGAGAGCGCACAAAATTCGAACGATGTCTCTCGCCCTTGAAGGCACGGATGATCTTTACAAGAAGCTTACCTGCGCCTAGAATGGGGTTAGGACCTGCGGTGCCGTGAATAATAAGACCGTCAATACTGTCGGTATACTTTATCGCATAAAGTCTTGAGATAAACGAGCCCATGCTGTGACCGAGAAGGATCACCTTCTTATCAGGAAATTCCTCCCGAAGCAGATCGTTCATCCTCTTCACGTCGTCAATTACGTGAATATATCCGTTTTTGCTTGCGAAGAAGCCATAGTCATCGGGGGTTGCAACGCTGTCGCCGTGGCCCAGGTGATCGTTACCCGCAACCACAAAGCCTGCAGCACAGAAAGCCTCAGCCATAAGGGCATATCTGCCGATATAGTCGGTCATACCGTGAGCGATCTGCACAACACCCCTGATATTGTTATCGGAGGGTATAAACAGCTCTGCGTGGATAGTGTTCTTGCCGTCGCTGGACGGGAAAGTGATGTCCTTGTGAAGATAATTCATACCGTTCTCCTTTTAATTCAAAATTGTTTTTGCGGTTTTAGCAAATGACGGTTTACATCATGTATGCCCGTCTGTCAGTTTCCGCTGCCAAAAAGAAATGAGTTGATCTCGTCCTCGGTGGGAATGGAGGAGCCTGCGCCCGCACGTGTGATAGTGAGAGCCGCTGCAACGTTACCGTACTTGATAGCCTCCTTGATGTCGCCGCCGTTGCGGAGATACTCAAGGGTCATAGCTGCGGTGAAGGCATCACCTGCGGAGGTGGTGTCAACAAGCTTGTCCGCTCTTACTGCGGGGAAGGTGTTATAGCGCTTGCCGTCGTAAAGGAATGCGCCTCTCGCACCCTGCTTGATAACAACATTCTTCGCCTTGGACTTTCTCGCAATAGCAAGAGCCGCACGGAGAGAGGTCTCCATGCTGGTAGGAAGAATACCTGTAAGCTCAAGAGCTTCCTGCTCGTTGGGAGAGAACACCTCTACGGGAGGAAGCTGCTCAAGGTCAAGCTCCTTGGTAGCGGCGGTAGCATCAATGAAAATGGGGATCTGCTTGGATGCGGCAACCTTAGCGGCAGCAACAACCATGGGATAGGGGATCTCGAAGCCGAGGTAAAGCGCATCGGGATTGCACTCGAAGGCCTCAAGGATGATCTCGGTGGTGAGCTGTGCGTTTGCGCCGGGATATACCACGCTTCTGACAGTACCGTCACCCTCCTTAAGAACTACTGCGAGTCCGGTAGGAGTATCGTGGTCAACCTTGATATAGCTGGTGTTGAGACCGATCTCCTTGTAGTAATTATAAAGCTTCTGACCGTGGATGTCCGCACCCAGCTTTGCGCAGAATACACTCTCTGCGCCAAGACGGGAGAAGGCGATAGCTGCGCTCGCGCCCTTGCCACCGGGTACGTAAGCTACGCCGCCGTTATCAACAACGGTTTCACCTGCCTCGGGGAGCTTATACATATTCATAACGAAGTCAAGATTTGAGCTTCCGATTATAAGAACTCTTTTTTTCGACATATATTTTCTCCAATCCGCCGCAAAGCTGCGGCATATTTGCTTAATTTACAATATTATTTTCCGTGTACGGGAGCAAGCTTATAGATGCCTGCGTCCTTAACTACCTCATTTGCAAGAGATGCCTCTCTGCCACGGCAGGTGAAGATAAAGCTCTGACAGCCCTCGCCTGCAAGATAGCCGATAGCCTTCATCATAGCTCTCGCTCTCACGTTATCCTGATGAGCAAAGCTCTCATCAAAGCAAACAGGAGGCTTTTCGCTGTAAAGCATATCGATAAGCGCAGCACGAACTGCTATGTAAGCCATCTCTCTTGTACCGCCGGAAAGAAGGTCAACAGACTTCTGATCTCCGTTCTCGTCGCCGAAGGTTACGGTAAGTCCGTCGGATACGTCGAAGGAGGTGTACTTCTTGTCTGTCATGATCTCCATAAGGTTAGTCGCATACTCGCCAAGTCTGGGGGAAATCTCTGCTCTCAGATTATCGGTTGCGCTGTTGATAGCCTTAAGTGCGATGAAGTACGCCTTATGCTTCTGCTGCATATCCTCTCTGCGGGTAGCAATAGCGTCAATACGTGAATAGTATTCACTGGGATCGCCTGCGCGCGCCTTAAGGAGTATAAGCTCGTTCTCAACGTCAAAGGCAAGTCTGTCCTCCTCGGCAACACGTGCCTTTGCATCAGCGATACCGTTAATGATCTCGTCGTGGTTGAAGCCCATAAGCGCCTTTCTCATAAGAGGAGAAACCTGAGCTCTTACGTCGATCTCGCTCTTGTCGGCAAGATTGCGTCGAATCTCTCTTACGGTGATCTCCATATTGGTCTTCTCGTCAAGAAGCTCGTTCTTTTTCTCAAGGAAGAAGCGCACTCTGCCCTCGAGCTTATCAAGGAAGTCGCCAAGATCGGATGCGGGAGGCTCTTCACCCCAACGGAGAATAAGAGTGGTAAGCTCACGCTTTGCCTCCTCGTATCTCTCACGTGCCTTTACAACCGCAACTCTTGCATTCTCAGTAGCAAGAGCCATAGCGTCTCTCTTGCTTCTCGCCTCTGCGATAACACCGATCTTACCCTTAAGATCCTCAAAGCTTGCAGTTCCAAACTCCTTTTCAAGAGCGGAGAGCTCCTTGTTGCTCTTGATAAGGCTAAAGAGAAGATAACCGCCTGCGCCGAGAGCAAGAACGCCGATAATACCGATAAGGATCTGAAGCACCTGAAGCTCGGTGTTACCTGCGGTAACGATTTCAAACACACCTGCGCCGAGAGCTACAAGGCCCGCAAGAATCGCAAGAGCCGAGCTGCGCACTGTCTGCTTCCAGAAGGAGGTAGCACGCTTGACTATCTCTTTCTCGCCGCCAAGCTCACCTGCACGCTCGATAGCATTCTCGATCTCGTGGGTGATGCCGATAGCCGCCTTCTGCGCATTGTAGGTATCCTGCGCATCACCGAGAGCGTGATAGGCCTCGTTTACGCCCTTTCTCGCTATGAGAAGGTCGGTGAGATACTGCTCGTTGGGGTAGAAGCCCGCACGGGTATTTTCCTCTATGTACTTATTGTAGAACTCGATCTTTTCCTCGCACTCCTGCTCAAGAAGGTGAAGCTGATCGAAGGTCTGAATAAGCATAGCGTTGTTGTACGAGGAGTCAAGGTCGTAAAGCTTTGTCTGCTTCTCCTCCGCCTCCGCTCTTCTCGCACGGATCCTGTAAAGCTCGGCTTCCTTCTCAAGAATGAGCTTGTTATCTATGTTACAGGCGTCAAGGCTTTGCTCAAGAGCCTCCTCCTTATGAGCGAGGTCGACGATTGCGCCGCCCTTTCCGCCCTCGTGAAGAAGTGCGTTCATCTTGTCGCTGATCCTTGCAGCCGCGCGCTGCTTATTGATTTTCTCGCTGCCGGAGAATATAATATTCTCAATAGCCTGCTTTACCGAGCCCTCGTCAATATCCGATCCGCCTATCTGGCCGATAAATGCAGTATTATCAAACAGCTCGCTGTCCACACCGAAGAATACCTCGCCTGCGGCAAGCTTGCCGAATGCGGGCGCGCCTGTCTCAACGTCAACGATAGACGCCTCCTCACGGTAGGTGGGACGCTCGGAATTGTCGGTGGGAACGGTGGAGCGGTTGATCACATATCTCTTGCCGCCAACTCTGACGTACATAGAGCCGTGAGCAATACCTGATTCCCAGCTAATTCTCTTCTTTCTCTCCGAAGCCTCGCCGTCCTCGTCGGTAAAGCCGTAAAGCATATACCTGATAAAGGCAGCAATAGTGCTCTTGCCGGATTCATTTTCGCCCTCAATAACGTTTACGCCATCGGAGAACTCCAAGGTCATATCGTTTATGCGGCCGAAGCTTTTAATAACGATTTTCTCTATTATCATAGGACAGTCCTTTCCTGAATTTCCGCTTTGAACCAATGGATTTTACCCTCTTGATTTTGCACGGAAAATATGATAAAATATTTATAAATATAGTTTTACAACCATATTATACACTACAAATCTCGATTTTTCAAGGGGTAGGCGAAATGTTTGTGAAAAAAAGTATACATTTCAGAGGTCTTCCCGCTACTTTGGTAGAGGGGCTGGGATATATGAGTCTTTCGGACACGCTGGAGTGCGGTCAGGCCTTCAGGTATGAGCAGACCGCCCGTGAGGACGGTTACGTGGAATATCTGACGGTCGCATACGGCGGGATAATCAGAGTCGGACAAAGACGTCCCGGCGAGCTGATATTCTTCGACGAGTGGACAGATGAGTACGAGGCAGCGGTAAGCAAGTACTTCAGATTTGACACCGATTTTGAGGCTATAAGGCAGGACGTTATCTCCCGAACCGACTCGGAATGGCTGAAGGAGGCGGCGGAGTGCGCAAAGGGTATCGTAATACTCAAGCAGGAGCCCTGGGAAACACTGTTTTCCTTTATCATCTCCCAAAACAACAATATACCGAGAATAAGAAAGATCATCCGTAATATCTGCTCGCAGTACGGAGAAAATCTGTCGGAATCAGTAGGCCTTACCAAATGTCCCCTGCCAAGCAAGGATTGTGTTCCCGGCTGTGAGGAGTGTAAGAGCTGTGGCATCTGCTACTCCTTCCCTACCGCAGAGCAGGTGCTGGGGAATCCCGACGGTCTTCTGCCCTCCCACCCCGGCTTCAGATATAAATATCTGATCGATGCGGCAAGGCAGGTCAGCGAGGGCTCTGTCAGCCTTGCCGAAATTGAGAAAAAAGCAAGCTATGACTTCACGGTAGCAAGGCTCAAGGAGATACTTGGCGTGGGCGATAAGGTTGCCAGCTGTGTTGCTCTGTTCGGCTTTGCAAACCTCGAGGCATTCCCGATCGACGTGTGGATGAAGCGGGCGATTGACACCTACTTTGACGGCAAGCTCGATCCCACGAGCCTCGGCTCTTATGCGGGCGTGGCGCAGCAATATATTTTTCATTACATAAGAAATCTGGAAGGCAAAAGCTAGTTAACAAAACGCAAAAAGCGCACTTTGACCGTTTTCGAGTTAAAGTGCGCTTTTCTTATGCTAAAATTGTCAGGGGAGGTGATAAAATGAATATGTTTGATGAGGCGAGGTCGCTTGCGGGAATGATAAAAATGCGAAAGCTCTCGCAAAACGAGGTTGCAAAAATGCTTGGCGTCAGCCAGTCCTACGTGGCAAATAAGCTTAGGCTTTTAGGACTTGACGAGGAGATGCAAAAGAAAATAATCGCCGCAGGTCTTACCGAAAGGCACGCAAGAACGCTCCTGAAGCTTGACCAAAAATCGCGCCAAGAGGCTCTGGACAAAATATGCGAAAGGCATCTAACCGTCGCCGAAAGCGAGGCGCTTATCGACTTTATGAACACGCACAATCTTCCGAAGAAAATAGGCAATGCAGACCGCCTGCGCGCCATAGATATTTTCATCGACGGAATAAAAAATTCCCTCGCCTCCCTATCCGCCATAGGCGTCACTTCCTCGCAAAAAACCTCCTACCACGGAAGCAAAATTATGATCACAATTTCCATTGAAAATGGGTAAAATGGGGCATTTTGACAACTGCCGATTACATTTTACTCATTTTTAGTTCAAAAAAAGCGAGCCACCAAGGCTCGCTTTTTGTATTACCACGCCGATATTTCGGTCTACGGATGGTATGTATTAAAGACCAAGAATCTGCTTTTTCTTAGCATCAAATTCTTCTTGGGTGATGATGCCTTGGTCAAGGAGATCTTTTAGTTTGCCCAACCGTTCAGCCAGTCCCTCTGATCTTTGCGTCGTATTAGCGTTTACCTGCTCGTGTTGCTTTATTATTAATTCTGATAAGCAATCAAAAACCTCAGTTTGATTTATAAGGTATAGAAAACCAAGTTCTCCCGAAGCGGTATGAACAGAAATACCATTAAAAGCAAGTGTACCGATAGACGTAATTTGATTCACAGGTAAATCTATGCGGTGCTTTTTTACTTTACCCGTAACTCTGCTTTCGGTTATGATAAGCTCGTATGGGTTATTTTTAGGGGCAATAAATTTATAAATAACAAAAAACAGAACAGCTAAAATTTCAAACACAGATGTCGCAGCAAGAAACCAATACAACTCGGTTGTTATGCTAATAATAGCGTATAGAATTCCGAGGCAGCAGAAAATGATTGCCGTTACCAAAAAAGGGGTTGTGTATTTCTTGAAATGCCCTTCGATTAAAATTTTCTCTTCTAAAATTTTCTCTTCCATTTTTATCCTCCTAATCAAAAAGTGCGACAACCGAAGTTATCGCACCGAAAAACGCAACTCCAAGCTGTCGCCAAACGAACTTATTCGCAGATAGGTACCTTTGTTTGCATACCATTCAACGTGAGTTGCATTTTTACCAAAAGTATAAATGACTTTCGTTGAAGTATATGCTGAAAAAGGTATAGTTATCCCATAAAGAAAAATATACCTATCTTTGCGCTTATTAAGTTCGTTTGGCAAAACTATTATAGCACGAATTTTTCGGTTTGTAAATAGTTTTTAAGTATTTATTACCTCATCCGTCAGCTTCGCTGCCACCTTCCCCAACAGGGAAGGCTAAAAAACTCTCCCTCGGTTTCCCAAGGGAGAGTTAACTATTTAGTTAATCAACTTATTATTGCTCGTTGATCATAGCGCGAAAATTGTGAGGGAGATTTTCCGTTCTTACGACCGAAGCAATAGTGACCTATTGCGAGCTTGTCGGAAAACGGGAAATATCACCAGAATTTTTAGCTATAGAAGTCAACGAACTTAACAAGTCTCTCATACTTCGCCTTTGCTGTCTGTTCAGCCTTCTCAAAGAGCTCCTTAGCTCTCTCGGGGAAGGACTGTGCAAGACGGGTATATCTAGCCTCGCTGTTGATGAATGCCTGGTAGTCACCGGTAGGTGCCTTGGAGTCGAGAGTGAACTTCTTCTCTGCTGCGGGGTTGAATCTGAACATGTGCCAGTAACCAGCCTCAACAGCCTTCTTCATCTCTGCCTGACAGTTCTGCATACCGCCCTTGATGGAGTGCATCTCACAGGGAGCGTAACCGATAACAAGAGAGGGTCCGGGATATGCCTCAGCCTCTGCAAGAGCCTTGAGAGTCTGGTTCATATCAGCGCCCATAGCGATCTGTGCAACGTAAACGTAGCCGTAGGACATAGCGATCTCTGCAAGGTTCTTCTTGCCGATTGCCTTACCTGCTGCTGCGAACTGAGCAACCTGACCGATCTGGGAAGCCTTGGAAGCCTGACCGCCGGTGTTGGAGTAAACCTCGGTATCGAATACCATGATGTTTACATCCTCGCCGGATGCAAGAACGTGGTCAAGACCGCCGAAGCCGATGTCGTATGCCCAACCGTCACCACCGAAGATCCAAACCGCCTTCTTGGAGAGGTACTGCTTCTCAGCAAGGATAGCCTTAGACTCCTCGCAACCCTTCTCTGCCCACTGCTCAAGGAGAGCAACGAGAGCCTTGGTTGCAGCCTCGTTAGCCTTACCGTCGTTAAGAGTATTAAGGTACTCGTCGATTACTGCCTGGCAGTTCTCGCAGGGAGCCTTAAGGTTACGAACCATAC
>CAZUJY010000038.1:0-13796 GCA_964620565.1 uncultured Ruminococcus sp. | reverse complement strand
GCCCAAAGGGCAAACTTAGTTAGCGTGATTTGTCCGTTAAGGACATCACGCTATAGGGGAGCTTTTTTTATTTTTTAAGAGATATGGCGTTGGAGATAAAGGATGCCAGGGAGATAAGAACGAAGGGGATTATGGGAAGGAAATCCTCGGGGGATGCGGCAGAAATGTTGTTGCCGCCGGGAAGCACCAGGCTGATAAGGACGAAGATATAGCCTACGTCAAGGAGCATAACGAGAATCGCAAGTAGTCTCCAGCCTGTGCAGACGTGAATGATCTTAAGTATAGTGCCCACAAGACCTGCCGCAGCGAGAATCAAGCCAAATATTAGGAGCAAAGCAATTCCGATGCCCTCCCATCCGCCGCCCTGGGCATTATGCTTTTCGGCGGCAATTAAGTTGTAGATCACCATTCCAAGACCGAGAAGCAGATAGAAAACGTGAGCGCTAAGCGATACCTTTCCACGTGTCATATTTTTTCTCCTTTCATATTCAGCTGCGTCTGATCGACGCCAGATTTGAGATAAACGCAGTGGCGGGAAGCAGAGAGATCACCATAAAAGGAATCGCACGGGTCAAGGTCTCGGCATCCAAGCCCGAGATCCGGCTAATGATCGGATGGCAATCCATAACCGGCGTCCACCGGATGAAATATACTCCGAAGCCGTCGCCGAGAGCGCAGCTAATGGGAAAAAGCTTACGTCCTGTGCCAAGGTGCAGACCCTTTAATCCTAAGAAAACAAGTCCGATAAGAAGTATAAGTCCGCCAAATAGGTGGGTTACGGGTATATCCCGGTTTTTCTTAGGAGGTTCATTAAGCTGCCCAATACCTGCGATGATCATCATAATACCTAAAACCACATAAATCAAGTATACGACGAGTGATACGTATGCGGATCTTTTCGTAAGCGTTTCTCCTTCTTATTTTTAGTATATCATAAGGAAGGAATGTTGTAAAGAATTTTTTTGAAAAAGTTCGTTGACATTTGTTCTGTTATTTTTATACTTTTTTCCGAGCGCCCGAAAACCGGGCGTTTTTTTGTGCTGTTTGTATATTTTAACCCCTTAAATAGCCCTATCGGAACGAAATATTTGGCAGGCAGGTATACTTACAGCGAGGAAAATTTCGGCTATAATGGACACGTCCGATAGGGAAAGCGACATCCGGAGGTCGCTATATCGGAAAAATTGAAGGAGTGAGCATAGACTCGATAGAATAATGAAGGAAAGGAAAAGGAAAAAGGCCTACTCACCCGAGCTTGCCGGGAGAATGTATAAATTCTTCCTTACTTATGATGGGGTGGGTGCGCCGAGCTTCAGTAAATTCGCCCGAAGCATCGGCGTCAGCACAGAGGAGCTTGATGGCTACAGAAAAAAGAGAAATTTTGACGCCGCATACCGTGAGTGTCAGGAAATCAGGAGAGATTATCTCATAGACGGAGCGCTGCAAAAGCGGTTTGACGGCAGTTTTACAAAATTCCTAATCACCCTCGAGGCCGAAAATGATGCGGCAAGGGATACGGGCGATCTTTTGCTGAGGCTGGAGGTCAAGGAATGATACTCGACCTTAAGGTGACGAAAAAGCAGAAGGAATTTATAGATTCCACCCAATCGGAGGTGCTGTTCGGCGGAGCGGCGGGAGGCGGGAAATCCTACGGGCAGGCGGTGGATGCGCTGCTTTTTGCCTTAAAACACCCCGGCTCAAAGCAGCTGATACTCAGACGCACCTTCTCCGAGCTTGACAAGTCGCTTATCCGCACTACCCTTTCGCTATACCCGAGAGAGATCTACTCCTTCAATTCATCAAATCATACAGGCAGGTTCAAGAACGGGTCGCTGATCGATTTCGGCTACTGCGCCGCTGAATCGGACGTCTATCAGTACCAGAGCGCAGAGTACGACGTGATCCGCTTCGACGAGCTTACCCATTTCACAGAGAGTCAATACGTCTATCTCATCTCCCGAGTCAGAGGCGCTAACTCTTTTCCAAAGCAGGTAAAGTCCTCTACCAACCCGGGCGGAGTGGGGCATGGATGGGTCAAGGCAAGGTTCGTGGACCCCTCCCCTGCGGGCAAGCAGTTTGTGGGAGAGGACGGAATGGAGAGGATTTTTATCCCCTCGCTGCTCTCCGACAACCGATTTTTAAGGGAGGGCGACCCAGATTACGAAAAAAGGCTGCTCGCCCTGCCCGAGAGGGAGAAAAAGGCTCTGCTCTATGGCGACTGGAACATTTTTGAGGGGCAGTATTTCACAGAATTCAACCCAAAAATCCACGTGATAGAGCCCTTTGAGATCCCTGCGGGCTGGCGGAAATACCGCACTGTCGACTACGGTCTTGACCGCCTTGCCTGTCTGTGGATCGCCACCGCTCCCGACGGAATTTCCTACGTTTACAGGGAATTTTGTAAATCAAACCTTACAATTAGCCAGGCCGCAGAGGAAATTTGCAGAAGAACGCCGCCCGGCGAGGACATCTATGCTACGCTGGCTCCACCCGATCTTTGGAGCAGAAGTCAGGAGACGGGCAAGAGCAAGGCGGCGCTGTTCTCGGAGTTCGGCCTTAGCTTTACCAAGACCTCAAACGACCGTGAGTGCGGCTGGCTTGCCGTAAAGGAGCTGCTTATCGCAGGAGAGGGGCGGCAGAGTATCAGAATATTCTCGGTCTGTACCGAGATAATCAAATGCCTGCCCGCTCTGACTGTGGATAAGCTTCGACCCACAGACTGCTCCACCGAGCCTCACGAGATAACCCACGCCCCCGACGCTCTGCGTGGCTTCGCCATCTATTACACCCGACCCGCCGAGCAGGTGGGTAAGGTCAAATTCAAGTGGACAAGGGATATGTGGGAGGACTACCTTCTGGCAGACGACTCGGGAAGAAAATACCTAAAAACGAAATACGGAGAACCAAATTGAAAGAATTAACGAAAGAAACCAAGGCAAGACTGGAGAGGTTCAAGGAGCTTTATGCCGCCGCACTTATCTCTGCCGAGGAGAACCGTGAGAGGCTTACAAGGCACATGGACCAATACCTCGGCTCAAGCGAGATAGACGGCTCAAATGAGCCTGCCGCAGTGGTGAGAAATATCACCTATGAGCTTATCGAGAGCGAGATAAACGCCGATATTCCTCTGCCCAAGGTGGACACCAGCTGTTACAGCGATAAGCGTGAGCAGAATGCCAGGGCGGTAGAGCGTCTTTCCTCTGCCATGCGCTCAAGACTTCCCTTCGAGGAGCTTAACGACCGTGACGAGAGATATACCTACGTCTACGGCGGCAGTATCTTCTACGTGGAGTGGGACAGCTCTGCCGCCGACAATGCGGGCGAGGGCTGTATAAGGGTGCATCTGCTATCTCCCTTAGACTTTATTCCCCAGCCTGCCATAGAAGCCGTGGAGGATATGGAATACTGCTTCCTCCACTTTACCACCACAAGAGGCGAGCTTATTACGAAATACTCGGCAGATCCCGAGGGGCTCGAGCGTGCGGAATGCGAATTCCTCGGCAATTCCGACGATCCTATGGGCGATGCGGTAGCGGTGATCGTTACCTTCTATAAGGACGAGCAGGGGCGTGTGGGAAAATTCGTCTTTTCGGGCGATCTCGCCCTCTCGGATATGCCCGACTACTACAAGAGAAAGACTGCGGTCTGTAAGAGGTGCGGAAGGGAGCTTTCCGCCTGTGAGTGCGCACTGCCTGATCCCGTATATATCGATCAGGACAGCGAGAGCGTTACCCTTGAGGACGGCAGAAGGGTGAGTATCCCCTACTACGTGCCCAGAAGCTTCCCTCTCGTCGTGAGGAAAAACACCCTCAGTGATATGACGGTGCTTGGCGGCTCGGACTGTGAGAGGATAAGACCCCAGCAGCAGGCCATCAACAAGGTGGAGTCGAGAATACTCCAGAAGCTGCTCCGCGCGGGAGTGACACCCGTAATGCCCGAGGGCACGGCAATCACCCTTAACAACACCGTTTTCGGTCAGCTTATCAAGACCCGTCCCGGTGAGAGTATGGCAAGCTACGGCACCATCGACACCACCCCCGATATATCCCAGGATATTGAGGAGGCGGACAGACTTTACGACCAGGCGAAGCGTGTGCTTGGCATCTCCGACGCACTTCAGGGCACAGACGCCGCAAGCGCCGAGTCGGGCTATGCAAGACAGCTGAAGATCGCCAGAGCCCAGGGCAGACTTGAGACAAAGAAGCGTATGAAGCATCTGGCTTATTGCAGGATCTACGAGCTTATCTTCAAGCACTATCTGGCATTTGCCGACGAGCCGAGAAGGTTTGCCTACCGTGACACCTTCGGAAGAATCAACTTCACCGAATTCAACCGCTATGACTTTATCGAATGCGATAAGGCGGGCAATTACTACTACGACGACTCCTATCTCTTCACAGTTGACACCAATGCCGACGATCAGTATCAGAGCGAGACCCTCTGGGAGATCAATCTTGAGAACCTTGAGCGCGGCACTCTCGGTGACAAGGAAAAGACTGCGACACTCATTCGCTACTGGCAGCTGCAGGACAAGGCCCACTTCCCCTACGCAAGAGAAAACGTGGAGTATTTCCAGAATATGATGAGCAGAGAAAGTGTCGAAACCGCCGAGCCCTAAAAGAAAGGAAAAAGCAATATGCAGGCAATAAAAAAGCTATTTAAAAAATTATCGGGAAGAGAAAAGGCTCTGCCCGAGGAAAGAGAGGCAGAAGGGATGAATGAAGAAATAATCGCCGAGGAGTTGACCGAAGCCGAGGATGTGGAGGTCGAGGAATGCGCTTCGGCAGAGGAAAGGGCAGCCGATACCGAAAGGGCAGCCTCTGCGGAGGCTGCGGCTGGCAACCGAAAGCACCTTACCTCCAGCGTGCCAAGGTCGGCGAAGGCGCCCCTTGGCGTACTTACAAAGCGTGAGATCGGTGAGCTGCGTGAGATATTCAGCGGACTTACCGATACCGAAATTCAAAGACTCTATAAGAGAGTTACAAAGAAAAATTAAAAATAAAGAAAGAAGGATAAAAAATGATAGTTTATTCAAAGAACAGCGGCTATTCCGACGCCGCACAGAACAGACTCGAAACCCCTATTAAGATGATAATCGAGCATGAGAGCGATATTCTCACCAAGAAGGGCGGCATCTGCGATACCCTCTTCAACGTGGAAAAGAGCTCCAGATTCGGCGAGACCATCGTAGGCGGCAATGAATTCGACGTATTCCAGTACACCGACGAGGGTGATGAGGCAAAGATGGACTGCGTGCTTGAGACCTACAACAAGTTTATCGAGCATATTCAGTTCACCAAGGAGTTCGTTATCACCGCAGAGATGATGGAGGATGCGGTGTACGGCATTGCCGCAGATGCAAAGCACAGAGCCGAGAACTTTGTACGTGCATACTACAAGACCATCAACAAGATCTGCGAGAAGGCGCTCTCCGAGGCTACCGCTCTCAGCACAAGCTTTGCAGGCGCCTACGTAAACCTTGCCTGCGCAGACGGTATTCCCCTCTTCTCCAAGTCTCACAGCTGGGGTACCAGCGAGTATGAGCACGGCACTCAGGCAAACTACTTCTGGGGCGATATTTTCGGCAAGGGCACCGGCGACACAAGAAAATTCACCACCGATACCTTTGAGGAATCTCTCTACACCCTTGCAGGTAAGATCCGCAATATGAAGGACGAGCGTGGCGAGCCTCTCGGCTACACCGCCGACACCATCATTCTCCCCAGCAACAATCCCAAGCTTGAGTCTATCGTTAAGAAGGTATGCGGCTCCAGCGGCGCCCTTAACACCAACTACAACGATATCAACCTTCACTACGGCAACTGGAACGTTGTTGTTCTCCCCTCCTGGCAGCCCTCTGATATGCGTATTATGGTTATGTCCAGCGAGGCGAACAAGAACCTTTGCGGCAATATGTTCTTCAACCGTATCCCCCTCACCGTAACCAACTGGATCGACAACCACACCGGTAACTACATCTGGAACGGCAGATGCCGCTTTGGCGTAGGCTTCGGCAGCTACAAGCACATCGCTCTGGCTGTTGACTCCGAGACCGAGGTCTCCAAGGCGCAGAACCTGGAGGACTGATAAGATAAAAAGGCAGGTGAAAGTATATGACCTTTTCTGGATTAGCTGCCGACGTTGCCCTGCTCGGCTATGAGGGTAGCCCGGAGGACTGCGCACCTCTTATAACCGCCACGAATCTCGCCCTGCGTGAGCTGTACTCCGCAAGGCCTGTGTCAAAGACCGTAAGATTTGCCGCAAGAGGCATCAAGCCTATTCTCTACTGCAAGGAGAGGACCTGCAATCAGGGCGAGGTTGCGGAATTCAAGATCGAGGGTGTGGCGTACAGCGTGCGTATCCACGGCTCCTGCAACTATATGGTAAAGAATGGCGAGCACTTCGTGGTCAACACCGTGTCCACAGGCCGTGAGGCTATGGTATTCAAGGACTTTATCGCCCCTGGATCCACCATCTCCTTCTGGGGAGAGCTGAGCTTTACCATCTACGACTTCTCGGTCTACGACAGAGTTTTCTCCTCAAATAAAGATGATCTGCCTGACGGCGGTCCTACCATTACCTACGATCTGCGTAAGCTGTACGGCGATTTTCTCACCTTCTCCCTGCCCCCTATCGACGTGTTCGGCAACGTCTTGAAAAACTGCAGGCTCTACGACGGAAAGCTGGAGATCGACTCCACCTATACCGGCGAGATCATTCTGAACTACCGCCGACTGCCCGATTATTGCGATGGCACCGAGGATCAGGAGATTGATATTCCGCCCGAGTATTTACATCTCTTCCCTATTCTGGTGGCGTCCTACATTCATCTGAACGAGGACAGCGCAAAGGCTAATTATATGCGAAATATCTATGAAGAGGGGCTTGAGATCCTCGGCTTACAGAGCTATAACGAGGTGGATCCCTCCTATCTCATAGCCGACGGCTGGGCGTAAGGAGGACCGGGATGGACCTTGATCACGAGAGAAGGCTTACCGAGGTGGAGGAGCGGGCAAAGTCAAATTCCCACCGAATAACCGAGGTGGAGAGGCGACAGGACAATCTTGATGAGCTTGTGGGCACGGTAAAGGTGCTGGCAGTGAGAGAAAAGCAGGTAGAGGCCGACGTAAAGGAGATCAAGGGCGACGTAAAGGCCCTGGCAGGCAAGCCTGCCGCCAGATGGGAGATGCTGATAACACAGATCATCACCCTGCTGATCTCTGCGGTCATAGGCTTTGTCCTTGCCAGGCTGGGAATATAGGAGAGGGGTTACTCCCTCTCCCGACAAATGCCACAAAGGAGGACTATGGAGGACTTTAAATTATGGCTTCGTGCGGCAGGAGTGAGGGCGATAAAGACCCTAGCCCAAACCGCAGTTGCGGCTATCGGCACGGCGGCAATGCTTGGCCAGGTCAACTGGATAGCAGTGGGATCGGCATCCTTAATGGCTGCCATACTCTCACTGCTTACAAGCCTTGCGGGACTTCCCGAGCTGAAAAACAAATAGTATCATGCGGCAGAGACCATCGGGTGTCTGCCGTTTTTTGTGCGTTTTTTTCGGGCTTTAAGGCGGGCTTTTTCTTCTATTATAATGGCGCTCATCTTGACTTTGATGATCATATGTGGTAAAATATTTTTATTAAAAGGAAAGGAGGCAGAATATGAGATACAATCAGGAGCTGGGGCTTATAAGAATACCCTTGGGCGAATTTGTGGCTATTGCAAGGCGTGGTATCTCTCCCTCGGCCTCCTATGACGAGGACGAGCCGAACGTAAATCCCATTGCCGCCGCAAGACTCCGCGGTCTTATCGGTGAGATCAGCGACTCAAGGCTTAGCTACCGCTTTATCGACGGAGAATTCAGCTTTGAGCTTTCCGCCAGGGTGGAGGCTGTGTCGGCAGACGGTATAACTATTGCAAGAACGGTGGAATCCAGCCCCAAGCATCCGAAAAAGAGCGAGATCGCCGAGATCAGAGGCGAGGGCTACGTTGCCGCATATATGCTGGCGAGAGAGCGTGGGCTTCAGTCGGTGATCATCAGATTTATCTACTACGGCGAGGCTGACGGCGAGATCGCCGAAAAGACCGAGGTGGTCAGCAAGAGAAGGCTTGAGAGCTTCTTCAACAAGTGCCTTACGGCTGTAAGGATATTCGCAAAGCCCGAGATCCAGCGTGTTACAAAGCGCCTGCCCTCTATGAAGGCGCTGAAATTCCCATATAAAAACGTCCGCGAGGGACAGAGTGAGTTTGTCAGAGTAGCATACCGTACCCTCTCACGCGGCGGCTGTCTTTACGCAACCGCTCCTACGGGAACGGGAAAGACGGTTTCTGCCCTCTACCCCGCCCTTCGTGCGCTGGGTGACGGAAGGGTGGAAAAGGTGTTCTATCTGACCCCCAAGACCACCACGGCTGAGGCGGCGAAGGAATGTCTTGAGCTTATGGCGGAGAGCGGCGGAATTATCCGTGCGGTCATTCTTACCGCCAAGGAAAAGGCCTGCGCCCAGCGGAACGTCTGCCGCAGGTCGAGAGGCCTCTGCAATCGCTCTGCCTGTAACAGAATGGCAGAGGCGGCGCTGGCTCTCTACGAGCTTGGCAGGACCGTCGTGGAACTTGAGGAGCTGCGTTCGGTGGCTGACGAATTTACCGTTTGTCCCTACGAGCTTTCACTTACCTACGCCGAGCTTTGCGACGTGGTTATCTGCGATTTCAACTACCTCTTTGACCCTGTGGTCTATATAAGGCGCTTCTTCACCAAGGGCGGCAAATACGCATTCCTTGTGGACGAGGCTCATAACCTTGGCGAGAGGGCGAGAGAGATGTACTCTGCGGAGATCTCACTCTCCGAGCTTTACGCTCCCGCAGAGGAGCCTCTGCTCGGCAGTCTTTCTGCCACAAAAAAGCTCTGCGCCACGGCAAGCGCCGTATTATCCGACATCCTCCTTCCCTACCTTAAGGACGAGCTACGTGCCGACCGTGAGGGAAAAATGATAGGCGCGGCGGCGCTGTCGGATATTCCCTCACGCCTTTATACCCTCTTTGACGAGCTGATGCGAGTGGTCGAGGAGGAGATATTCATAAACCAGCGTGCAAATGACGATGAGAGCGAGATGAGGCTCTCCTATCTGCGTGCATTTTATTATAAGCATAAGAAGTTTGCCGACGCCCTGGCGAGATTCGACTCGGCGTACAAGCTGTTTCTATTCTATGACGGCGGCGAGATCCGCGCGAAGATCTATTGCCTTGACACAAGCCCCGTCATTCGCGCAGGTCTTAACAAGGGACACGGCGCAGTGCTGTTCTCCGCAACCCTCTCTCCCCTGCCCTACTACCGATCGGTGCTTGGCGGCGACAGATCCGACGAGATCCTTGAGGTAAACTCGCCCTTCGATCCCTCCCAGCTGTCGGTCTGCATTATGGACGGCATAAGCACAAGATTCTCCGAGAGGGAGGACACTCTCCTTGCGGTCTGCCGTGCGGTAGCCGCCACCGTTTCCGCAAAGCGTGGAAATTATATGGTATTCTCCCCCTCATTTGCCTATTCCGAGGCTCTGTGCAAGGCGTTCTCGGCGAAATATCCCAAGATTAAGGTCATCTCCCAGCGCCCCGATATGACGGCTAAGGAGAAGGCGGAATTTCTCGACAGCTTCAAGGAGCAAAGCGACAGCTATCTTATCGCATTCTGCGTTATGGGCGGAATCTACTCCGAGGGCGTGGATCTTGCGGGCGATGAGCTGATCGGCGCTGTCATAGTGGGTATCGGTATGCCTGCCCTCTCCTACGAGCGAGAGGCCATAGCCGCCTACTATCAGGACAAGTATGACGAGGGCAAGCAATATGCCTACATCTACCCCGGAATGAACCGAGTTTTTCAGGCGGCAGGACGAGTTATCCGCCGTGAGAGCGACCGTGGCGTTATCGTGCTGATAGACGACCGCTTTGACGATCCCATATACAGAAAGAGCCTGCCGAAGCTCTGGGAGGGCGTTAAGTTTATCGGCAACGCAAAGGCGCTGAACGAGGAAATAAAGGATTTCTGGGCTGATAACAAGTAATTTTCACTAAAAAACAAAAAAACAAACGAATGCGCAACCGTCGGTTGCGCATTTGTTCTGTTTGGAAACTAAAATATCTGGACTTTTACCGGGTGATATGATATAATTGTGGCATAAAACAAGAAGGAGCTTTTATGACAACCGAAATTACTAATAAAAAAAGGCTTTTGAATCGGGACTTCGTTCTGCTGCTTCAGGGCGGTGCGGTAAGCCTTATCGGCGACCTTATGTATAGCGTCGCCATCGGCTTCTGGGTCTATCAGACCACCGGATCCAACAGCCTTATGGGTGTGATGACCTCGATCTCAATGTTCGTCACAATGTTCCTCTCCCCCTTCAGCGGCAGTATCGTTGACAGGCTCAATCGCAAGTGGGTGCTGGTGCTGATAGATCTTTTACAGGGCGTTATCATGCTGACGGTGGGTATTCTCGCCTACGCGGAGAGGCTCAGCGTTCCTATCGTGCTGGCGGCGGCCTTCCTTGCGGCGCTGTGCGGTGTGTTCTACTCGCCTGCAATGAATACGGTCATGCTGGATATAATTCCCCACGACGATATGGTTCGTGGTCAATCTCTCGTATCGGGCGGCAGCTCGATGATAAATCTTGTGGGCAATTCATTAAGCGGCGTTATGGTCGCCTTCCTCGGCGTGCCGCTCATCGTGATAATCAACGGTCTCAGTAATCTCTATTCTGCGTTCAGCGAAATGCTTATCCGTGTGCCGAGGACGGCTCATCAAGGCACGAGGATCACCGTCAAGGGTACTCTCCTTGATATGAAGGCGGCGGTGGTGAGGATCTTTTCCGATCCCTGTCTTAAAATATTCGTACCAAGTGCGCTGGTGCTTAATCTGCTGGCGGCAGGTCCGTTTACTCTGATGCTTCCCTTCTGTATGGAGAAGAGCTTCACCGTTGATATGTACGGATACCTGATGTCGATTCAAATGGCAGGGTCGCTGATCTCGGTTCTGCTGCTTGGAGCGATAAAATTTAAGCCCAAGGCAAGATATCTTATTATGGCGGTTGGCTTTATTCTCTCAGAGGTGGTGCTTGTGGGGGCGTATCTCTCGAACAACTTCATTCTGACCAGCGTTATGGCGTTCCTCGCCTCATTTCTTAATACGGCGGGCAATACGGTGTTCAACGCATCGCTGATGCTTGCCCTTCCCGAGGAGAACCGAAGCGGAATTATGGGCTTTATCCAGGCGGCATCGGTCGGCGGCTCGGCACTGTCGGCGGTGATATACGGATTGCTCGGCGATATTTTCCCTCTGTATATCATCTTCTCGGTGGGTGCGGTGATCTGTCTTGCGCCTATGATATGGATGTGCCTTAACAAGAGAGTAAAGGAATTTGTACTGTCAAATTAGGGTGGTAAAAATTCAAATTTAAAGCTAAAATTCGAGCGAAATTTAAAGAAGAAAAAAGCACTTAAAAGAGGCGGAAATTCCGCCTCTTTTTTATGAAAAATTAAGCTTAAAAAAAGAGGAAAGCACCCATCAAAAAAAGAATGAAAATTAGCAAAAAATTGATCGGAAAATTTGGGGATAAAAATATGTAAAAATACACTAAAAAAAGAACCTTAAAAAGACAAAAACCGGCTCAAAACAGAGAGAAAAAAGACCATGAAAAAGAGGTGAATTTCCCCTGCTAAAAAGGAAGGATAAATAATCAAAAATCAAAGTCGGAAAACGGTTAATTAAAAGGCATAAAAGGAGGATAAAAAGCCTGTTAAAAAGGGAATAAAAACCGAAAGAAAATGAGGGTCGAAAACAGGTGGGTAAAAACTACAAAAAGCAGGTAAAAAAGAAGGGAAAAAAGGCAGGTAAAATGCGACGAAAAGCCTAAAGAAAATCGCCTCCTTCCGACCTTTTAGATCCTTAAGAAATATGGAGACCTGCAAGAATCGGATAGATGATCAGGGAATTTTTCACCTCAAAATGCGACTTTTAGAGTCTTTAAGACTTCCTTGGGAGTTTGGAAAAGAGCGATTTTTTGGCAAAAAAGTTCGTTTTGGATTTAAAATTTTCTAAAAAAACGAAAACGAATTTGAAAAATCTTGAAAATTTCTCGATTTTTTTGAAAATCTAGCGAATTTTTTCGTTTTTTTGCTCGATTTTTTTGTTTTTTTCTCGTTTTTTTGAAAAATTTTATTTTTTCGAAAATGTAAACTTTAGTTTATGAAAAAATAGAGTTTTCAGGCTCATTTTTGCCTATTTTTCGGGGTTTTTGAGCCGTTTTTTTACTGATTTTTGAGGCTTTTTAGGCAATTTAAAGGCTCTTTTTTGCCCCTTTTTGCAGGTTTTTTATTGCCTGTTTCCTTAGTGAAATTTATTCCCTTTTTTATAGCGCTATTTTTCCTGTTTTCATATGTAAGGGGAACAGAATTTCAGGGTGAATTTAAGGGCGTTTTGGGGGTGATATTTAGGTGAATTTTCAGGTAAGTTTTCTTTCGATTTTTGCGGAATATTCAGGCAAAATTTTATTCAAAAATCGGCTCCCATTTTCCCTTGTTTTAATCTGAATTTTTTCCCATAAATTTATTGGATTTTTGAGGGTGATTTTTGCGTGATTTTTCGCCCTGTTTTTATTCCTTGTTTTATTCATTTTTCGATCAGAAAAGAGAGATTATCTTTTATATTTTTACCTCAAAATTTTGATAAAATTATATTGATTATTTATCCTATTTTTTATCAGAATTTCCCTCGTTTTTCTGTCCTTTTTATATAGCTTTTTTACTTATATTTTATTTGCTATTTAAGGATAAAATCCGAATCAGAATTCGATAAAAACTGTCCTGCTTTTTGGCGCTTGACAAGTAATTAATTATTTGTTATAATTATAAAAAAGGAAGGAGATATTTTAATGAAAAGATCTTTTTGCTTGCTGATCTGTCTTGCGCTTTTGTGTTCGCTCTTTTCCTGTCATAGTGGCGGACAAACCGAGAACCATCTTCCCTGCAGTAAGGATGATGTTAAGGAGTTTGTTTCTCTCGCCGATGGTATGGAAGGCGAGGGACTTATTTCGGGATATAGTATCACCGAGGATAATATTTATAACGTAACGCCCGATCAGGTGACTCGTGAAACCAATTATAAGATCTTTAAAGCTTTCGACTCCTGCGCATCTTTTATTCTGATAGACGGTCAGATATACTTGCTCTGTGAATACTTTGGCGGTTTTGGCTTTGTAAATGCCGTTCCCTGCGATTTTGATGAGGACGGCTGCACCGATCTGCTGGTTGCTTCATCCTTTGGCTCGGGAATTCATCGCTCGGTTATCTCGCATTTTAACGGCAAAACCAAGGAGTCTACTGTTATTTTTGACACATCCTTTACCGACGAGCCCGACAGGGATCTTATTGTAATGGCGTCGTCTCCCTCGTTTTCCTCCGTCGAAGTAAGCGATCTACCTATATATTATAATATATATAGCGTAGAGATCAGCGTAAGGGACGGAAATCTTGCGAAGCTTTCATATCTCCCGACGGACATCATCGGTTCGGTTGAGTGGGAGGACGGACAGGTTGTGTTTAAATCAGGCGGAAAATAACCCTTGCATATTTTAGTATACAAAAAAATAAAAGCGGACGAAAAGTCCGCTTTTTCTATGCATTTTTGATGATAAATGTTTGTTTTGTTATAGTTTTGGTTTAGATTTTGCCTGTTTTTACGATAAAAAAGAGCCTGCAATTGATATGCACCCCAAAAGTTAGACACTTTTGGAGGTGCATATTTTTTATGGGAA
>CAZUJY010000037.1:5936-13848 GCA_964620565.1 uncultured Ruminococcus sp. | reverse complement strand
TTTCCTGTTGGGAGATATAATGATGGGATTAGGTAGAAATGTAATAATTTGGTCGATTGCCGGTTTGGCGGCAAGCTTACCGATTCCTTTTATCACCGCCGGACAGATGATAATCTTATATCAAAATATTCCGGAAGAGATGCAGGGTAGAATATTCGCCGTAAGAAATGCTATTCAGTTCAGTAGCATTCCTTTAGGAATTTTGCTTGGTGGTTTACTAGCGGATTATGTGTTTGAACCATTCATGCTTAAAGAAAACGCTGTTACTCTTTTTTTACGAATGTTGGTAGGCACGGGAGCGGGAAGCGGTATGGCTGTAATGTTTCTGTGCACCGGAATAATAGGAGCTTCGTTCAGTTTAATTTTCTATCAACGGAAGGATATTCGCAATCTATAGCGCTTACTGCTCCCAATTTGGTAAAGCGCGCTGAACCTTCATTTTTCCGGAGCGGCAAATTACAGTTGACGAACAGAAGGACCGCACTTATATACACAGCCTTCTGCCATGTAGTGCGAACAACGATAAAAGCCAAGCTGCAAGATGCAGCTTGGCTTTTATCGTTTTATGGACATCCAACTAAAATCGGACTGTTTTTTACACATCAAGACTTGCTATTTCTTTTACGGTTTCTCTATAAACCGCAACATAGCTTTCTCCATCTTTAAGCATTACCACCGGAGGTCTGGGAATTCTGTTATAGTTTGACGCCATAGAGTAGTGGTACGCACCGGTCGTCAGGCAGGCAAGCAGATCGCCGCGCTGAATATCGGTGGGCATCGGCACGCTCTCCTGGAGAATATCGCCGCTCTCACAGCATCTGCCAACGATAGAGCAGCTCTCTCTCGGGGTGCCTTCGTCGTCAAAGACGGGAAGTATGGTGTAGGGCGAGCCGTAAAGGGCAAATCTCGGGTTGTCGGTCATTCCGCCGTCAACCGAAACGTAGGATTTGTAGCCCGGAATACGCTTTACGGTACCGACGGTATAGAGTGTCAGTCCCGCATCTGCAACGATAGATCGTCCCGGCTCAAGTGAAATACGGGGCAGAGCAATACCAAGGCGCTCTGCTTCCTTCTTCATCTCCTCTGCCACGGTAAGAACCGTAGATTTTATGTCAAGAACAGGCTGGCTTTCGATATATCTTACACCGAGTCCGCCGCCAATATCGAGATCACGGCAGATAAAACCAAGCTCACGCTCCATATCGCTGATAAACTTCAGCATAACTCGGGAGGTAGCAAGATAGACGTCACCGTCGAAGATCTGCGAGCCAACGTGACAGTGGAAGCCGCAAAGAGTAATATTCTCAAAGGTCAAGGCAAGAGAGGTAATTTCCTTAGCCTGTCCTGTCTCGATAGCCGAGCCGAATTTTGAGTCCACCTTTCCTGTAGCCACGGCTGCGTAGGTATGGGGATCGATTCCGGGAGTAATGCGAAGCATTATTTTCTGCTTCACGTTATGCCTTGCCGCAATCTCATCAATGGCGAAAAGCTCCTCCACGTTATCTACCACAAAGTAGCCCACACCGTGTAATATTGCAAATTCTATATCCTTGTCGGTCTTATTATTTGAGTGAAAATATGCGTTTTCCAGTGGGAATCCCGCAAGATCTGCGGTATAAATCTCACCGCAGGAAACTACGTCAACCCCAAGACCCTCTTCCTTCATAATGCGGTAAAGCTGCTTGAAGGACGCCGCCTTTGATGCGTACATAACTCTTGCCGTCTCGCCAAAGCCCTCACGTACTGCGTCAAGGTATACACGGCAGTTGTGACGGATCCTTGCCTCATCGTAGAGGTAAAGGGGAGTTCCGTACTGTCTTGCAAGATGAGAGAGAGGCATATCGGCAAAGCAAAGCTCGCCATCCTCATTCCTCTTTATATTCTCGCATATCATTTCCTGTTTTTTTGTAATCGTCATTTTAAAATACCTAATTAATTCTGCATTCATTATAGCAGGTGTGCTCTGAGCTCCTCGGCACTCATAGAGGAGAGGTCTGCGGGCGCAATATCAAGCACAGTCTTACAGCCTACGTCACCTCTTGCGTGCATTTTTGTAATAGCTCTTGCACAGGCCACAAGCACGCTGGCGGTAAACTCGGGATTCGAGTCAAGCCTTAAGCTGAATTCTATAGTATGAGTGCTTTCGTTATCCTTGCCGCTTACGCCGTTTCTGATAACCGATCCGCCGTGAGGCAGACCATTGTGATTTTTATTTAATTCCTCAAGGGAGATAAAGGTCACGCTGGTATCATAGTCGGCAAAATAATTGGGCATCTCCTTGATCTCTCTCTCGATCCTGTTAAGATCTGCGCCCTCCTTTGCGACAACGTAGCACTCTCTTTTATGCTTTTCTCTGGTGGAAAGCATTGGACATTCGCCCCCTCTTACAGCGCCGATAGCATCCTCCACGGGAACGGTGTACTGCCTTGCATCAAGCACGCCCTCAATGCGCCTTATAGCGTCGGAGTGACCCTGGCTGACGCCTCTGCCCCAGAAGGTGTAATCTCTACCGTTTGGCAGGACTGCCTCGGAATAAGCTCTCATTATCGAGAAAAGACCGGGATCCCAACCTGCGCTTATAAGCGCAATATGACCGCTCTCACGAGCCGAATTGTCCACTCTTTCAAAATGCTCGGGGATCTTGGCGTGGGTGTCAAAGGAGTCCACCACGTTAAAATCACGAGCCAGAGCGGGTGTCATTTCGGGCAGATCGGTAGCGCTTCCGCCACAGATTATAAGCACGTCGATTTTATCCTTAAACTCGGTTATTCTGTCAGCAGAGAAGACAGGAGTGCCGCATAGCGTTTTAACGCTGTCGGGAGAGCGCCTTGTGAACACGCCCACCAGCTGAACGTCCTTATGCTGAACTGCCGCGCACTCAACGCCTCTGCCTAAATTTCCGTAACCGTAAATTCCAATTTTCATAACTTTACCTTTATTACTTTCTCGCAGTTACCCTTTCGGAGGAGAGCATACTTTTCATATCATACATTCCGGGGCACTGATCTACAAGGAAGGCCGCCGCTGCGATAGCTCCCTCGGCAAAGAGCGCTCGGTTATGAGCCTCGTGCTTTAAGCTTATGGTCTGACTTGCAGTACCGATAATAACCTCGTGCTCACCGACAATATTACCCATTCTTATAGAGTGTATGCCGATCTCGTCGGCAGAGCGTTTACCCTGACCGCTTCTTCCGCAGTTGGTATGAAGCTCGGGACGAACCTCGCATATAGCATTTGCCAGCATCAGCGCTGTTCCGCTGGGCGCATCGACCTTGCGGTCGTGGTGCTTTTCAATTATCTCGATCTCTGCCTCGGGGAAGGCTGCCGCAGTCTTCTTCGCCAGCTCGATAAGCAGAGCAACCCCGAGCGACATATTGCCCGAATAGAACAGAGGAATGCTCTTTGCCGCTTTGTGTATCAGCTCGACCTCATCCTCGGTGTGTCCTGTGGTGCAAAGCACAAGGGGAAGTCTATTCTCCATAGCAAAATCAAGCAGAGCAGGGGTTACGCTGTGATGAGAAAAATCGATTATACAGTCAACTCCGTCAATAGAGATAACGTCATCAAGGCTTCTGTAAACCATAGCATCGACGTCGTCCTCGCAGGGATCCACGCCGAAGGCAAGCGCCGCCGAGCGATAACCTGCGTCGCAGAGCTTCTTTACCTCTCTGCCCATATATCCGGAAATGCCGTTAAGTAAAATGTTCATAATAGATCCTTTAGATAAGATTTTCTTTCTTCATAAGAGCAAGCAGCTTTTCCTCGTGCTCGGGCTCCATAGTAGTAAGGGGAAGTCTTAAGTAATTCTCGCAATATCCCATAGCCGAGACAGCAGCCTTAACGGGAATAGGATTGACCTCACAGAACAGAGCGTTAATAAGGGGCAGAAGCTTAAGCTGAGCATCTCTTGCCTCATTTACTCTGCCTGCCATATAATCCTCGCACATCTTCTGCGTTTCTTTGGGCATAATGTTGGACAGCACCGAGATAACACCCACACCGCCAAGCGAGAGAATGGGAACTATCTGGTCGTCATTACCCGAGTAAACGGCGATCTTATCGCTTACAAGGGCGCAAAGCTCGGCAACCTGGGAAATGTTGCCCGATGCCTCCTTAATGCCTACAATATTGGGATGCTCGGCAAGAGCTGCCACACTTTCGGGAAGCAGATTGCAGCCGGTTCTGGAGGGCACGTTATAGAGAATGCAGGGCTTTGTGGACTCGTCTGCAATAGCCTTAAAGGACTCGATAAGGCCCTTCTGCGTAGCCTTGTTGTAGTAGGGAGTAACCAAAAGCATTGCATCTGCACCAACCTCGCATGAGAACTTGGTCAGCTCGATAGCGTATGCAGTATCGTTAGAGCCTGTTCCCGCAATAACCGGAACTCTGCCTGCGACCTGATCAACGCAGAACTTTATAGCCTCCTTATGCTCCTTGTCGGAAAGGGTAGAGCCCTCACCGGTGGTACCAACCGCCACGATAGCCGAAATTCCTTCGGAAATTTGCCATTCAATAAGCCTTGCGAACTGCTCGTAGTCTATTCCGTCCTTGGTAAGAGGTGTAACGATAGCAGTAGCCGCACCTGTGAAAATAGGATTTTTCAATTTGCATATCCTCCGCAAAATATAGAAAATTATAATAATCAAAATAAAAAAGATAGCCGCAAAGCAGCTATCCAACCAAAGACGCAGAAAAACGTCAAAAGAACGATAGCCCTTCGCATAACCGACGGTTATCCGCCAATATAAGCGACAGCAGGACGGATATTCTCCGCCGAGCCAGCCGGATACATGCCACAGCATCCGCTTCGGCACCAACGCCTTTCTCGCACAGCCTCGGCGGCTTTCTCGGTGCGATACTCTTCGTTAAGTGCGCCTCTATCTTGTGATATAGTATTTTAACATATATATTTATTTATGTCAATAGCTTTATAAAAAAACATCTGAAATAAAATACTCCGCCGTATGAAAACGGCGGAGTGAAAGGTGTTGCTTATTATTCTTTGCCGGGATTGTTTTCGGGAGCAGCCTCGGGAGCAGCCTCGGAAATAGCCTCGGGAGCAGCCTCGGGAGCAGCCTCGGGAGCAGCCTCGGAAATAGCCTCGGGAGCCGGTGTATCGGTACCGATCTCTGCTGCTACGGGAATGGGAGGCATATCTACGGGAGGGATTTCAGGCATGTCAATAGGGGGAGGAAAACTATCTGCAAGCTCTTCAACGGAATCGGCTCTCACCCAAGCGCTCATTCCTCTTCTCCAAACCATACTTTCCGGGAGCAGTTCTCCGTTAATCGCCATCTCACGAAGCTTTTCCAAATTGATGGGAGCGGATGCCTTTCCGTCTTTAGCTACGCTATAAGCTATTTTTTCATCAACGACTTCTTTCTTAGGAGCAGCAGCCTGTTGTGCAGCGGCCACCTTTGCTTCCTGTTCAGCCTTGAGCTTTTCTTTTTCTTCGTGCTTGAAGATACCGACAGCTCTTCTTGTGTCTCTATCCACCTCAGCAAGCTTTGCTTTTTCCCGCTCGACAACCTTTGTTGCGCTGATATAATCATCTTCCATTGCACCCATCCAGGTTCCGCTGAGTATGTAATACAATCCGAAGCAAAGATTGCTAATATTAGAAACAAGCATGTAGGTAGCCCAGTTGCCGGTAGAATTACTGATTTTGCCCCAAATTGATTCTAACAAGCCGTTCAATTCTGACTGGCCTCCCATATTGGAGCCATTCATAGCATCTCCAATAATCGAATCAAGTCCATTTAACGCCTGCGAAAGAAGTGAGGACGTCAATATTGTGCCGATTGCGGGAATAATGATGAATATTCCTACGACGTATGAACCGGCTTTAGAGAAGGACATGGGATACCGCTTTCCGCTTGATACAGACTGTCTTAACGCATTAAAGAAATCAACTCTACGACCGTAGATGTTCTTAATTAGTGCATAAATAGAAATGATCACGGCCGCTGTAACAGTAACTATTATCCACGTTATAAAGGAGGGCATTGTAACTTCGCTTGTATCAGTCATGGAATTAATAGATGAACAGCTTCCAATGATCGAGAAGGTGATAAGTGAATATATAATACAAACGAAAACGATGATAATATTCAGCATTACCTTTTGGAATGCATCGTACAAGCGGGCGCCTTTTAAGCCCTTTTGCAATGTTTCATCCGATTTTGCAAGGTAGCATTTCCATAGACCGACAACGGTGATGATCATAAATATCGCAGGAAGGATCGACGATATTATGGAAAATACACCACCAACAAGCGCAGATACCAGAGCAACTACAGTAGTAACAGTGAGACAAATAGTAAGAATGAGAAAAAGAGGAGAATGACATTTATTCTTTATTAATTCTCTTTCTTTTTCTTCTGCCTCGTGAAGTTTTTCTCTTTGTTGTTCATAGGCGTGTTCGTATCCGCATTTCTTACAGAACAATTCGCCATCCAACAGAGGATTTCCGCATTTCACGCATTTCATAGGGTTTCTCCTTTTGAAAAAAGTATTTATTAAATAATTTGAAATTCAGGCGTTTGCAGTAATTTTCGATCTTTACGTTTTGCTTTTTACTGAAACAACGTTGATTTCAATTTACTTTCATTGCGTTCAATAATTGGTAACGGTTAATAAATAAAAAATGCGCCCGCAATGCGAGCGCACCCATAATAATACTCCACATTGCTGCGACACAAACCCTTTCACACAAGTATGCAAAAAGATGGAAGTACTAAATGGCATAGTACACCCTTGTGTGAAAAATATTCGGTTTATGTCGCAACTCAATTATATCACTTTGTACTATAAATGTCAATAATTGTTTAAAAACTTTTGGATCGAGAGATATACAGCGAGTCTGACTTCGGATAAGCTCGTTTTTTGTATACAGCTTCGGTCGGCTTACGGTAGTAACAGGGCATCGGATCGGTCAATTAATAAAGAGGAAAAAGTTTTCTTGACTTTTTTATATATTTGTAGTAAAATAGTATTTGTAAAAGTATTGTCTTAAGGAGTAAGTAAAAATGACAAAAATTGATATTTTTTCAGGCTTCCTCGGAGCAGGTAAGACCACGCTCATAAAGAAGCTTATTAAAGAGGCCTATGCAGGCGAAAAGGTGGTTCTCATTGAGAACGAGTTTGGCGAGATCGGTATCGATGGCGGCTTCCTTGCCGATGCAGGCATTGAGATTACCGAGATGAACTCCGGTTGTATCTGTTGCTCGCTGGTTGGCGATTTTTCCAAGGCGCTTGTAAAGGTTATCGATGAGTATAGCCCCGATAGAATTATTATCGAGCCCTCGGGCGTTGGCAAGCTTTCCGACGTTATCCGCGCGGCAAAGACTGCAGAGGATCACGGTGCTGCGCTTAACTGCTTTACCACCGTTGCCGACGTAAATAAGTGTAAGATGTATATGAAGAACTTTGGCGAGTTCTATAACGATCAGATCGCAAACGCATCCTGCATCGTCCTCTCTCACACCCAGACTTCAAAGGATGAGAAGATCGCCGAGTGCGTACAGCTTCTTCGTCAGCACAACGCTGATGCGATTATTGTTACTACCCCCTGGGATGCTCTCGACGGTAAGGAGATCCATGCCGCAATGGAGAGAAAGGACACCCTTGAGGATGCTGTAAAGGCGCTTGAGGAGGAGCATAAGCACCATCACCATCATCACCACGATCACGACGAGGAGTGCGAATGTCACCATCATCACCACGATCACGACGAGGATTGCGACTGCCACCATCACCACCACGATCACGACCACCACGATCATGATCATCATGACCACGATCACGACGAGGATTGCGACCATCACCATCATCACCACGATCACGACGAGGAGTGCGACCATCACCATCATCACCACGATCACGACGAGGAGTGCGAATGTCACCATCATCA
>CAZUJY010000037.1:0-5836 GCA_964620565.1 uncultured Ruminococcus sp. | reverse complement strand
CCACGATCACGATGAGGATTGCGACTGCCACCATCACCACCACGATCACGACCACCACGATCACAACCACCACGATCATGACCACCACGATCATGATCATCATGACCACGACCACGGCGAGCATTGCTCCTGCGGTTGTCACGATCACGATCATCATCACCACCACGCCGACGAGGTATTCACATCCTTCGGCGAGGAAACCACAAAGAAGTTTACAATGGACGAGATCAGGTCCATTCTTGATGAATTCTCCGAGTCTGACGATTACGGTATGATCCTTCGTGCCAAGGGTATCGTTGAATGTAAGTGCGGCAAGTGGATCCACTTCGACTACATTCCCGGTGAGGCAGATGTGAGAGAGGGAAGTGCGGGCATAATCGGCCGCCTTTGCGTAATCGGCGCAGGAATCGATAAGGAAAAAATTAAGGAACTGTTTGGAATTTAAAAAATGGAAATACCGGTATATCTTTTTACGGGCTTTCTTGAGGGCGGTAAGACCAGCTTTATCGTCGAAACAATGAAGGACCCTAACTTCAACGACGGAAAGAGAAAGTATCTTATAATCACCTGTGAGGAGGGAGAGGTAGAGTACTACCCCGAGGAGCTTGGCGAAAATGTCAGCTTTGCATCCTTCGACGACGAGCAGTCTATTACCGTAGACCGTCTTAACGCTATGCAAAAGCGTGCGGGCGCTGATATCGTTGTGGTCGAGTACAACGGAATGTGGATGCTTGACCGCTTTTATAATTCGCTTCCTCAGAGCTGGATGGTTTATCAGGAGATCTTTGTTTGCGACTCCACCACCGCTCTTGTGTATAACGCAAATATGCGTCAGCTTATGGTAGACAAGCTTACCAGCTGTGAGATGGTGGTATTCAACAGAACCACCCCCTCTACCGATAAGATGCCCTTACACAAGCTGGTTCGTGGCATCAGCCGTAAGGCAAATATCTGCTACGAGGATACAAGCGGTGATATCGAGTTCGACCAGATCGAGGATCCCCTTCCTTACGATATTAACGCTCCTGTCATTGATATTTCCGATGACGACTTCGCTTACTTCTACCGTGATATGAGCGAGGATATGCAGAAGTATATGGGTAAGACGATTCGCTTTAAGGGAATTGTTGCTCTTGACAGAGAGCTGCCCGGCACCAGCTTCGCCATCGGCAGACACATTATGACCTGCTGCGCCGATGATATTGCATACCGTGGCATCGTTGCCAAGGGTATGGGCGCTCTTAAGCTTCAGACTCGTGATTGGGTCATCGTTGAAGGCAAGCTGAACGAGGAGTTCTCAAAGGTCTATGGCGGACGTGGTCCTGTTCTTTCGGTTAATAAGATCGAGAGGGCAGAGAAGCCCGCTCAGGAGGTTGCTACCTTCTATTAATACATTCAATCTAATCTACACAGAAAGGGAGAGATCCCATGGCAGACGATAAAATGTTCATAAAGCTATATTCCGCCGGCGGAGAGGGAATAATCGACTCCGGATACTATGACGATGCCCACTGTATCATACAGATTACCTCGGGCAACGTGGCTGTTTCCGTAGGCACCGAGGTTGTGGAAGCCTCGGCAGGCGATTTTATATACGTTCCTCCCACCTTGGTATTCAGGGTGGAGTCCATCGGCTCGCCTGCCTCTATCAGAGGACTTGCCTTCGAGCGCAGTCTTGTGGTGGGGGAGATGGATAACTTTGACAGCGAGATATTTTATATGTTCTTCGTTCAGTCCTGCACACGTATCGTCACCTTTAAAAAGGGACATCCCATATACGAGAATTTAAGCTACTATATGACCGAGGCCTATGAGGAGTATATTTCCAAGGACGTATGCTATCGTCTTCCCGTGAGAGCGAATATTTACCTTCTTGTGTCCTCCGTGCTTCGCTATTATGCAAGCGCCAGAGGCGAGATGGACCGTATGATATATCACAACGTTCTCCGTCTGCGCCCGGTTATAGAGTATCTTACCGAGCATTATGGGGAGAAGACCTATATCGAAACTCTGTCTGATATGGTTGCGCTCTCACCCGACTATTTTACCAAGATGTTCAAGGATTCCATAGGCAAAACACCTATCGACTACATAAATGGCATCAAGGTAAATCATTCGCTTCGCCTGCTCACCATGACCGACACTCCTGTAAACGAGATCGCCGATCAGGTCGGCTTCTCGGGTCCCAATTACTTCCATAAGATTTTCAAGGCATATATGAACACCAGCCCTCTTGCCTACCGCAAGAGCGCAAATAAATAGCCTTCCCCTTTGAGGGGAAGGTGTCACAGCAGGTGACGGATGAGGTGTAAAAAAACATAAAAGCAAAGGGACTCGCTTTTGCTTTTCTTATATAACGCAGAGCGTATAAAAGTACATCAAACAGCTAAAAAAAACGGTTGCTCACATTTCTGTAAGCAACCGCATGTTTATTCATTTTTCGGCGTCAATGCCTCTTAAAGTTTTCATAGGAACAAATATTATTTATTTCCAAAACGGTATGATACCAAGCTCTCCTACAACAAAAGTAAAAAGTACTTCTCCATAAATAAAAGGTAAGATTCCATTTTAATCTCTCAAAAAATAAGAGCCGTATCAAAAACAAACTGTATATTCAGTTTTTTCTGGCTGTTAGCTCAGCCTTCAGTTGTCGGAGCCTACCGCTATGCACGAAATACTCGCTATTCCGCATCCTGCAGAGCGGCAGGCAATAAAACCGATATTATCTTCAGAATTGTGCATTGGCGTAGTCCTCCTTTTTAGATTTCGGTAGAGAGAAACCGATTTCAAAAGATTTATGAATACACGGTCCGACATCTGCCAAACCTCTTTTTCTCTCCTGTACCTTGCATCTTTAATATACCATAAATTAAAGCTCTTGTCAATAGAAAAATAGAGAAAAATAACCAAAAAAATATTAAGAAAGATTAAGAAAATATACACAATATACAAAAATAAAATATTTTAAATAAAAATAAAAGCGACGGAAAAACCGTCGCTTTTTGCATTAATTACTCGGCTGTCGCTTCGGGAAGGGCAGGCTGGTCGTAAATTACGGTCAGCTCCTCATCGCCGTTAACGAAGCCCCTGGTGATGATAACCTTTTTTGCGTCCTCAAGGGAGGGAAGCTCGAACATAGGCTTCATCATAAGTCCTTCTATAATAGAGCGCAGACCTCTTGCGCCTGTTTCTCTCTCAATAGCAAGATGAGCGATAGCTCGGAATGCCTCATCCTCGAACTCAAGCTCAATGCCATCCAGCGAAAGCAGCTTTTTATACTGCTTCGCAAGAGAGTTCTTGGGCTCACGGATAATTCTAACCAGCGCATCCTCGTCAAGATTTTCGAGGGTAACGATAACAGGCAGTCTGCCCACCAGCTCGGGAATAAGTCCGTATTTGATCACGTCGTGAGCAATAACGTCCTTGTAAACGCCACGCTCAACCTTTTCCTTCTTGGTGCGCTTTTCGGTATTAAAGCCGATCTGCTGATTACCCTTACGCTGCTCGATAATAGACTCGATGCCCTCGAATGCGCCGCCGCAGATAAAGAGAATATTCTTTGTGTTTATCTGAATGAATTCCTGATTAGGATGCTTTCTGCCGCCCTGTGGAGGAACGTTTGCGGTAGTACCCTCAAGGATCTTAAGCAGCGCCTGCTGAACGCCCTCGCCGGATACGTCACGGGTGATAGAGCGGTTCTCGCTCTTTCTGGTTATCTTGTCGATCTCGTCGATATAGATAATACCGTGCTCGGCACGTTCAACGTCATAATCCGCAGCCTGAATAAGACGGAGCAGGATATTCTCCACGTCTTCGCCCACGTATCCCGCCTCGGTGAGAGTGGTTGCGTCAGCGATCGCAAAGGGAACCTTAAAGCTCTTTGCCAGGGTCTGCGCAATATAGGTCTTACCTACGCCGGTAGGGCCCAGCAGAAGAACGTTGGACTTCTGAATTTCAACTCCATCATCCTCGGTTTTTGGCTCTGCCTTGGATTTTTTGCCTTTTTTGGACTTTTTCTCCTCTTCGTCGAGAGTGAGAATTCTCTTATAGTGATTATAAACCGCTACCGAAAGAGCAAGCTTTGCCTCCTCCTGACCGATAACGTGTTCGTCCAGCATCGCCTTGATTTCTTTGGGACGGGGCAGAGTTTCAAAGGTAAGGCTCTCCTCGCCCTTATCCGCCTCAAGACCTGCAATATGCTGATCTATAAAGTCCGAGCAAAGATCTATACAGTTATCACAGATATAGGTCTTGCCGTCCATTGCGGGAATAAGGAAAGCAACCTCACGCTCTGTCCTTCCGCAAAAGGCACAGCTGCGAAGCTCTCTCTTTGGTGTGTCTGCCATCTTTAAATTTCCTTCTTAGTGATTACCTTGTCAACAAGGCCGTAAGCTGCAGCCTCGTCTGCTGTCATAAAGTTATCTCTCTCGGTATCTCTCTCGATGGTCTCAAGAGGCTTGCCGGTCTGCTCGGAGAGGAGCTTATTAAGCTTTTCTCTGATTCTGATAATGTGATCTGCGTGGATCTTGATATCGGATGCCTGACCCTGCATTCCGCCGAGAGGCTGGTGGATCATAACCTCAGCATTGGGCAGGGCAAATCTCTTACCCTTAGCTCCGCTGGAGAGAAGGAAGGCGCCCATAGATGCCGCCATACCAACGCAGATGGTGGAAACGTCGCACTTGATATAATTCATGGTGTCATAGATCGCCATACCTGCGGAGATAGATCCTCCGGGGCTGTTAATGTAGAGATATATGTCTTTGTCGGGATCCTGTGCCTCGAGGTAGAGCAGCTGTGCAACTACCAGGGAAGCGGTGACGTCATTAACCTCGTCGGCAAGAAAAATAATTCTGTCGTTTAAGAGTCTGGAATAAATATCGTAAGAGCGCTCTCCTCTGGAGGTTTGCTCAACGACAACAGGTACAAGTGCCATAATATATATCCGCCTTTCTTTGTGTTGTTTTCTTGCATTCAGCAACAGCCGACAGTCAGCATATAGGACCGTCGGCTGATACCTTGTTTAATTATTCTGCTGCCTCGTCAGCCTTTGCGGCCTTCTTGGTAGTAGTCTTCTTGGTGGTGGTCTTCTTAGCCTTGGGAGCCTCCTCAGCCTCAGCCTCAGCCTCGGCCTTCTTAGCGGTGGTCTTCTTTGCAGCAGCCTTCTTAGCCTTGGGAGCGCTGATCTTTGCGTTCTCCTTAACAAGCTTAAGAGCCTTACCAACAACTATATCTGCGTTAAGGTCCTCTGCTGCGATCATAGACTTAACCTGATCTGCGGGAACACCGTAAGCTGCGGAGATTCTCTCGTACTCCTCATTAGTCTCCTCCTCGGAAACGGTGAGAGCCTCAAGAGAGGCGATCTTCTCAAGAGCAAGTCTTACCTTAACCTGACGCTCTGCCTGGGGACGCATCTGCGCTCTGAGAGCCTCAAGGGTAAGGCCGGTATACTTCATATAAGTATTGAGATCAAGTCCGTTCTGACGGAGTCTTGTATCGTAGTCACGAACAAAGTTCTCGGTCTCGGTCTCGAACATAACCTCGGGAATCTCTGCAACGAGCTTCTCCATAAGAGCCTCTGCGAGAGCGTTCTCAACCTCAGCGTCAGCTCTCTCTTCGTTTCTCTTTACCATTTTAGCCTTGATGTCAGCCTTATATTCATCAAGAGTATCAAATTCAGAAACGTCCTTTGCGAACTCATCGTCAAGAGCAGGGAGCTCCTCTGCCTTAAGCGCGTTGAGCTTGGTCTTGAAGGTTGCAGCCTTGCCTGCAAGCTCCTCGGCGTGATACTCCTCGGGGAAGGTAACGTTAACGTCAAACTCCTCGCCGATAGCCT
>CAZUJY010000036.1:0-13987 GCA_964620565.1 uncultured Ruminococcus sp. | reverse complement strand
TCTTTGATTATCTTGCTGATATCATCTAATTTAGACTGCATCTTGTTCTTCTTTCTCTTTGCGCCTGTGCGCAAAGTATTTTTTTCAAGATTAAAAATCTCGTTCGGTTGACCTGTGCCAACCCTCTTATATTACCGTATTTTTGAGAGCTTCCTCAAATTTATCAAGTCTTGTCTTGACCGATCCGTCAAGCTGAATACCCTGGTATCGAAGCTTCATGCCGCCGAGGATCGAGGGATCCACGGTATTTCTTACGATAACCGTCTTGGAGATCATTGAGCTGAGCTTCTTTCCAAGCTTTTCGCTCTGATCCTTTGTAAGAGGAATAGCGCTTACCGCCTCCACTCTCACAATGCCACGGGATTCATCGTAAAGCGAGCAGTAGAATTCTGCCACCTTACCGAAAAGGTTAACAAGACGCTTCTCGGTGAGTATTTTAATGAGATTGATAAGGTTTACGTCAAGTCCCGAAAATGCCTTGTCCACAAGGCCAACTCTCTCATCCCCGGGAATAGCAGGGGAGTTGAGCAGCTTTACGTAGTCGGGATTTGCCGAAATTACGCTCTCTGCCATTCTGACGTCGGCCAGAACCTTCTCGGTAGTAGCATCCTCCTCGGTAATCAGGAAGAGCGCTCTGCCGTATTCATTAGCCTCAGTCATTATTCGTTACCTATATTGCTTATAAAGTCGTCGATAAGCTCTTTGTGCTCATTCTCCGATACGTCACGCTCGATAACCGCAGATGCGATTCCGATAGCCATAGCGGAAACCTGATTCTTCACGTCGTTTATCGCCTGCTTCTTCTCAAGAGCGATCTGCTCCTCCGCTCTCTCAAGAGTGCGTGCAGCCTGCTCGTTAGCTTCCTTGAGGATCTCCTCCTCCTTAAGCTGAGCCTTACGAACTGCCTTTTTGAGAATCTCCTCGCTCTCCTCCTCAGCCTTGCTGATCTTCTCCTCGTACTCGCTCTTAAGCTGGTCTGCGCTCTGACGTGCGGACTCTGCGTCGGAGTAGGAGTCGTCGATCTCCTGCTGTCTTGAGTCGATCATGTTTTTAACACGAACGAACACAAACTTTTTGAAAAGAATGTAGAGAATAAGCAGATTGACCCAAGCAAATATCATAGTCCAGAAGTTTACGCCGACGAATTTTTCGAAGCCTAATTCGAACTGCTCCATATTCTCGACGAATCCCTCAAGACCGCTTCCTGTTGCTTGTAAAAGTCCCATTTGGGTTCTCCTTTGTTGTTAGTTGTCGCCCCTTGAATCACTTGAATTAAGAGAAGAGAATAAGAAGCGCAATAACGAGAGAGTAAATACCGGTGGTCTCGGTAACTGCACAACCAAGGACCATGTTGGTACGGAGCTCCTTAGCGAGCTCGGGCTGACGAGCCATAGACTCAAGAGCCTTAGATACTGCATAACCCTCACCGAGAGCAGGACCCAAAGCGCCCATACCCATACAAAGTGCTGCTGCAAGATACTTCATTCCAAGATCTGTCATTTTTTAAATCCTCCTAAGATTTATTTTTATTATTTTTGTTTTAAAAACCAAGATTAATTAATGATTTGCTCTCTTGAGCTTTCTTGCTTCTCTCTTTTTGAGAATAGCCTGACGCTTTTCGGGAAGCTCCTCAATGGGAGGGCATGCGCCTGCTACGTAAACCATTGTAAGCAGACTGAATACCAACGCCTGAACGAAGCTTGAGAAGACGTCAAAGTAGATAGACAGGATTGCGGGAATACCTGCCTGGAAGATGGGGATCCTCGAGAGAAGATCTCCGATAGCGCCGCTGATAGATCCGAATACCATAGTGGAAAGACCTGCCAGAGCGTTGTAAATAAGAGTTGTAAGCACCGAGCCGCCTGCCACGTTACCGAAGTGACGGAACGCAAGCGAGAGGGGAGATGCTATCTCGGACACTACGTTCATAGGCGTCATGATGAAGATGGGCTCGGTAAAGCCCTTGAGCCAGGCGCCAAGACCGATATTTCTGATATTGCTAGCCCAAACAAGTCCGGTGGTAACGAGAGCCCAGGCCAGAGTTACCGACAGATCGGCGGTTGCCGAGCGGAACAGACCGGTCATACCGATCAGAGAGCACGCCATTGAGGAAACGAACAGTGTGCCGATATAGGGAGCAAACTTAAGGTTGTGCTTACCCATTGTATCCTCAACCATACCGTAGATCATGCTGACGCCCTTTTCCACAAGAACCTGAACCTTGCCGGGACGCTTCTTCAGATTTCTCGTCAGAAGAATAGCGAGTATACCGAGGACTATCGTCACAAAGAAGAGAGTAACGGTGGTCTGGGTGATCAGATTCTGCATAGTGAATATGGACACCTCAGGCATATCGAAGGGCAGCTTATAGAAGATCTTCGGGCCTTCTATGGATATAAGCTTTTCGCCGGCTTCTTCTACTACGTTTTCTACTGATTCTTCCATTTTTCCTCCTCCTTTTCTTTTTTCTTTCTATCTTCTTCCTCAAAGTCGTATTTCACGAACTTCGAGGGATCAGGAGCGCTTTCCTTATTTTTCCGCATAATATCGATCACCGAGAGGATCGGGCGGAATGCAAACATGGGGATTGCCGCTGCGATGGGGTCAAACCAGCCTGTGATGAAGGCCAGCACCAGAACGCCTAATATCGAGAAGGTCCTCACCATAAAGGACACCTTCATAGTGTTCTGAATAGCGGCGGAGTGCTTCTTGGTAAATGCCTCGATCTCCTCCTCGCTCATCTCACCGCTTCCGCGGATCTCCATATACTTGTTTATCTCACGGTCTACCGAAAGGGTAAGCACCGAGTGATTAACCAATATCACAAGTGCGCCGAGCAGGGCGCCTGTTATTACGTTATAGCTGAACGTGTAAAGCCCCAGAAAATGAAGCGCCACGTACACAAGACAGGTTCCCACCGCCACTATGGCCTCGCCGATAAAGAGAGGCAACAGATCCAGCAGGGGATTGTCCTTTTTATTCTGCTTGCTTGTCATTGCTTTCGTTATTTTCCTTCCCGGCAGCACGGAGTTTTGCCTGCCGTTCTTCCTTTTCCTTTTTCTGCCGCTCGTTCTCCTTTTTCAGCCTGTCCGATCTGTCCATACCGTCGGAGTAGACGATAATGAACTTGATCATAGAATAAAAGCCGATAATGGCGCCGACGGTCATCAGTATCGCCCAGATATAGCCGGGAGCGCCTGCGTATCTTGTGAGAAGATAAGAGGCAAGAGCGCCGAGTCCGATGGGCAGAGCGAGAGTGTATAGAGCCTGACCGATGAGGTTAAGCACCGTCAGGGCGTTAAAGATCTTCTTGTGCATTTTCTCGCTCCTAAATACCTCTTTGCGATTTGGTGATTTTATCAAAAAAACCATTTGTTCACCTTAATATGTTACCACGTTTTGCCTAAAAAATCAAGCAAATTTTAAATAATTAAAAGTTTAACAAATAAATCTTTTCCATTTCTTTTCTATTACTCGCAAAGTAAACAAATATTTAAAAGTAATTTTGTATAGTATGCCCAATCTCCCCTGTTGACAAACCGAACGGAAGAGTGTATAATTAATATGTATATTATTAATAAGTAAGCATGTGTTTTTGAAAATGCTCTGAAAACGGCGATTTTTATCGGTTTTTAGACAGGGGATTTTGTCAAAAATATGCGGAAAGGCGAAAAATATGATTTGTAAGCAGTGTAACAATAACATAGATAACAGTGCGCTTATCTGTCCTCGTTGCGGTCTTGGCGGCCCGCTTGCCGAGGCGAGAGAGGAGTACGAGGAGCTGAAGAGAAGAAGGGATGGACTTACTCGCTCTGCGGTCCATAGCCCTATGTTCCTTATTTTTACCGTCTGCTTCAGCATTATGACCGTCTTTAATATTGTGTCGATTTTCAGCGGCTCATACGGTGAGCTTCTTCCCACCGTTTTTATGCTGATCGCCACTATCAATATGTGGATCTCATATTTCCGTAAGGACAATCTCTCGCTTTCAAAGAGCCTGAAGGGCTCCTCTGTGTATGACGCATATTACAGAGTGATTTATACCGTTTCTCTTATTCTTACGGTGATCCTCACCGTGCTCGGTATAGTGCTGTCTGTGCTTATCTTCGGCGTTAAGACATCGGGTGATAGCAATATTCCTACGGGTATTCTCGTTGCGGCGCTTATTCTCTGCGTCGGAATTGTCGCAATATTCGTGATCTGCCTTTTCAGACGTGTTTTCGCAAGGAGAAGAGACTTCTTCATTGCCCTCGGCGATTATGCTGCATCGGGTAGATATGAACCGGTGAGGGTGGCTATCTTCGGCGACTGCGTTATAGGCGCAGCCTACGCTCTCGGAGGCGTGGCTCTTATCCTTGCGTTCGTGCTGGTGCAGGGAATTCTGGGATCTGTCGGCTCTCTCGGTGACTCCTTTGAGGGTACGCCCATTGCTGCCCTTATCCCTCTGCTTGTGGGTATGCTGTCGGGACTTGGTACTGCGGGAATTGCCAAGATTGCCTTCGGTATTTACTATATTCTCTCGGCGGTCTGGATCGTAAGAACTCATAAGGCTATGCTGGCGCTTCGCTCGGAATTGGACCATTCCAACGTCCGCCGTCTTGAGCTGGAGCGCAGGGCAAAGGAGCTGGCATCAAATACTGCGAAGGCGGAAAACGCTCTCTGCGAGTCCGAAATTCAGTCCGAAGCGGCTCCCGAGATTGAGCCTGCAGCCGACCTCGAGGCAGCTCCCGAAATTCGTCCCGAGGAGGAGCCTGCTTTCGAGGAGATCCCCGAGGACATTCCGGAAACCGCATCCGAAATTCCCGAGGCCGCCTCTGAAATTTCAGGGATCTCGGCAGAATAATCAAAAAACTAAAAATAACAAACAAAAAAGACCGACTCGGCAAAGCCCGAATCGGTCTTTTCAATTTACTGAAGCCCTGCGGTCAGGCGGATAAGCAGATCGTTATCGTCGGGCTGATCTCCCTCAAGGGCGGCCTTGTTACGCACGGTCTTTCCACATCTGTCGCAGCGGTGAATGATTATATATCCCTTTTTGGGGTCGGGAAGAGTCTGTATAGGGCGGAGAATACCACGGCACTCGTTGGCTCTGTCGCCGGGATTGATGTCCACGTGGAGCGAGCAGAGGCAGAAGGGACAGTGATTTCTCGAGGTATATCCGAGAGGGAGAACCTCTTTTCCGCAATTCTGACAGATAAATCCCTCGTCGTTCTTTTTAAATCTTTTATTCTCCATCGAATTAACCTTCCTTTAATTCCGAATTCCGAATTTCAAATTTAATTACTTTCCCACGCAAAATTTCGAGAAAATATCCGAAACTATCTCCTCGCTCACAGCACGTCCGTCAAGCTCGGAAATTGCTCCGAGAGCACGCTCAACGTCGCTGGATGCCGCATCCTGTGAGAAGCCGAGCGAAAGGCTCTCGATAGCCGCATCTACAAAGTCAAGGCAGCGTGTAAGAGCTGCGTGCTGTCTTGCCGAGGAGATTATTGCATCCTGACCCACGACGAGCTTCTCGTCGGTGAACAGACGGTTTACCTGCTCAGAGAGAGCGGCGATAGCCTGACCCTCGTCATTCCTTGCCGAGATCTTGATCACGGCGTCAAAATCACACAGCTCGCCCTCGTCAAAGCAGGGGATAAGATCGGTCTTGTTAAGCAGGGCGATCTTGGGTGAGTTTACACTCTTTGCCGCCTCGATTATCAGCCTGTCTTCTTTATCGATAGGTCTTGAAATGTCAAAAATTGCAAACAATAGTTCACTTTTCTCTATCATTTCACGGCTTTTCTGAACGCCGATGCGCTCGACCGCATCCATTTCCTCACACTCTCTTATACCTGCCGTGTCGGCAATTTTAAGCATAACTCTACCCAGGGGCAGGGTGCTTGTTAGCACGTCACGGGTGGTACCGGGAATATCGGTCACAATAGCCGCATCCTCGCCGAGCAACATATTATACAGCGTGCTTTTGCCCGCATTGGGCTTGCCGCAGATAACGGTATTTATACCCTCGCTGATGGCTCTGCCTGTGCGATAGGTGTTAAGCAGCCTTTCACATTCTACCTTTATATTATAGAGAGAGGACAAAACCTCACCGTCGGTAAAGTCGCCAAGATCCTCGTCGGGATAGTCGATCCTTGCGTAGATGGAGCTCATAAGACTAACCAGCGAGGAGCGTATCTCGGCTACCTTGCCCGTAAGCCTTGCTCTCGAATCGCCGCCAGACAGACGAAGCATCTCACGGGACCTTGCCTCAAGCAGATCGGATATAGCCTCCGCCTCGGTCAGCGTCAGCCGTCCGTTGATGAAGGCTCGGCGTGTAAATTCCCCTGCGGTGGCAGACGCAGCGCCCGCACGGAGCAGAGCCTCAAGCACCGTCCGTGTCACAAGAATACCTCCGTGGCAGCCTATCTCCACCGTGTCCTCACCCGTGTAGGAGTGGGGGGCAGGGAAGCGGGTCGCAAGCACGTCGTCTATTTTCTCGCCATCCTCTATTATGTTGCCGTAGATCTGTTCTCTCGGCTTACATTCAGAAAATCTTCTTCCCGAAAGAGGGAAGAACACTCGATCGGCAATCTCAAATGCGCCCTCACCCGACATACGGATAATGGCAACCCCACCCTTACCGGGTGGGGTCGAAACTGCCGCAATTACCTGCGTCAGATTATTCATTATTCCTCTGAAGTCTCTTCCGCCTCGTCAAAAAGCTCCTTGGGCTTCTTATCGGTAAGGAAGATAACGATCTTTCTGTTGTTGTCAGAGCCGATAGAGTTGGTGGAAACACCCTCAATACCCTGAATCTCGGAGTGGATAATTCTTCTCTCGTATGCGCTCATGGGCTCAAGCATAACGCTTCTTCTGTTGCGAAGAGCCTTAGCCGCCATTCTTCTTGCCAGCGCACGGAGAGTTTCCTCTCTCTTCTTTCTGTAACCCTCAATATCGATGGTCACACGGCTCTTGTCACGCTCGCCGTTGATGTTCTTTCTCGCAGATGCAAGGTTTGCAAGATACTGGAGAGCATCAAGGGTGTCGCCGTGGTGGCCGATAAGCGCGGATGCGTCCTCACCAACGATGGTGATTCTTCTGGTGCCGTCCTCGCAGGAGTAAAGCTCAGCCTCAGCCTTGAGGCCGATGTCTGCGATCACAGTCTTAACGAAGTCGAAGGACATATCCTCGCCCTCGGAAACGGTGCGGCGCTCCATCTTAAGCTCTGCCTCGGGAATAACCTCGCTCTTGGGTGCGGAAGCCTTGGGCTCCTCGGTCTTCTTCTCAACCTTCTTGGCCTTGGGCTTTCTGTCCTCACGTCTCTCGGTCTTCTTCTCGGGCTGGGGCTTGTTTTCTCTCTTGGGTCTGTCGCTTCTGCGACGCTTTTCGTGAGTGTCGGGAAGCTCGATAAAGGCTCTTACCTTGGCGGGTCTTACGCCAATGATACCGAAGATGCCCTTGCTTCCTGCATCAACTATTTCAAACTGTACGTCGTCAAGCTCACCTGCGCCAAGCGCCACTCTGGCGTTGTCCTTGGCCTCAAGTATGTCCTTGCCGACAGCGGTAACTTCTTTAATCATAATGTATTAACTCTTTCGTAAAAAACTTCTTGTAGTTTAGATCTCGGGCAGATCCATACTGCCGGAGTCCTTCTTGCTATCCTTCTCGTCCTTCTCGAGCTCGGGGAGAGATTCATAATCCTCGTCGTCGATATAGTGGAGCGAGCGGTACTTGGGAGCATTCTTTGCTGCGATTCTTGCGGCCTTTTCAGCCTCCTTCTGCGCCTTCTTCATCTCCTTAATATCCTCCTCCGAATACTTGGGCAGAGGCATAGCCTTGGAAAGAATGAAGGTCTGAAGAATACCGAGAGCAGACTGATAGATCCAGTAAATACCCATCATACCCGAGAAGGTGAATGCCATAATTAGAGTCATTGCGGGCATCGTAAAATCCATCATCTTCATAGAAGCGCCTGCCTGACCGTCCTGGGGCTGCTGAACAGCGGGATTGTGGTTCCACTTACGGGAGAGGAACATAGAGAGCCAGGTGAGAGCCGCTGCGATAATGGGAACAAGGAAGAGAAGCGAGAACTCGTTTCCAATATTAAGAAGAGAGTTCCAGGGTGTGTCAGCGAGATTTGTGCCGAAGAGGGTAAGATCGGGCATACTCTGAAGCGCGCCCTCAAACTCGGAGAGAGCGGTCCAACCGTTCTTCTCAACGAAGGCGTTGATAGAGCCAACCAGCTGGATCTCGTCGATAACGTTCTTTTCGGGAACGTAACCAACGATCTCTATGATCTTGTCGATCGCCTCGCTATCAAGTCGGCAGATGTAGGACAGGGGTCCTCTGATAACCTTATAAAGGAAGACGATAATAGGCATCTGAAGAAGCATAGGCAGACATCCGGAGAAGGGGCTGTAGCCTTCCTTCTGCTGGAACTCCATGATCTCCTGCTGCTGCTTCTGCATGGTAACCTGGTCGGTTCTTCCCTTGTATTTTGCTTTGATAAGTTCGATTTTGGGGGCAAGCTTCGCCATCTTTATCTGATTCTTCTGCTGCTTTATTGAGAAGGGCAGGAAGAGGATCTTGAAAAGAAGGGCGTAAAGTAAAAGTCCGAAGACATAGTATCCACCAAAAAGGCTACTGAACCAATTTAACATGGTTCCGAGAAATTCGTAAAGCCAATCTAACATTTTTTAACTTTCCTTTTCTTTTTCGGTTGTGTCGGTATGACAGTCGCAGTCGGTGTGCGACTTGTTTTGCTCACCGTTTTCCCTACATTTTCCATAAGCACGAAAACCCTTTTCAGGCACAGGGTCGTAACCTCCTCGTCCGAAGGGGTTGCAACGCAACAGTCGCCAGGTCATAAGGATAAATCCTGCAAAAAAGCCACGTTTCTGAAATGCCTCAATGGCATAGGCAGAGCAGGTCGGTGTAAACCTGCAGCAGGGCGGTTTAAGTGGTGAGATGTACTTTTTGTAAAGGCGTATGAGCCATATCATTACGTGCTTCATACGTTACCTTTATCTTCGGTATACATACCGAGCTTTGTAAATGCGGTATCAAGATGCTCCTTGATATCGCTGCTTTTGAGGTCAACTGCCGCAGAGCGTGCTGCGATAACGATTAAAAAGCCAACCTTGAGAGTCTTTTCTCTCTCAAGCGTTCTGAGTCCTTCACGCAAAATACGGCGGGTGCGGCTTCTTACCACCGCTCCTCCAAGCTTTGTCGACGTGGTAAGACCGATGCGGTTTACCACCTTTTTCTGTGGGTGTGCTTTCGCCAGCCGCTTAGCGGCATAATCGGGTAAAACGTACACTGCGAGAGCCGACGTCACTGCTCTCTTACCCTTTGAATACGCTTTGGAATACAGATGATTTTCTTTGATGCTAACAAACTTCATATCCGTACCCCCTTTTTTTTAAAAACTGCCTTATATTATGCAAAACCCCCGATAAAGTCTGCTCAAAATGCGCTTTATCGGAGGTTTTGTGTGTCGTCCGTGACGACGGTCGGCTCAGCCGATTTAATTAATAGGTGAGCTTAGCTCTACCCTTGGCGCGTCTTCTCTTAAGAACTTTTCTGCCGTTAGCGGTAGCCATTCTTTTTCTAAAGCCATGTTCCTTTTTTCTCTGTCTCTTCTTGGGCTGGTATGTTCTCTTCATGACTCGCACCTCCTTGTAAAATTTGATTAACGTCGGGGCAAAATCTACCCCATTTTCGCGTATCCATTGGAATACTCATACGAAAGCAGAATACATTATAACCGAAAAGAGGAAATTTGTCAAGAGATTTTTAAAAACTTTTAACATTATTTATATATAATATAATAAAAATCCTAAAAACCCCTCTCCCACAACCTTCGCTCTATCCTTTTCTCCTCGCCACCCGAGCCACAAACAAAAAACGAGCCTACCCGAAGGTAGGCTCGAAGAAATGATTTTTTTAAAAGTAGTTAATTTTGTTTATTAAAAGTCATATTCACCCAATTGATCAAATTATCTTTTCCGTCTTCAAATGATAGCAAAGTGATCTCATTTTTTTTAATCTCTACTATTGGTAAAAGATGTCCGTTATAAAAGTGAAAAGGAACTGTTACAAATTCTATCTGATCTCCAACCGACAATTCTATAGTTTGATCTGAGAAAATTAAGTAATCACAAAATTCATCCTCATAATGAAGATGATTTTTTAATTCTTCGCATTTTATTACGACAAAACTATCCTCATACTCTATAACCTCACCGGTAAAAGTTACATAGTTTTGATTATCGGAATACTTTTCTGTCATTTGTTTGGCTAATATTTGATCTGCTGTGCTGCACGCTGACAGCAATATGACTAGCAACAGTGTGATCGAAGTGATAATTACATATTTTTTCATCTAAAAAACACTCCTCCTATCTCAATATTCTCCAAATAAGAATAAATAACCTAAGGGTCCAAATAATGATGAAACACCTAAATACCAGTATCCTCTATTAATATCTGCTTGTGAATGAGTTCTTCCGGTAACACCACCGAATACATCTGCAATAATTTCCCATGGTCTATCATAATATGGACGATTGCTCCATTTTTGCCATGATGGCAAACCAATCATTAATCCATAATTAGCAACTCCCATCATCATTAATTGCCAATTATGACCTCTTTCGTGTCTCAGTACATCGGGATCAGTTAATTTGTGGGAAATTCCCTTTTTATCAACCACAAACCTTTGTAAGAAGATAGCTCCAAACGATCCCGATCTTGAGAGATCGGTTCTAAATACAGGCGCACCTTTGTAAAACGACACATAGCGGGAATTCAATGTTGCGGATTCGTCTGTGTTAAATGGATTCCAGCCAATCGCATTCATATCGTTTCTAATATCTTCATCAAACATTGAAGCAATTGCCATTCCAGCATAGGATAAAACTGATGTTGTTATTTGTAAAGTTGTACCTCCAACAGGTGTAAACAACAATGCTGCCGATATTAGCCAAGGAATATGCCCGCTCGGATCTGAATAATTTACAGGATCATTGTAGCAGTAAGCATACAGGTTAAGTCCGATAGGATTTTCGGCATCCATATACGCCGTATCATCAGGGCTGATAAACCTTCTCCAAAGCGGATTGTAGTATCTAGAATTTAGGTAGTAAAGCTTCGTGCCCTCGTCGTAATAGTAACCTCTATAACGGATGGGATTTACGTGAGCAACAGTATAATTGGTAGTAGTGCTCTTAATGGTGCAATTACCCCATGCGTCGTAAAGATACTCAACAACCTTGTTGCCGCTTGTATCGTAGATACCAATAACGTCACCCTGCAGATTGCGCAGATAGTAATAAATACTTGTTCCGTAAATCGATGAAGTGTACTGCATACCCACCATAGAGCTTTCATCGTAGAGGAATACGATCTCCGATGATGCGGTTTCGCCGCCGTAATGCTCCTCAGTGATTGACTCGGAAATCAGCCTGCCGGAGCTGTCGTATGAGTAAGCTCTGCTGTATCCTATAACCTCATCCTGTCCAACAGGGGTAATGGCGTCGTCGGCTATGAAGTAGGCGTAATGACTTCCCACCCTCTGTCCAAGACCGTTGTAGGTAAAGGAATAGGTCTTGCTGGAACTAAAGCTCGGAATTACGGGTAAAGTGACGGCTCTTGAAGAGCTGCCGAGCTCCTTTCTTATAGAACTGAGCTTTCCTTTACTCCAAGTGTAATTCCATCCGTCATAGCTTGCAACACCGCCGAGGGTGTTATAGGTAATATCATTACCGCCGAAGCTTGTGAGCCTGTCCTTCTGAGTGCTATCATAGGTATAGGACTTAACCGTAGGCGTGCTGGTGGGAGTATTTGCAGTAGTATAAGGATATTCCTTCGCCTCTGTTATATTTCCAATTTCATTATAGCTGTAAATATAGGTTTTGTCAAGTGCTTTGTTATTCTCACGGATTAGCTGACCAAAGCCGTCGTAAACGTAGGTCTTGTCAAGCTTTTTTGTAGCTAAGATTAATCGATGCTTTACATAAAAAACAGCCCGCTAAGCGGGCTGAAAAAGTAATTACTTTTATTTAAACATTACTATGTCTAACGGTTGTATACGTCATCAAAGTGTTTTGTCGAAATCATGTCTTTTCGCACATGGAATATTGACTCATTATTTTTTGATAAAATTCCAAACGGATTACTAATATCAATTAAATAATCTTTTGAAGATTCTTTTATAATATTACACTTAACGAAAAAACCGCTTATTGGAGCAAATATTTCATTGCACGATGTTAATATATCCAGTTTTTCCGTTACTGTTATTACATTATCATTCAAATCAATAAAATAAAATGTTGCAATTTTAGGATAAGAGGAACTATCAATATTAGTGATTTCAATTTTAAGGTAACCAAACATATTATTCTCCTTAACCCCAAGGTACTAAAACAATTTTATTTATCAAAAACTGATATTGCTCAATTGTTAAAGCGTTGTTAGGAATTATCTCATAATGGCTTAAATTTTTTCCTTGCTGGACAATCTTCAATCCACGAGGAATTCTTTTGACACGGTATGCACCACCGAATTTTTCAACTTGAGTAGGATCTATATTTGTTGATATTCCTCTTTTTGTTACATCAGAAATAACTTTGTACTCATTAGGTTTCAACGTCAAATCACTACCACCCCTATAAACAGGGACTCTTTTTCCATCTACAATAACAGTAGAACGCAAGTACGCTGAATAATTTATTGTGCCACCGACAACAAATCCTATAATAGCACCAATACCAAAGCCAGCCATAGCGCCACCGGCAATCCCATCTACTCCACCAGTAGCATAACCTATCGCTCCACCGACTACCGCTCCGACACTGCCAACGATTGCTGAACCTATCAAAGCACCAATACCGAATGCGGCAACTCCACCAGTTCCGACAGTCGCCATTATAGCGGCAGCAACAACCAAAGCAACACCAACACCAAACAACGCCCATTGCCACCATTCCGGATCATGTCCACTAGGGTCGTAATAATTTACAGGATCATTTCCACAGTACGCATACAGGTTTAAACCATTCGGTGTTTCGGGATCAAGGTAGGCTGAATCGTCAGGGCTGATAAACCTTCTCCAAAGCGGATTATAGTATCTTGCGATGAGATAGTAGAGTCCGGTTTCCCTATCATAGTAATAACCTCTGTAACGAATGGGGTTATTCTTTACAAGGTCGTTTGAGAAACCGGAAATTATGGTAAAATTACCCCATGCGTCGTAAGCATATTCTCCAACCTTCGTACCGGTTTGATTGTAAACTTCGGCAACGTCTCCCTGCGGATTCCTGCGGTAATAATATGGCTGCGCAGTAGCTCCGTTAAGGCTGTAAAGTACACCGATCATTCCCGATTCGTCATAAAGATAAATGAACTCTCGGGTTATGTTATCGCTTTCATAATATCTTTCGGTGCAATACTCACGTATCAGCCTGCCACTTTCGTCATAGTCGTAAGAAGTTGTCGAGCCTACCATAAAGTCGCCCGAGTAATCCTCGCCCGGATCGTAGCTGTAGGTTTTTGTCACTCTCTGACCGTATGCGTTGTAGGTGAAACGAATATCCTCTGCCGAGTTGCTTGAACTCTCATCTACGTCATCATATATCCGTGTCAGCTTTCCCTTAGTCCATACGTATTTTTTGTTACCAATGGATATGGGGCAACCAAGTGAATCATAAGAAATATTATTAATTCCATACTTGGTCAGCCTGTCTGATATAGAGCTTCCATAAGTCAAAGACGTTGTTGTATAGCTTCCGCTCGGAGTAGTTGCGGTAGTAAAGGAATAGGCTTTTACGCCGGTTATATTTCCAATTCCATTATACTCGTATACGTAGGTTTTGTCAAGTCCTTGATTGTTTTCACGGACAAGCTGACCGTATGTATCGTAGGTGTAGCTTTTAAGTACGTTGCTGTCGCCATCCTTTTCGCAGGTTATTCTGCCCATAGCATCATATTCATACTTTAC
>CAZUJY010000035.1:0-14705 GCA_964620565.1 uncultured Ruminococcus sp. | reverse complement strand
ACCTACACCAGAGCGCAGGAAGTTTCCGCAAAGGCTGACGAGATGATCACCCTCGGTAAGAAGGGCGACCTTGCAGCTTATCGTGCAGCTCTTGCTTACATCACCAAGGAAGACGTAGCAAAGAAGCTCTTCAGTGTTATCGCTCCCGCTTACGCAAACGTAAACGGTGGTTATACACAGGTTTATAAGATGGGTCCCCGTCGTGGCGACGGAGCAGAGACTGCTATTGTAAGACTTACCGTTCTTGATAAGTAATTAATAGCATACCCATAAAAAGCGTCTGTCGAAAGACAGGCGCTTTTTTTATTACAGAGCTGAATGTAAACAAAAATTGAGGAAAAAATCTCCAACCTTAACATTTCCTTAATAAATTTGCAATAATTCATAAACTTCAAAATGATAGAATGTTTACATATATTGAACATTGTTAAGGAAGCCTATCAATGCAGAAAAAAACCTCACTTTTATCAAAAATCATATTTAAAGTTCTGAAATTCTTTGCGGGAATCAGATACAGAAAAACAAAGATAATTGGCATAGATAATATACCCGAAAGCCACACCATAATAGTCGCAAACCATGCTCAGCTAAACGGCCCCATAATTGCCGAGCTGCTTATGCCAAGGGATACGTTTATCTGGGCAAACGGGCAGATGACCGATTACAGAGAGGTACCTTCTTATGCGATGGAGGACTTCTTCCCTTATAAAACGGGCTGGGTCCGTCCATTTTACCGACTTGCATCATACATCCTGGCTCCGCTCATGCCTTGCGTGATAAATAATGCTAGGGCAATTCCTGTCTACCACGATCTGCGCATAGCTTCAACAATGAGAAGCACCGTCAAGCTATTGGCTGAGGGCAAAAATATAATGATTTTTCCTGAAAATCACGAGGTAAGAAATAATATTGTAAATCAATTCAGAGATCGGTATATAGACGTGGCAAGATTGTACTACAAGAGATATGGGATAAAATTAAGCTTTCTTCCAATGTATATTGCGCCAAGTCTTAACTCCTGTTATTTTGGTGAGGCGGTAGTGTTTGATCCGGAGGCAGATATAACAGAGGAAAGACATAGAATTTCCGAGCATCTTGTAGACCAAATAACACAAATTGGACGCTCGCTTCCCGAGCATACGGTTATCCCATTTGATAACATTTCGAGAAAATTCTATTTGTCCAATAAAGATATTGAAGCAACTCCTCAAAAAAGATAATTAAAACCGTGCTGAAAGGCACGGTTTTTGTTGTTTACAATTTGTTCATAAAACAACAACCAAATTTAAACCCAAATATGGTAAAATATAAATGTAAAATGAAGAAGTATGCACCGGAGGAAATGACATGGCAAGAATACTTGTTGTCGAGGACGATATAGATCTTAACAAAATACTCACTCGCAGCCTTATCAATCGAGGCTATGAGGTAATTTCTGCCCAGAACGGACAGGATGCTCTTGACAAGACCGAGGATCAGAGCTACGATATGATATTAACCGATATTATGATGCCGAAAATAGACGGCTTTGAGCTGGCGCAGAGCGTTCGTGCTGTTAATAAGAATATTCCTATTATCTTTATGACCGCAAGGGATGATAAGCCGTCAAAGATGTTCGGTTACAGCATAGGTATAGACGACTATGTTGTTAAGCCCTTTGATATGGATATTCTGATTATGAAGATCGGTGCGATTCTCAGAAGGGCTAAGATCGAGGCGCAGAACGAGCTTAACATCGGCAACTTCCGTATGAACAGGGAGGAGCGAAGCGCCTATATAGGCGATGAGGAGATCAATCTGACAGTGCGTGAGTTTGACATCCTTTTCAAACTGCTCTCCTATCCAAAAAAGACCTTTACCCGCTCGGCTCTGATGGAGGAATTCTGGGACTACGACTCCTCTGCCACATCGAGAACTGTTGACGTATATATGGTAAAGCTGCGTGAAAAAACTGCAAACGCAGATGGCTTTGAAATTCAGACCGTACACGGTCTTGGTTACAAATTGGTGCTAAAATGACAATTAAAGATTACAAAAACAGCAAATTTACCATCATTGGCATAATATCGTTCTTTGTTTTGGTTGCCCTTCTTATGCAGGTAGCAATACTCACCTATGCCTACATTTGCGAGCGTACCGACGATAATGTCATTATTGCCATTCTTATTCTTATACTGATTTTTATTCTTTCGGCATTCTGTACGCTCTTTGATTTTATAAGGCGTAAGATAATGGTTGACAGACCGGTGGCGAGGATACTTGATGCCACCGAGAAGATTGCGGCGGGCAACTTTGACACCAGAATAGAAATCGACCATCCTCACGATAAATACACCGAGTTTGATGCCATAGCCGAGAATCTTAATATTCTGGCTGCCGAGCTTGGCAAGAGCGAGATGCTGAAAAACGACTTTATCTCCAACGTTTCTCACGAGATGAAAACTCCTCTTGCAGTTATAGGTAATTATGCCAAAGCCCTTGCAGACCCCGATCTGGACAGCGAAACACGTGAAAAATACGCAGCGACGCTCTCTGCGGCATCCAACAGGCTTTCGGTTCTTATTACCGATATTTTAAAGCTCAATAAGCTTCAGAATCAGGAAATAAAGCCTGAGATTACCCGTTTCAACCTGTCCGATACTCTTGCCGAGTGTATTCTTTCCTTTGAGGACAGAATCGAGGAGAAGGGACTTTTGCTTAACCCCGAGCTGGAGGACGCATTCATTCACTCCTCCGAGTCGCTTCTTAATATGGTGTTCCACAACCTTATTTCCAATGCCGTGAAGTTTACCGACTCGGGCAGCATTTCTGTCAGCCTTACCCAGACCGACACCCACGCAAGGGTCAGCGTTACCGACACCGGCTGCGGTATGTCACGGGATGTTGGAATGCACATTTTTGAGAAATTTTATCAGGGAGATACCTCCCACGCCTCCGAGGGCAACGGCTTAGGGCTCCCCCTTGTTAAGAAGGTAATCGACATTTTAGGCGGAGAGATCTCTGTCACAAGCGAGCCGGGCAAAGGCTCTACGTTCACCGTAGTATTGAGAAAATAAGCTATGAAGACCTTCTTAGAAAAATTAAAGCGTCCGAGAGGACTATTGCTTGGACTGACCTATCTTTTTACCTTAATATTTATTGCGGCTTCGATGCTGATGCTGGTTAAAGGCTTTGACGACCCTGTTATCGCTATTTTAGCATACACTATTTTCGGCCTTGCGGGTGTCAGCCTTGCATATACAGTATATACCGTCGTGATCTACGCACCCGGACTTAAAGATAGAGTGATCTCTTTTCTTTTGAGGCATACCCTCACACGTAATATGCTTAAGGATTGGGGCATTCGTACCATCCTGACCTCCACCGTGGCATTTGCTATGAGTATCGTTAACTCGGTGCTTAACGCCTATCTTGGCATCAGCGAGAGATCTATTTGGTTCGGCGCACTTTCCGCCTACTACATATTCCTTGCGCTTATGCGCTCGGGTCTGTTGATCTATCACCGTAAGAAAAGGGATTTTGAGAGCGAGGCGCTCATCAGGGCAAGGAAGTACCTGCGGTGCGGAATTTTGCTTCTTATACTGAACGCCGCCCTGTCCTCTGCCATAGCGCAGATGATATTCGACGACCGAGGCTTTGAATACAAGGATTGGCTCATCTATGCCTTTGCCGCCTACGCATTTTATAAGATCATAATGTCGATTATTAACATGTTCAAGGCAAGAAAGCAGGATGACCTTACCATCCAGGCTATCAGAGAAATAAATACCGTCGATGCGGCAGTTTCCATACTTGCCCTACAGACCGCGCTTCTTCACGCCTTCGGTGACGGTACGGTAGATATTTCGCTGTTCAATACCCTTACGGGCTCTGCTGTCAGCATTTTCTCGCTATCGCTTAGTATTTATATGATTATTAAAGGAACAAAAGCTATAAAGGAAATAAAGAAAACAAATGCAGGAAAATAACAACAAATTCAGCTACACCTATTCCGCTCCCACCGAGGCGGAGCGCAGAGAAATAGAGAGCATCAGACGTCAGTACAAGTCCGAGCCCGACAGCGAAAGCAAGGTGGATCGCATCCGCAGACTTCACTCCGGGGTAATCGGTAAGGCAACTGCAGTAGCGCTTGCTCTCGGCGTCGTGGGTCTACTCATTTTTGGCGGTGGAATGGCATTGGTATTAGAGTTCGGCAAGCTGGCTCTCGGTATTATTCTGGCTGCAATCGGACTCGTTCCCATATCAGCCGCCTTTCCCGTATACAATAAGATCCTTGCCGACGGCAAGAAAAAATACGGCGACGAGATCCTTCGCCTGTCCGACGAGCTTTTGGACAATAAGGAATAGAATAAAAAAGGTCACTCCGGACGGAGTGGCCTTTTCTCTTACAAAACTTTTACATTTTTTTAGCAGAGGATAAACATTGGTTTTATAAAATATTAGGGTAAAATCCGAAAAAGGAGATAAAAAATGAATGCTATTGAAATAAGAAATCTTACCAAAAGCTTTCGTGGAATGTATGCGCTGAATGGCTTAAATATGACCGTTCCGCAGGGGGCTATATACGGCTTTATCGGTGAAAACGGCTCCGGTAAATCCACCACGGAAAAGCTTATCTGCGGGCATCTCGTTGCCGATAAGGGTGAGATAAAGCTCTTCGGTAAAGATTTTACCGATGCGGGTGTCAGAGTCAGGGTCGGAGCTCTTATAGAGAATGCGGGCTGCTTCCCGGGCTCCAGCGTATATCAGAATCTTATGATGCAGGCGATCAATCTGGGACTTGCAAATCCCGATGAAGAAATTATGCGAGTATTGAAGATAGTTCGTATGGAGGATAACGCATCTCTCAAGTTCAAGAAATGCTCTCTGGGTATGAAGCAAAGAATAGGTATTGCTATGGCTCTGCTTGGCGATCCCGCTTTGCTTATTCTTGATGAACCTATAAATGGCCTTGATACAGACGGTATGCGTATTATGAGAGAGATCCTGGTGGATATAACAAGAACCTACGGCTGTACCGTGCTTATATCCTCTCACATTCTTGGCGAGCTTGAGAAGATTGCCACTCATTACGGCATTATCCGAGAGGGAAGAATGGTGCAGGAGCTTACTGCAAAAGAGATGGAGAGCCGTGCCCGTGTGTTTGTTTCGCTTAAGTGCGCAGATATCAAGGGGGCGTATTCGAGTCTTGTGAGCAAATACTCCGACGTGCGCATAGAGGATGGCTACATCCGTATCTATGACGTAAATGAAACTGAGAAAATAGTAGACTATCTTATTTCCTGCGGTCACGTAGTAAGCGAGATCAGGAAAAACAAGATAGGACTTGAGGAATACTACATTGAGCTTATGTCAAGAAAGGAGAGTAAGTGATGAAAAGCGACCGTGAGATCAAATTTGAATCCCCGAGCTTTACAAAAAGGCTTCGTGGAATGCTTGGAGTAGACTTTTACCGTCTTTTCCATACCCCGCTTTATTACATTTTTCTTGCCATTGCAGCGATAATACCCGCAATGATACTCGGTATGACCACGGTAGAGGGCGGCGCCCCTTTATACTCTAATACCTGGAACATAGTTGCGGCAGATACACCTATATATGTTTTTAATGGAATAGGCGAATATGCCAATATGAATATGGTTTTCATTTTCGGCGGAATTATGGTATCCATATTTATCGGTCACGATTACAAGAGCGGATATGTGAAGCAGCTCTTTACCACTCATCCCCAAAAGCAGGATTACATGATTTCAAAGACTGTCACCTGCGCCTTCTCTATGGCGTGCATGTGCATTACCTATCTTCTTGGCGGAGTGATCGCAGGCTTACTTACAAGCGCAGATATGTCGGTTAATCCCTTCTCCCTTGTCCTTGCCATTCTGGGAAAGATGGTTATGAGTCTCGGCTGGGCAAGCCTTTATACCTTCTTAAACGTTATTTTCAGAAAGTATTTCGGCATTTCCATTGCATCATCCTTCTTCTTCGGAACTGGAATTCTCATCATCGGTGCATCGGCAATTATAGGTGACTCATCCTCTGCGCTTCTTAACGTATTCCTTTACGGATCGTCGGTAAACGCCTGCCTTAACAGCAATATTTTTACTCTGATAATTTGTATTTTGGTTTCTGTGGGCTGGGCAATAGCATATAACCTACTCGGCACTCTCGTTCTCTCAAAGAGCGACGTATATTAAGGAGGACAAAATGGACGCAATAGTAATCAGAAATTTATCAAAAAGCTTTGGTCAAAAGCAGGCGGTTTGCGGACTTAATATGACGGTTCCCTGCGGCGCAATATACGGCTTTATCGGTGAGAACGGCTCGGGCAAATCCACCACAGAGAAGATGATAAGCGGTCTTGTCCCCAAAAGCGGAGGCTCTATCCGTATATTTGATAAGGATCATAACGATCCCTCTGCCCGCAACGGCCTCGGCCTTTTGATAGAGGCGCCCGGCTGCTTTCCCGGTCTTACCGTTTGGAACAATATGATGCTTCAGGCGGCTAATATCGGTCTTGAAAATGCCGAAGAAAAGGTCAGAGAGATACTTAAAACCGTTCGTATGGAGGGCGCTGCTTCTAACAAGTATAAGAACTGCTCGCTCGGTATGAAGCAGAGAATAGGTATTGCTATGGCTCTGCTGGGAGATCCCGCATTGCTCGTTCTTGACGAACCCTTGAACGGCCTTGATGCCGACGGTATGCGTATTATGCGTGAGGTACTTTGCGATATTGTCAAGGACGGCAAGCGCACCGTGCTGATCTCCTCCCACCTTCTTCCCGAGCTTCAGAAGATAGCAACTCATTACGGTATTATCCGCCACGGCAAAATGATAAGAGAGATGACAGCCGCTCAGCTTGACGAGAGCTGTCCTACCTTTGTCGCCTTAAAGGCCTCTGATATGGATAAGGCAAAGGCCATCCTTTGCAGAAAATATTTCAGAGTGGAGAAGGACGCCGAGAGGGAGTATCTTCGTGTTTACGATGCAAAAAATCCCGAAGAAGTAGTTATATGCTTACATGAGAACGGTGTAACCGTAAACGAGCTTCTTACCGAGAAAATCGGCCTTGAGGAATACTACATTAGTCTTATGGAGGGCGAAAGATAATGAATAGCAAAAGAAAATTCAGCAATATGCTTAAGGTCGATATAAGACGTATGCTGGTATCCGGGCTTACCTACATTATGCTTGGCGTTGCCCTTATTTGTCCCGTTCTTATTTTGGTAATGACTACTATGATGGACGGCACCGTTACCGTAGATCCTCAAACGGGGGTTGAAAACGAGATAAAAGCCTTTGACAGCGTATGGCAGGCCATCTCATCACCAAGCAGTGCAGAGATGTCTATGGATCTTACGGGAATGTGCAATCTTAATTTGATGTACTTTGCCGCAGCGGTATGGGTATGCCTTTTTGTGTCTGAGGATTTCAGAAGCGGATATGCTAAAAATATATTCGCCATCCGTCCCGGCAAGGCTGACTACGTGGCATCGAAGACCGTCACCTGCCTTCTCGGCGGTGCAATGCTTATACTTTGTTGGTTTGTTGGCTCACTTATTGGTGGAGTGGTTGCGTCACTTCCGTTTGATATGATGGGTGCAAACGCATTTAATATCCTTATGTGTATCATCTCCAAGATCGCTCTTATGGCGGTATTCGTTTCTATCTCACTTGCTATCAGCGTGGCTGCAAAGCATCGCTCTTGGCTGTCTATCTGCTGCTCTGTGGGCGGCGGAATGCTTCTCTTTATGATGATCCCTATGCTTACTCCCCTTGACGCTGGTATAATGAACGCAGGCCTTTGCCTTGCTGGCGGAGTAATATTTTCAATAGGCCTTGGCGCTGTAAGCAGCCTGATTCTTAACAAAACATCTCTTGTTTAACATTTCTTTTACAAAAGAAATACCTGACTTTTACCAAAATCCAATTTTTCCGTAACATTGCAATAGTATAATGACTACAGTAAGAAACGGAGGAAACAAAAATGAATAACAACGAAATCAAAACAGTAGAAAAGATCCGCTCTCGCTATGAGGAGCGCAAAATAAGCAAGCTTGATGAGCTTAAGGCTCTTGACAGAAAGACTAAAAGACCCGCAGAGGTTTTTGCGTATATATTCGGCTCTATAGGCAGCCTTGTGCTTGGCTCGGGTATGTGTCTTGCAATGCCCGAGGTAATAGAGGGCTATATGCCCGTCGGCATTGCCGTAGGACTTGTAGGTATCGCTATGGTATCGATCAACTATTTTATCTACAAGTCAAATCTTAAGGCAAGGCGTCGCAAGGCATCTGCCGAGATTTTCAGACTTTCAAATGAGATTTTGGGTAATGTATAATAAATAATAAATAAAGTGAGGTATTTTAAAATGTCTAAGATTGCAGAAACAGGCGACAAGATCGCAAAGGGTGTAGTAAACGGCTACAAAAAAATTGAGAGTGGTGTTGTAGAAGGCTACAAGAAGATCGAGACCGGTGTAGTTGAGGGCTTTAACAAGGTAAGCGACAAGTGCGTTGAGGTTCTTTTTGCCAAGGATGGCGAGAGCGTTGAGGACGCAAAGCGTCGCCTCTCCGGAGCCAAGGGCGTAAAGGCTGAGGCAACTGAAACCGAGACAACCGAAGCCGAGGAAGCGCCTAAGGAGCAGAATTAATAACCGACAAATAGTAATAAAGAGTTATCCCAAAGGATAGCTCTTTATTCCTGCATATATACGGAAATATAGTAAAATTCAAACAATAAAGCATTAATTCAAGGCAAAAACAGGTAATATCTGCTTTTTTATCCAATCATTTTGCATTGAAATCCACGCCTTTTCTATGGTATAATCTTCACGTAAACCAAAAGAAAGGAAGGTGAAAAATGCAGAGTAAAAACAAAAGAATCAAGGCCTTGGCTATACTTCTTACGCTGACGGTAATTCTCGGCGTGGGTAGCGTGACCGCAAGCGCGGCAACGGTAGAGCCTAACGCACTGGCGACGATGGATACCTCCCTCGATCCTAACGGCAGAGTTTATCATTATCTAAAGGGAATCTCTAACAAAAATATTTGGAGCTACAACCGCCTTACCGTTACGGTTGGTCAGACTACACTTTCTGTTAAGGGATTTGAATCGGGCGGCATTATCTACGTTCCATTCCGTGCGGCGGCTTCCGCTATAAGCGGCAGCTCGTATAGCTACGATTCCTCCACCAGAACGTCAACGATGCGCGCTCCGGGACTGGAAATAGTCGCGGGCGATAACTGCTACGTTACATACGCAAACGGCAGAACGCTGTTTAATACAACACCTAACGTAATTATGAGCGACGGAAGAATGTATATTCCGGCAAACGTGTTTGCGAAGGCTGTGGGTATGAGCGTCAGCATGGACGGTAGCAGCGTGAAGATCAGCGGCAGCTACTCTCCGCTTATCAGCGCGGACAAGTTCTATCGCGCAGACGAGGTGTTCTGGCTTGCGAGAATTATCCATGCGGAGAGCAGGGGCGAGTCTCTCCTCGGACAGATCGCGGTAGGAGGCGTAGTTATGAACCGCGTAAGGTCGAAGTATTATCCCAACACCATCTACGGCGTTATCTTTGACCGCAAATACGGCGTGCAGTTCAGTCCCATCCTTGACGGAACTATCTACAACACCCCGGGATATACCGCAACCCTCGCGGCAAAAATCTGCCTTGAGGGCTACGACGTTACAGGCGGCGCATTCTTTTTCTTGGCGCCCGAGCTGGCAACGTCCTCCTGGATCCCAAAAAACAGGGAATATGCCTTTACCATAGGCAACCACGATTTTTATTATTAAATCTAAATTTTTAATTTAGCATCATTGGAGAAAAAACAAAAACACGGTCGGACGGCTCCGACCGTGTTTTTATATGAAGCTTAGTTATCTGTTAATCCGAGAATGTAGTCAGCGCTCACTCCGTAATATTGGCATAGCTTTACCAGGTGTCGTATCGGCATTTCATTTGCTCCACGCTCGTAGCGCGCGTACATCGTCTGCGACGTGCCGAGCATATCTGCGATCTCCTGCTGGGTTTTGTCGTTGTCCTCCCGCAAGTCCCGTATTCTCTTAATATATTTTTCCATAATTCCAACCCCAAAAGCCTCAATATTCCTATATTGCTATTATATCAAGTAAATAAATTTACTATTGACTTTAGTAAATATTTGTACTATAATCATAATGTAGACTTTTTAATCAAGGAGAAGAATGTATGAAAAAACTTTTATCTTTAATGCTTGTTATGGTTATTGCCGTGACAGTAATTATTGCACTTGTGCCTTCAGTTGAAGCAAGTGCGGCTCATTCGGTGGTAATGACAGCGGATGAGTTTATTGGTTATTTACAATATGTAGTAGACCGCGGAGATTCAAAATATGGAAGCGGTGGCGAAAAAAGCATAGGTAAATATGATGGTAAGTATATCTATTTTGATTGTTGGGGACTAGGGGAAAGTATTATCTGCACAAAAGGACAAATAGTTTACAACAAAAAAACATCGGTTAATCCTTGGAATCTTTGGGATACTAGTTGTGGTTGCGGTAGCAAGACCGGTGATTGGCTTAAATCTCAAAGTGAACTGAGCACCGATTTTACTAATATACTTCCTGGAGAGTGGCTCTTTAAAGACAATGCCAATGGAAGTTGCTATCATGTTGGTTACTATATCGGAGACGGAAAAGTAATCGAATCTACAACGGACGGATCATATAATACTCAAATTACTACTATTGATAGTAGTGGACGTAGTAATATTCGAGGCAGTTCTTGGAAGTGGACTTCTCATGGAAAGGTTCCGTGGATAAGTTATCATACTTGTAGTGGTTTTACTGGTCTAGGCATATGCACCGAGTGCGGCAAGTCTTATGACTGGCAGAACACATTTAGCACTGCTGATGCTGGTACATACAAGGTAATTAAGGACTTTACACCTCGTACAAATGCGCCTTACTCGGATGCTACCAAGGGAGATGAGCAGATCAAGAAGGGTTCTACAGTAAAAGTAGATGGATCTTATATCAATGCATATAATAACAAGTGGATTAAATTCACTTATAATGGAGAAGTGGGCTACGTTTTGGGTGATGGTTATTTGGAACTTTCTTCACTTAATAACCTTAATGTCACTTGCACAGGCTTTACTCCGACCGAAAATGAATCTCTTCCTCTTGGACAGGGGTATCCTGTTTGGGGAACTGTAAGCTCTAACTATCCTTTGAAAAAGGTCGTTGCAAAGCTTGACGGCAATGAATACGCAACCTGGACTGCAACGAACGACAACACAACGAGCTTTGCAATCAACCCGACAGACATTAATCAAAAATTGAAATTCGGAAGTCTTTCAGCAGGCAAGCACACAATTACTCTGATTGCAACCGACGTACATGGCAGAACCCAAACCTTCCTTACAAGAAACTTCAACATGGTTTCCACCTCTTGCAGCCATTCATATAGTTCAACCTACAGCAAGGATGCGAACAATCATTGGAAGGTATGCTCTAAATGTGGATCCACCGCATCTGTGGAGGCTCACGTATACAGCAACTCCTGCGATACATCCTGCAACATCTGCGGTGCAACAAGAAGTGTATCTCACACTTACGAATATACGTGGGATGAAGTACCCGGAGGAGACTTTAATCCTGCTCCTCAGCATTATAAAGAATGTACCAAATGCGGTGATAAAAAGGACTATGAAAATCACACTTGGGAATTAATGCTGGCAAGTAATGGACAGTATATGACTCTTCAAACACTGCATATTTACGAATGTACTATTTGTGGAAAGGGCAAGTATGAAGATCATATATACGATAGTGCTTGCGATATGGATTGTAGCGTATGCGGTAGAGATGACAGACCCGGCGTGACACATTCCTTCGGAACAAGTTACTCCAAGAATGAAAGCGGACACTGGCATAATTGTTCTGTTTGCGGAGAGAAGGATTCTATGGAATCTCATGTGTATTCTAACAACTGCGATATAACTTGCAATACTTGTGGGTATAGCAGAGCCGCAACACATACATACACCAATGCTTGCGACACCTCCTGCAACATTTGCGGAGCAACTAGAACAACCTCTCACGAGTACGATAATGCTTGCGATTCTTCTTGTAACGCTTGCGGAGCAACGAGAACCGCTAATCACAAGTATTCAAACGCTTGCGACAAGAGCTGCGATGTTTGCGGTGCAACAAGAAGCGTTCCTGATCACGTGTACGATAATGACTGCGATACCTCGTGTAATTCCTGCGGATATTCAAGATCTACAACCCATAGGTACAACAATGCATGTGACTCTACTTGCAACACTTGCGGCGCAACTAGAAGCGTAGCACACACATACACATCACAGTATTCAAGCAATAGCACAAGTCATTGGCGTATGTGTACTTCTTGCGGACATAACGGATATATTGAAAACCATATTCCCGGTGCATCTGCTACCGAAACAGCTCCGCAGAAATGCTTGGTTTGTCAGTTCGTGCTTCAAGAAGCTATTGGACATACTCACAGCTTTGAAAATAAATTTGAGCACGATGACTATCAGCATTGGAATAAGTGCAGTGATGAGAGTTGCGGCGCGAAGACAAACGTAGAAAAACACAATTTCGACAATGGGACAGTAAACAAGGAACCTACAACAACAGAAAAGGGAGAAATCACCTACACCTGTAATGTATGCGGAATGAAGAAAATAGAAGATATCGACATTCTTCCCGACGGTTCAAATCCCGACGACGATCAGGAGTCAGGTGAAGATAATTCCGGAGGTTCTCAGACTCCGGGAGACGATAGTCAGGGAGGTTCTCAGGACTCCGGCAAAGAAGACGTTTCTAACGGCGGAATTGATACCACTACTGTAATAATTATTGCGGCATCGACGGCCGTTATTGCGGCAGCCGGCACTGCGATTGTGTTCAAAAGAAAGCCTGCTACACCTAAAAACAAAGCTAAAAGCGAAATAAAAGAAGAGCGGACTGAAGATAATGAATAAAAGCAAGGGAGAGCCTCGGCTCTCCCTTTTCGATTGTTTGGTAGGATACAAAATTTCTTTTATTTATTAAAACCACTTGCAAATCAGATCAATTAGTTGTATAATAAATATGTTGTGATTATATAGCAACTCTATATAATATATTAATGTAGAAAACCTAAGGAGAATCTGTCATGGTATACAGAATTCAGGTAGCAGGTCTTGAGAGAGACCTTCAGCTTTGTCCCATCAGCGACGAACTTTATATCGGAGCTTTTATTCTCTTCGGTGACGTTGAGCTTACCGAAAAATGCGCAGAGGAGCTTGCAAGACTTGCTCCCGAGCACGACCTTCTTCTTACAGCCGAGTCCAAGGGTATTCCCCTTGTTCACGCAATGGCTCGTCACCTTGGCGAGAACCGTTACGTGCTTGCAAGAAAGTCGGTTAAGCTGTATATGAAGGACGTTCTCAAGTGCGAGACCAAGTCCATCACCACTGGACACGTGCAGACTCTTTATATCGATGGCGACGACGCTGAATTTATGAAGGGCAAGAGAGTGCTTATCGTTGACGACGTTATCAGCACGGGCGGCTCGCTCCTTTCTCTTGAGAATCTTGTTCATCAGGCAGGCGGCGAGATCGTTGGTAAGATGACTATTCTTGCGGAGGGCGATGCGATTGGCAGAGAGGATATCACTTATCTTGCTCCCCTTCCCCTGTTTGACAAAAACGGCAATCCTATCTGATACATAACAAAAAGGACGGCGATAAGACCGTCCTTTTTATTTGTAAATAAAGATTTACAAATATGGGTTTATTTGCGTCACGGTGGGCAATACTAATTTCACAAAGCTATATGTGAGGTTAGTATGCGATTGAATAAAGTAGAGATCTGCGGAGTCAATACGTCTAGCTTAAAGACGCTCACCGAGGCAGAGAAGCGGGACCTGTTAAAACGTGCATCAGAGGGAGACGAGCAGGCGAGAAGCGAGCTGGTAATGGGCAATCTGAGACTTGTTTTAAGCGTTGTGGGACGATTTAATCCGAAGCACGAAAGCGTGGACGATCTTTTTCAGGTCGGTTGCGTCGGCTTGATAAAAGCCATAGACAATTTCAATCTTGATATGGACGTTCGTTTTTCGACCTATGCGGTTCCAATGATTATCGGCGAGGTTCGTCGTTATCAGCGTGATAATAATGCCGTAAGGGTGTCCAGAGGCATGAGAGATCTTGCCTATCGGGCGCTTCAAGCAAAGGAGGAGATATCAAGACGTGAGCAGCGTGATGCCACCGTTGCGGAGATTGCAAAACGGCTCGATGTGTCCGAAAGGAGCGTCAGCTCGGCTATGGAAGCCATTGTCGAGCCTATATCGCTCTTTGATTCCGTTTACGGCGACGGTGATGATACCTTTTACGTTATAGACAAGCTTGCCGATGAGAATGAAACCGACGAGAGCTGGATCGAAAATATGTCGTTAAAGGAAGCGATGAAACGGCTCTCTCCCAGGGAAATGAACATTATTGAACGCAGATTTTACAAGGGCAGAACGCAGATGGAGATCGCCGCTGAGATAGGAATATCGCAGGCGCAGGTATCAAGGCTTGAAAAGGGAGCTATAGATAAGCTGCGAAGGTTTATGAGCTGATACAGGCAAAAGGACAAAGCATTTTAATAAAAAAAGGGGCTGTCTCAAATGCAAATTTGAGGCAGCCTCTTTTTGGGGATAGT
>CAZUJY010000034.1:7882-14879 GCA_964620565.1 uncultured Ruminococcus sp. | reverse complement strand
GCTCCTGCGGGAACTCGAATCCCGGACACCTTGATTAAAAGTCAAGTGCTCTACCGACTGAGCTACAGGGGCAAATAAAATCGTGCTTGTATATAATACCACATTCCGTTTTGTTTGTCAATAGTTTTTATTAAAAAAATAGTATAATATATTTGTCTATACCCCTGATATTTTGCTTTTAAATCGCTCATTTATCTTTTGTGCAAAACACTTTTTTTACAATGCCTTAATAATTTATTAATTCATAGTTACATTTTCTTTAATAAAAAAAGAACATTTCTTTGCTATAATTTAATAAATTTAAATTAAATTTGGAGTTAAATATTGGAAATGAACGGTTTTAAAGAATATGCAAAAAAAAGAATAAAAGACAGAAGCTTCTTAACCATAATAATCATATACCTATCCTTTTGCGTATTTTCTGCTGTGTACTTTGGAATTAAAGAGCAGACAAGAGATATACTTCTTTCGCTAGGCTTCATTTTATTTGTGGCTGCCGCATTTTTGGTTGAATACTGTTTTAAAATACGAATGAGCGCGCTATTCATTTCGGCGTCGTTATTCATAGCCGTCGGATCAATACTTGGCTCGGGGTATAATTTCTATAGCATTTTTCCTTTTCACGATACGCTCCTTCACGGAATGTCAGGCTTTCTGTTTGCGGTCTTAGGCGCGGCGTTGGGGGAAAGAATGTTTAGAAGTAAAAGAAATGATACGTCTTTCTTTGCTATACTTACGTTCGCCGTTTGCTTCAGTCTTGCTATAGCTTGCGTTTGGGAAATATTTGAATTTTCCTGCACAGCACTATTGGGCTTCGATATGATGGAGGATACGATAGTCACCGATATAAATTCCTATTTTCTTTCAGGCACTCATACACAAGCCGTTACAATAAACGGCATTGTCAAGACGATTATTTATTACGGAGACGGCAAAACCTATATAATTGACGGATATCTTGATATCGGTCTGATAGATACTATGAGCGATATGATAATTTGCTTTGTAGGAGCATGTGCTTTCTTTGCGGTGTCATCGCTCAGTTACATTGCTTTCCCGCGCTTCAATGAGTTGCTGATTCCGAGAGTGGTAGATCGTCAGACCGACAGGGAAGATCTGTATGTATAAAAAACGGTAGTATTATGCAGCCTTTATTAAGGTTTTATGCATAGTGCTACCGTTTTTATTGTATATATCTCAGCCTCGGCATACCGATATAGTTAAGCTTATGGCGATTTATAAGCTCTGCGGCGACCCGAAGCTGCTCTTTATCGAGAAGCTCCTCGCTTGCGTGGGCGTCATAACCAATGGTGACGGGCGCGCCCACCTCTCCTGCGATTTTCCAGAAGCCGTCAGCGGGGTAGTGCTTTTTGTTTCGTACGCCGCAGAGGTTTATTTCAAGCGGAATATCCATATCCTTTGCCGCCTGACATAGCCTCGTTATCTCGCGTCTATAGATCTCCTCATCACCTGTGAAGCACATAATATCGGGGTGTGCCACATAGCTGAAAACGCCTGTGCGCATAGCCTCTATCACCTCGTCAACATATATCCGAAGATGCTCGGCATTGTCGGTGGGTCCCATAGCGCCCACACCGTCGGGATGTTCATTCATAATGAAGTGCTGACCAAGTATCAGATGCTCTGCCCCGACATTTCTTGCGTTTTTGAGCATTTTTTCAAAATGGGCAGGGTAGTACTCCATTTCAAAGCCGATGTAAATATCTATCTCTCCCTTATACTTCTCACGTAAGGCCCTTAAATCGTCAATATAGCTCTGTCCATCGCACATCTGCACACGGTAGCAGTTTTCGAACCCGTCGGGGAAAATAAAGGGCGCGTGGTCGGAGAAGCCGAGATGCTTGATCCCGGCTTCTATTGCACACCTGACGTAATCCTCGTCACTACCAACAGCATGACGGCATCTTGTCGTATGAGTGTGAAAATTATAGTTCATATTACTTAAGCAGAAACTTGTTAAAGCTCTTCTTACCTCTCTTAACGAGAATGCCGCCTTCAAGCTGCTCCTTGCTGATAAGAGTGCGAACGTCGGTCACCTTCTCGCCGTCAACAGAAACTCCGCCCTGTTCAATAGCGCGTCTTCCCTCGGATTTGGAGGGAACCATCTTGCCAAGCACTAGCAGGCTGTTAAGATCGATCTTACCGTCAATGAGAGAAGCCTCCGCAACCTCAACTACGGGAGCGTTTTCTGCGCCGCCGGAAACGAAGAGCGAGCGAGCCATAGACTGCGCCTTCTCGGCCTCCTCCTCGCCGTGAACGAGCTTGGTAAGCTCGTATGCAAGGATCTCCTTTGCGGTGTTAAGCTGCGCGCCCTCCCAGGCATCCATCTTGTCTATCTCCTCAACGGGAAGGAAGGTAAGCATTCTTATACACTTGAGAACGTCAGCGTCGCCAACATTTCTCCAGTACTGGTAGAAGTCGTAGGGAGCGGTCTTGTTGGGATCAAGCCAAACAGCGCCCGAAGCGGTCTTACCCATCTTCTTGCCCTCGGAGTTGAGGAGCAGGGTAATGGTCATAGCGTGAGCATCCTTGCCAAGCTTACGTCTGATAAGCTCGGTACCTCCAAGCATATTGGACCACTGGTCGTCGCCGCCGAACTGCATATTACAGCCGTATTCCTTGAAGAGATGGTAGAAGTCGTAGGACTGCATGATCATATAGTTGAATTCAAGGAAGGAAAGACCCTTTTCCATTCTCTGCTTGTAGCACTCTGCAGAGAGCATTCTGTTAACGGAGAAGCATGCGCCAACGTCACGAAGCACGTCAACGTAGTTAAGGCCAAGCAGCCACTCGGCGTTGTTAACAAGAATAGCCTTACCCTCGCCAAAGTCGATAAAGCGCTCCATCTGCTTCTTGAAGCAGTCAACGTTGTGCTGAATGGTCTCGGTGGTCATCATCTGACGCATATCGGTTCTGCCCGAGGGGTCACCGACCATAGCGGTACCGCCGCCGATAAGAACAACAGGCTTGTTACCTGCCATCTGAAGACGCTTCATAAGGCAGAGCGCCATGAAATGACCTACGTGAAGCGAGTCTGCAGTAGGGTCAAAGCCGATGTAGAAGGTAGCCTTGCCCTCGTTGATCATTGTTCTGATTTCTTCTTCGTTGGTTACCTGGGCAATAAGGCCTCTGGCAACCAGTTCCTCATAAATTTTCATTTTTCTTTACCTCTATATAATTATTTTTTTGCAAATAAAAAAGTCCTTGGAGATAATATCCCCAAGGACGAGTAATTTCGAATTTCGAATTCCTAATTTCGAATTTAACCGTGGTACCACCTTGATTTACAATAATGCAGAATGCAGAATGCAAAATGCAGAATTGCCTCAAAACGCTATAACGGGCATACCCGTCGCAGCCTACACACCCGATAGAACGGGCTTCGGTGCGCACTCGGAGATGTATTCAATGCAACAAGCTCACGCGCCTCTCATCACCCGGCAGCTTTCTGTTTTACGCTTAAAGCATCTACTTGTTCTCGTCATCGCTTTAATAATACATAGATTGTATCACATAAATTTCTAAAAGTCAACCGTTTATTTACAAAATTTTTTGTTGACAAATCTTTGAATTTGAATATGTTGACCCTTGGACAGAAGATGATCCTTGGTACTCATACAATATAAATCAATCAATGCAAACTGCAATTTATGTGATTAGAGAAAATCGCAGTAATACTGCTTTAGTAGATATGTCAGATGTAATAACAATCCAAATGGTTAGAGATAACTTTTGGTTTTGGAACGACAAGACAGTAAATTTCAATTATAATATTACATATACAATTTAGAATAATTACCCAAAAAGATTTGGATAAATATTGATTTTTTAAGAAAAGTGTGCTACAATATAATCACACAGTAAGTAGGAAGTTATATATTTCAAGATTTACACAAACCCGACAGAATATTGCTATATTTTGCCGAGTGGTCTATACTGTGAAAACTATATAGATAATTTTGGTAAATAACAATTTAGCACGTAGGATTGTGGGGAGTTGTGTGTCCCTATGTTCCTACGCGCTTTTATCATTCAATAATTAAAGGAGGTGCTTAAAATGGTACATTAGTTTTTGAAAATATAGAGTAATGCCCTATATTGTCGTAGTTCAGTAAATAGTAAAAAATAAAAAGACAATAGGAGGACAATTATGAAAATTAAAAAAATTAACCGTTCGTTAGTAGCTTTTATGCTTTTGATTTGTTTTTCAATTCTTACTTTTTCAGGCACAATCATAAGCGTATATGCACAAGAAGTTGATTATACGGCAGAAAATAAAGCAAGGGATTTTTTAGTTTCTATATACAACACTAAAGATGTAGCTTATGAAAATATGGAAACTTTATATTCTGTAGAACTTTATGACGAAAAAGATGAAGTAATCGCACAAGCATCTTTGTTTGAGCGAGATTCACAAATAGATTATGCTGTTTACAATTATATAACGGATAGTATAGATGAGTACGGATTTGATTGCCCAACCGCTTTAGACAATTTCCCAATAGGCACAAAAACATATTATGCAGGAATCTTCAATTATTATAACGAAGTGAATGGCAGAATGTTAAACAATGTGTCGGGTGAAATTGTTGAAAAAGATTACTTATATTCGATCATTGAAACATTCAAGGAAAAAGTTTATGCGAGATTAGGTTTAAGTGGAAATTCAAGTAAACCCGAAAGTGGCGATGCAGGTTTAATTGATTGGAAAGAAATCAAAGAAAACAGAGCATCGGGGTGGGAAAACTCTGATTGGGGATATTTGGATGGTATAACTTCGGGTTCAACGACAAATACGGATGGAATAAATGGCGATGGGTTAGCGTTTTCAAGTATGAACTCTTTAAGTAAAGGAGGAACAATTTCTAACCATTGTGGTCCGACTGCGTTAACAAATATTATGGTTTATTACGAATGGTTAGGAATGGATACCCTTTTGAATGATTCTCGTCAAGATACTTTCGATAGGTTGAGAGTATTATGTAAACACGATCAATATAACACGACATATATGAGCGATGCGCGTTCAGCCCTAAAAACATATATGTCTGAAATGGGATATTCGGTTAGTTTGACTAATTTTAACAACAATTTTAACAAGTATAAGGCTGCCATAGATGATGACAAAGTAATTTTGACATTGTTGAATGTGACAGAAGCGGATGGAGGTGCTTGGGGTCATTTTGTTGTAACTTTAGGATATGAAGAATTTAGGCAAGAATACGAAAAACAAGTTTTGTGGTGGACAGTCACAGACTATAACTATTTGAGATATATAAGAGTTTGCGATGGTTGGTCATCTTGTGATGATAATAGATACGTTGATTTGAATAGTTTCTTTGATTCATATACGAACTCTTCCATAACAATAAATTAAGGGGGATTTAATTATGGTAAAAGTAAAATTGTTAAGTGGCTTGGTGGTGATAATGTTAATGTTTTCTCTTGTTGGATGCTCTAAAGAACTAAATTCTATAAATGACTTTTCCAAGTTTTCTTCTTTGAAGCAAGATGATACAGACAAGATAGAGGTTGAGTTCGACAATTATTCAGGCACTCCTTTTTATTTCACCATTGAAGCACAAGATGATATTGATGAAATTATGAATATCATATTCACATCCTCATTCAAGAAAATGAGGAATGAAGTGAATGGAGGAGATCACACTTCAATAACTATAATTCAAGGTGAAACCCAATATAATCTACACGTTTTTATGAACAAAGAAGGAAAGTATTACTATTCATTCGAAACAACTGAATTGCAAGATAAAATCAATGAGCTTGCGCGAGAGGCGGGCGCATTTGATGGTGTAGAATAACAAAAAGCCGGTGTGTCGAAAGGCACATCGGCTATCCCTTTATATTGACAAAAGCCGCCCTACACACAAGGCGGCTTTTACTGTTCTACCTCTAAATCTTCCGAACGGAAAATCTCGTCATCTAAAAACTCGGTACAATGTTACAAGAACTGTTGGCGAAAAAAGAACTTGAAGTCAAGAGCAGTACCGAGCAGATCGAGAACAAGGAACGAGAGCTTGAGGGCTTGACGAGCAGCCGAAACAGCGTTTTTGAACTCAACAGTAAAATGCAATCTTGGGATACTGATTTTGAAGATCAAGGCGTGGACGGACAAAAGGCTATGTTGTATCAAGTTGTTGACCGCATAGACATTTACCGCGATAGAGTTGAAATCCACGTTAATATTAAAATGGATATGTATGAGAACGGCTTGTCGGATAGATTGCAAGCTCCGACAACCGAACTCATAACAGTTCCCGCAAGAATTGAAGATAACGACAATCTCCCTATGGTAGCTTGTGGAGCAGATCAAACCGTTTTATCGGGACAGTCTATTTTAGAGGGTGTAAACTCGGTATCGTTAGCAGTGTAACAAGCATTGACGAGTCTGCGTTCTCTAGTTGCGCCTCGCTTACAAGCATTGAAATTCCCGATGGTATAACCCACATTGAAAGCTCAACGTTCTCTAATTGTAGCTCGCTTAAGAGCATAGTAATTCCCGACAGCGTAACCACCGTTGAACCGTTTGCGTTCCGTGACTGCATGTCGCTTAACGTGTATTACACAGGTAGCGAGGCTCAGTGGGAAGATGTAGTAATTAATGATACATTTAAGTATCCTGATTCTAATAATGGTCTTTATAAAGCAACAATCCATTTCGATTACGTTCCACAGTAAAACAAAAAATGGCAGGGAGCAAAAACTCCCTGCCATACTTGTATAATGACGAGCAGAATTTAACCTGCTCGTTTTTGTTTTATACCTTCAGCACCTCATAAACAGTAATCTGCTTATACTCCTCGCCGGCATCGTAGAAGCCGATGCCGCTATTCACACAGTTTTGCTCAGTCTGCGCCTCGAGGCAGAATGCGCCTTTAGCCTTCCCCATTGGGGAAGGGAGACCGCTTTAGCGGTGGATGAGGTATTAGCACGGCAAAATTTCGTAAACAGTAGT
>CAZUJY010000034.1:0-7782 GCA_964620565.1 uncultured Ruminococcus sp. | reverse complement strand
CGCCCAAATCATAGAAACCTACGCCATGGTTAATACAATTCGGCTCGGTCTGCGCCTCAAGGCAGAATGCGCCTTTAGCCTTCCCCATTGGGGAAGGGGGACCGCTTTAGCGGTGGATGAGGTATTAGCACGGCAAAATTTCGTAAACAGTAGTCTGCCTATAGACCTCGCCCAAATCATAGAAACCTACGCCATGGTTAATACAATTCGGCTCGGTCTGCGCTTCAAGGCAGAATGCGCCGTGCTTTATTCTCTTAACATTGCCTCTGAAATCAGGCTCTCCAAAGAGGAAGTTGCCGGTGTAGAATTGCAGTCCGGGCTGGTCGGTGTATACGTTAAGGACAAGCTTTTCGTTGGTCACACTTGCGCCAAGGGAAACATTCTTTTCGTTAAATTCTTTAGAAAATTCAGGGCAGAGTACAAAATTGTGATCATACCCGTCAACCTCTTTGCCAAAATTCTCGCCTATTCTCTTAGGACTTCTAAAGTCAAAGGGCGTGCCCTCGACACTCGGTCTTACACCCGTGGGAATAAGATTTTCACCCACCTCGGTATAGCTGTCGGCATAGATCGTAGCAATATGATTATCGATCACTCCGCCAAAGCCGCCAAGGTTAAAGTAGGAGTGATTTGTCAGGGCAATAGGTGTCTTTCCGTCGGGAATAGCCTCGTATTCAATAATCACCGCCGCTGACCGAAGGGTAAACTTCACCTTCACAGACACACCGCCGGGGAAGCCCTCCTCGCCGTCGGGGGAGTAGTAGGACATTGTAACGCTGTCCTCGCAAAGCTCCTCAATATTCCACACACGGAAGGAAAAACCGTCGCCGCCGTGAAGGGTGTTGCCCTTATCGTTGTCGGTCAGCATAAATATCGCCCCGTCCATAGTGAACTGTGCGTTCTCGATTCTGTTAGCCACACGTCCGACGGTTGCGCCCTGATAGGAGCCTGTGTCGGCAACGTAATCATCAAGGCTGTCATATCCGCCGATAACCTCAACACCGTAGGTGTTGAAGCTGACGATAGTAGCTCCTCTTGTCATTATTTTTATTTGTGCATCGGCATTTTCAAGGGTGACGATCTCTATTTCCTCGCCGCTTTCGAGCTTGCCAAAGAATTCTCTTTTCATAATCCACCTCAAGATAGCTTATTCATTAAGATTATACATTATCTCTCGCAAAAAGTAAAGAGCAAATTTGAAAATCAGCCAATGAAAAACAAACATCCCACCATTGACATTCTTTAAAATATATGTTATCATATAACTTGAACTAAAATAAAGAGGTGTCCTATGAATAAGGCAGTCATTATTATAAACGGCGCAGGCGGAGTTGGTAAAGATACTATCTGCGACCTTGCGGCGAAGCATTTTAAGGTGAGAAATATCTCCTCCGTCGATCCTATCAAGGAGATAGCAACCTTTTGCGGTTGGACGGGTGTAAAGGATGACAGAGCGAGAAAGTTCCTTCACGATCTTAAGACCATAACTGCGGAGTATAACGATTTTCCCACAAACTGGGCGCTTAACGTTTTCCGTCAGTTCCTTTTAAACGACGAGCAGATCCTCTTCGTTCATATCAGAGAGCCCTGGGAGATCGAGAAGTTCGTTCGCGCAACCGACGGTGTTGCGAAAACTCTCCTTGTCAGAGGCGGCAGCCGCAGCAGAGCGGAGGCATACGGCAATGCGGCGGATGATATGGTGGAAAACTATAAGTACGATTACTATTTTGTAAACGACCGTCCTCTTGATGAAACAGAGGAGAACGTTAAGGCGCTTTTCAGCGAAATCTTGAAATAATTCACAGGGAGGCTGCTTATGATCAGCGTAAACGATCAGGTCTTCAGACTTGAAACCAAAGCGACAACCTATGCCTTTCGCATAAACGAGGGATACCTCGAGCATCTTTATTACGGGCGCAGACTGACCGACAGAGATCTCACCGCTGCGGCAATGAAGAACACCATTGACCTTGGCAGTACGGTAAAGACCGAGGGATCAAGCTTCTTCCTTGAGAGAAATCTGCTTGAATACTCGGGTATTGGCAGAGGTGACTACCGTCACTCTCCCATCGAGCTGCTTATGCCCGACGGAACCTTTGTCTGCGATTTTGTATACGACAGCCACCGCATTATAGATGGCGCATATACCACTGAGAATCTGCCCACCGCCTACGGCGAGGCAAAAACTCTTGAGATCACTCTGAAGGACAGAAAATTTGACGATCTTTTCCTTAAGCTTAACTACGTTGTATTCGAGGAATGTGACGTTATCTGCCGAAACGCAGAGCTGATAAACGAAAACGAAAATCCTGTCTATATCCGTAAGCTTATGAGTTTTATGCTGGATCTTCCCGAGGCTAACTATGACATGCTTACCCTTGACGGTGATTGGGGTAAGGAGGCTCACGAGCATCGCCGCTTCCTTGAATGCGGTATTCTTGTTAACGAGTCCACCGTCGGCGCATCCTCCAACAAGCATAACCCCGCCTTCGCTCTTGTGGAGCAGGGAGCAGACGAATCGAGAGGAAGAGTCTACGGATTTAACCTTATTTACAGCGGAAATCACTATTCCGCCGCCGAGCGCTCCACCTTTGACACCGCCCGTGTTATGACGGGAATCAACCCTCACTGCTTCCTCTGGAAGCTTTCGAAGGGGGAGAGCTTTGTTACCCCTCAGGCTGTTATGACCTATTCGAATACCGGCCTTAACGGCATGATGGAGAATATGCACGGCTTTGTTAACGAGCATATTGTACGTGGAGAGCATAAGGGGGCAGACCGTCCCATTGTTCTTAATAACTGGGAAGCGACTTTTTTCAATTTTAACCGAAGCAAGATCCTAGCGCTTGCAAGGTCGGCAAAAAAGCTAGGAGTAGAGATGTTCGTCCTTGACGACGGCTGGTTCGGTAAGCGCAACAGCGATCTTGCGGGACTTGGCGACTGGGTGGAGAATCGTAAGAAGCTGCCCGGCGGCATCAAATATGTCGCAAATAAGGTCAACAAGATGGGAATGAAGTTCGGACTCTGGTTTGAGCCCGAATGTGTAAATCCCGACAGTGACTTATACAGAGCCCATCCCGATTGGGCGATAAGCATAGAGGGCAGAGCGCTGACCCTTGGTCGTAATCAGCTTGTACTTGACCTTACCAGAAGGGAAGTGCGTGATTACATAATCGACAGCGTTGATAAGGTGCTTCGCAGCTCCAATATCGAGTACGTAAAGTGGGACTATAACCGTCATATCAGCGATATGTACTCCTCTACCTTAAGGCAGCAGGGCGAGTTCTTCCACCGCTATATTATTGGTCTTTACGAGGTGCTTCACGAGATCTTTCACGTAAGGCACAAAAATATACTTTTTGAGAGCTGCTCCTCGGGCGGCAACCGATTTGATCTCGGTATGCTTTGCTACTCACCGCAGATATGGACGTCGGATAACACCGACCCGATCGAAAGACTTGACATTCAGGGTGGAATATACAACTTCTATCCTCAGTCAACCGTATCTGCCCACGTGTCTATGGCGCCCCACGCACAGACCCTACGTGACACTCCCATTGAAACCAGATTCAACGTAGCGGCATTCGGTGTTCTTGGATACGAGCTTGATTTTTCCGAGCTTACTCCTGTGGAGAGAAAGCACGTTAAGTATCAGATCGAGTATTACAAAGCCCACAGGCGTACCTTCCAGTACGGACAGCTGAGAAAGGTAAAACTTAAAAATCCCGATGAAATTTCCTGGCAGATCAGCGACGGAGAGAAAACCTTTGCCGCAATCTATCAGAAATGCAAGGACTCCTGTCCCGGCAGAGACAGACTTGATGTTCCCGGTCTTGCTCCCGACAAGCTGTATTCGGTGGAGTCCCGTCGGCAGTTCCTTCGCATAAGACGCTTCGGCGGTCTTATTAAGCATATTACCCCAGTTCACTTAAAGCCGGACGGATTTATCCTTCGCACCGTGGACAGGCATTTTGCAATGCAGGACGGCCGTGAGGTCTATACCGCCTCAGGCGCTATGCTTTCGGAGGGAATCAATCTTGCTATGCAGTACGAGGGAAGCGGCTATGATCCGAACCTCCGTATTCTCGGCGACTACGGCTCAAATCTTTATTTAATAAAAGAAATAACAGAGGAGAAAGACAATGACCAAACAAATGAAACGTAATAAAATATGCTTCGCCCTCGGTACCATAGGCAGAGATGCACTTTATTCTCTTGTAAGCATGTTTCTTTTAGAGTATCTTACCGACGTAGTAATTTTCACTAAAGAAAATGCGCTCTTGATCGGAGGTATACTTACTGTATTCGGTATTTTCGATGCTGTCATCGACCCCCTCGTTGGCGCAATCGTAGATAATACCAAGACAAAATGGGGTAAGTATAAGCCCTGGATACTTATCGGTATGATAGGTATGGGTCTTCTTACTATTTCGATGTTCCATAATATAGAGATGCCCGAGACTACTCATATCATTCTTCTTTGCGTGTCCTATTTCCTCTTCAGCATTCTCTTCTCGTTTAACGACATCGCATATTGGTCGCTTATGCCCGCTCTTACCAAGGATCAGACCCAGCGTGAGAGCATTGGCTCGCTGGCGAGAATTTGCGCAAGTATCGGTATGTTTGCTATGGTAGTAGCATATCCCGAGATCCCCAATTTCTTTGCAGGTCTCGGACTTGACAGAAGAACTCCCTACTTTATTGCCGCAATCGTAGTAGCTGTAATAATGTGGGCATTCCAGTCCATCACCCTCATAGGTGTAAAGGAGGACAGAAGCTCCGTAGAGACCGAGGAGCGCTCCAGCCTTAAGGAGATATTTACCGCGCTTCTTGCAAACGATCAGCTTATGGTTACTGCGATAGCTATGGTTCTCTTTATGATAGGCTATTGCACGACCACCGGTCTCGGTATCCAGTATTTCGAGTACATTTATAAGGATGGCAGCGTATACGGCAGCTTTGCCATAGTTCTTGCGGTAGCACAGCTTCTTGCGCTCTCTACCTTCTCTCTGTTCAGAAAGAAGTTTACAAGAAAGCAGCTTTATATCGGCGCTATGGTTCTCATCACCGTATCATATCTTCTGTTCTTCTTCTCCTTCGAGATGTTCGGACTTATTATGGTTGCAGGTCTTGGTCTCTTCTTCGCTCAGGCGTTTATCCAGCTTCTTATGCTCCTCTTCCTTGCCGATGCAGTTGAGTACGGCGAGTGGAAGCTTGGAAAGAGAAGTGAGGCGGCATCCTTTGCTATCCAGCCCTTCATCAATCAGTTTGGCGGCGCTGCCAGCAAGGGAATAATTTCTCTCACCCTTTTCCTCTCGGGTATTACCACTATGCTTGAGGAGTATGAGGCGCATCTCGTTGCCAACGGAATCGTTGACAGCGAGACGAGCGAGGCGATCAAGCTTGATTTCATTAATGCGCTTCCCGGCGAGGCGGGCTGGATCTTCAAGGTGTTTATGATGATCATTCCTCTCCTCTTCATTATTGCCAGCTTCGTTATCTACTACAAGAAGTTCAAGATCGACGAAAAGATGTACGCACAGATCGTATCCGACCTTGAGGAAAGAAATAAGAGCAAAATCGAAAAGTAACAAATAAGGCGGTCTTTGGTAAGACCGCCTCTCAAAACAATAGCAAAAGGAATAAATACTATGAACAAGCAATGGGATCTTTCCATACTTTATAACGGCTTTGACACCCCCGAGTTCAAGGCCGATATGACCGAATTTGACGGCGCTATCGCAGAGATCGTAGCCTTTTCGGGTAAACTTTCGGGCCTTTCCGCCGAGGAGCTTCTGACAAGCTACATCGATCTTGAGACAAGGATCAATTCTCTTGCAGAAAAGCTTTTTATTTACGCAAATCTCCGTTACAGCGCCAACACCGCAGATACCGAGGCTGCCAGCACTATGGGTGTTCTTATGGGTAAGCTTTCCGCTACCGCCGCACCCTCCGCAGCCATCAACAAGGCTATCGCATCTATTGAGAATATCGAGAGTATAATCGAGCAAAGTCCTCTCCTCTCCGAGCATTCCTACCGCATTTTAACTATCGTAAAGAATTCGAAGCACCTTCTCTCCGACGCAGAGGAGTCGCTCTTTGCCGAGATGGATATTTCGGGAGCATCTGCCTGGTCGGATCTTCAGTCCAGCCTTACCAGCTCGCTTAAGGTTGACTATAACGGCGAGCAGATCACTCTCTCGTCGGTCAGAAACCTCGCTTATGATCCCGATCCTAAGGTAAGACGTGAGGCATACGAGGCAGAGCTTGCGGCATATCCCAAGGTTGACACCGCGGTAGCCTTTGCGCTCAACTCCATCAAGCTCCAGGTTATCGGTGAGGCTGCCCGCCGCGGATATGCTTCTCCTCTTGCAAAGGCGCTTGACAATTCCGCAATGAAGCAGGAGACCCTTGATGCGCTCCTTGCCGCAATGAATGAGTATATGCCTGCCTTCCGCAGATATCTTAAGGCTAAGGCAAAGGCTCTCGGTCACGAGGGCGGACTTCCTTGGTACGATCTCTTTGCTCCTATGGGCAAGAGCGATAAGAAGTACACCACCGAGGAGGCAAGAGATTATCTTCTTAACATCTTCGGCAAGTTCGACACCGAGCTTCACGATATGGTAAAGGAGGCGTTTGACAACTCCTGGATCGACTTCTTCCCGAGAGAGGGTAAGGTTGGCGGTGCGTTCGACTGTGCCGTTCACTCGGCAGGACAGAGCAGAGTGCTTACCAACTTTGACGGCTCCTTCTCGGACATCGTTACCCTGGCTCACGAGCTTGGTCACTCCTTCCACGACAGACAGGTTTATAAGAACTCACCCCTCAACCGTGAGTATTCTATGCCCGTAGCCGAAACCGCATCCACCTTTAACGAGACCCTTGTTATGAATACTGCTATCGCAGAATGCACTGACCGTGATACCAAGCTTGCTCTTGTTGAGAGTCAGCTTATGGATGCGACCCAGGTTATCGTGGACATCTACTCCCGTTATCTCTTTGAGGCAAGCGTGTTCGAGAACCGTCCCACCGAGTTCCTCTCGGCTGACAGATGCTGCTCTCTTATGCTCGACGCGCAGAAAAAGGCATACGGCGACGGTCTTGACGAGGGCTGTCTGCATAAGTATATGTGGCTTTGCAAGGGTCATTATTACAGCGGCGGACTTTCCTTCTATAACTATCCTTACGCCTTCGGCGCGCTCTTCGCCCGTGGCCTTTACGCAAAGTATATGGAAGAGGGCTCTGCATTCGTTGACACCTACAAGAAGATGCTCCGCGCCACAGGCACCAGCACCGTTGAGGATGCGGCGCTCGTTTGCGGCATAGATCTTACTGACGTAAACTTCTGGAGAAGCGGCCTTGAGGCTATGAAGGCGCAGATCGACGAGTTCTGCCAGCTTGTAAATTATTAATAAGGAGATAGGAAAATGGCTAAAATTTTCGCTGAATTTATTGTGCCGATCATGTTGGCAATTATTACTCTTTTTGACCCTGCAATGCCCGAATGCTCGAATTGCAATACCACGGGCTTTGTAACCTGTGACCGTTGCGGCGGTGACGGTTATATTTACGTTGCCGATTACGACGTTATGGTATTATGCGATGATTGTGACTCCTCGGGTAGCAAGCTCTGCTCCGAATGTCCGGATTACGCACAGTTCTATCATGCGTTCAAGGCTAATTTAGAGGAATACACAAAATAAAACAAACCTGTATTTTTTAACGTGAAGGAAGTGATATTATGTTGTGTCACATGATAATTGATTTAAGCGTAGTACTCTG
>CAZUJY010000033.1:12472-15029 GCA_964620565.1 uncultured Ruminococcus sp. | reverse complement strand
ATTCTCCGTGCTTTCAGCAACCGACGGCTCTCTGTGCAATCCGTATCCATAAGACATGGTCTAATGAAAACATTTTATCACAACAAAATCAAAATGTCAACACCCTATTCAAAAAAAGCCTTTCTTCAAAGCCTTCCCCAGCGAAGCGTGTAGGGGAAGGTAGCGAAGCGGCAGAACGGTAGTGAATGGTGTTGATAACACCAGAGCCGTTCTGTGCCCGAGCCGCAGCGAGACCATCGCTCGTCCAAAAGTCTTCTCTTAAAATAGCCTTCCCCTTGAGGGGAAGGTGTCACCAGAGGTGACGGATGAGGTGTATAATTTTTCTAAAACCTATTTACAAACCCGAAAATATATGCTAAAATATAATCGCCAAACGAATTCAATATTTTTTGTATGGGTTTTTTCTATCCTTATGGGCATATTATACCCTTTTTTCGGCAACCCTAAAAATCGTATTTTGCATAGGTAAAAATGCAAAACTCCCGGTTTTTAGGTGTGTGTTATCACTCATACAAAATTGAATTTGTTTGGCGACAATTGGAGTTTGCGTTTTTCGGTGCGGCAACTCCGGTTGCCGCACTTTTTGTTTTTAGAGAAAATTGCCGACGGGCTTAAACGCTAGAGAGAATGTATTATGAAAAGAAAGGTCATTCCAATAATAATCCTTCTTATTTGTGTTCTTATCGCCGTAGCTATCTGTTTAGTAAAATGCGGACATTCAGAGCATGATTACGCAGTGACAAGAACCGAACCCACTTGTACCGAGAAGGGCACCAACACATACACCTGTGAGTGCGGTGACACTTACACTGAGGAGTCGAATGCACTTGGTCACGATTATAAGGGCGATGTAACCGAGCCTACCTGCACCGAAAAAGGCTATACAACCTACACCTGCACAAGATGCGACGACAGTTATGTTGATGATTACGTCGACGCACTTGGTCACGATTACGAGAGTGTCGTAACCGAACCCACCTGCACCGAGCAGGGGTATACGACTTATACCTGTACGCGATGTAATGATTGCTATGATGATGATTACGTTGACGATAATGGTCATAGCTGGAAAACGCTGAACGAATCATTTCCAACTTGCACCGAAGCGGGTCATAGAAATTTGCAATGTGCTGTCTGCGGCAAACAAGATTCCGATTATCTTCAGGCACTTGGGCATAATTATGAGCTCACTGAGCACGAGGATCCGACCTGCTGCAAATACGGTCATGATAAATATGAATGTACAAGATGTCAATATGGCAAGACAGAATATATCGATCCTTATTATGACCCCAATAATTATGAGCACATAGTTACTTCTCCCACTTGTACCGAGAGTGGATATACAACGCATACTTGTAAGATCTGCGGGGATAGGCGTGTTAGTGACTATACAAGTCCTACTGATCACAAGTATACTTCAAGTATCACTACCTCTCCCACCTGCTCAACGCAAGGCAGTCGGACCTATACCTGTAGCGTATGCGGTGATAATTATACAGAAAATTTGGGATTTGGAGAGCACGTATATAATGTAACTGTAGAATTGCCAAGCTGCACAGAAAAGGGAATATCTACATATATATGCCGTGATTGTGGAGATACTAAAGTTCAGTATAGTGATGAGTTGGGACACGATTGCGTGAAAATAAGCACGGTAGAACCTGATTGTACAAATTGTGGATATAACGTATACTCTTGCATAAGATGCTCTTATTATTATGATGATGACTATATTGACGAGCTTGGACACAATTATAAGGGGGTTATAACCGGGCCCACCTGTACTGAACAAGGTTTTACAACATATACTTGTGAGCGTTGCGAAGACATTTATGTGGACGATTATGTGGATGCTCTTGGTCACAATTACGAGAGTGTCGTAACTGAGCCTACCTGTACTAAGCAGGGTTATACAACCTACACCTGCACGTGTTGCGGCGACAGTTATGTTGGCAATTACGTTGACGCTCTCGGTCACGATTACGAGAGTGTCGTAACCGAGCCTACCTGCACGGAGCAGGGCTACACGACCTACACCTGCACGCGTTGCGGCGACAGTTACGTTGACGATTATGTGGACGCTACCGGCCATACATATTTGAAATGGGAAATCATTAAAGAAGCTACTACCACTCAAGAGGGCTTGCAGCAAAGCACTTGCAAATGCGGAGAAACGACAACTCAAATTATTGCTAAAAAGGAAGAATCCAAAGGCCTTGAGTTCACTCTTAACAGTGATAATGTAAGCTATTCTGTAGCCGGAATTGGAAGTTGTAATGACGATGAGGTAAACATCCCGAGCATATACAATGGACTGCCTGTAACTGCTATTGGCAATGATGCGTTCCGGTATTGCAATAGCCTCAAAAGCATAACAATTCCCGACAGTGTTACGAGTATTGGGTTTGGTGCGTTCTATAATTGTAGATACCTGACGAGCATTACAATTCCCGACAGCGTGACGAGTATTGGTAGTTATGCGTTCGAGGATTGCGTTAGCCTGACGAGCATTACAATTCCCGACAGCGTGACGAGTATTGGTAGTTATGCGTTC
>CAZUJY010000033.1:0-12372 GCA_964620565.1 uncultured Ruminococcus sp. | reverse complement strand
TGACGAGTATTGGTAGTTATGCGTTCGAGGATTGCGTTAGCCTGACGAGCATTACCTTGCCCTTTGTGGGAGCGACCAAAGATGGAACAACAAATACTCATTTTGGTTATATATTTGGAGCTCCATCGCTTTCACAAAACAGTGATTATGTTCCTTCATCACTTAAGAACGTAACGATAACTTCCGCGACAAGTATTGATGAAGGGGCGTTCTATAATTGCAAATCTCTCACAAGCATAACAATCCCTGACTCTGTGACGAGCATTGGTGGATCTACTTTCCGTGAGTGTAGCAGTCTTACAAGTATCACAATCCCCGATGGTGTGACGAGTATTGGTGAAGATGCTTTTGGTGATTGTAGCAAATTGAAAAGCATAACAATTCCCGACAGTGTTACGAGTATTGGGTCTGGTGCGTTCTATGGTTGTAGATACCTGACGAGCATAACAATTCCCGACAGCGTGACGAGTATTGGTCGTTCTGCGTTCGCTGATTGTACTAACTTGAGGAGTATTACCTTGCCCTTTGTGGGAGCGACCAAAGATGGAACAACAAATACTCATTTTGGTTATATATTTGGAGCTCCATCGTTTTCACAAAGCAGTGATTGTGTTCCTTCATCACTTAAGAACGTAACGATAACTTCCGCGACAAGTATTGATAAAGATGCGTTCTATGGTTGTAGATACCTGACGAGCATAACAATTCCCGACAGTGTTACGAGTATTGGGTCTGGTGCGTTCTATGATTGTAGATACCTGACGAGCATTACAATTCCCGACAGCGTGACGAGTATTGGTAGTTATGCGTTCGAGGATTGCGTTAGCCTGACGAACATAACAATTCCCGACGGTGTGACGAGCATAGGTGATCGTGCGTTTGATTACTGCGTCAGCCTTACAATCATTGACGTAGACACCAGTAACGCATACTACAAATCCATAGACGGTAATCTTTATACCAAGGACGGCAAAACCTTAATACAATATGCCCTTGGAAAAACAGATGACTCGTTTGTGATTCCCAAAGGCGCGACGAGCATTAGTGCTTATGCGTTCCGGTATTGCAATAGCCTTAAAAGCATCACGATTTCCAACAGCATGACGAGTATTAGTAGATCTGCGTTTTATGGTTGCAGCAGTCTTATGAGCATAACAATTCCCGACAGCGTTACAAGTATTGGTGCTTATGCGTTTTATGGTTGCAGCAGCCTTATGAGCATAACAATTCCCGACAGCGTTACAAGTATTGGTGATTGGGCATTCTATAAGTGCACCTCGCTCACAAGCGTTACTATCCCCAACTCGGTGATTAGTATTGGTGCGTATGCATTCTCTGATTGCACCTCGCTTACAAGCATAGAAATTCCCGACGGAGTAACAAGCATTGGCGTTTGTGCGTTCAAAGGTTGCACCTTGCTTACAAGCATAACAATTCCCGACAGCGTTACAAGTATTGGTGAATATGCTTTTGGTGATTGTAGCAACCTGACAATTTACTGTGAGGTAGCAAGCAAACCCCGTGGTTGGTATTCTTCTTGGAATTCTTCAAGTTGCCCTGTAGTTTGGGGTTATTCCGGCTAATGATTTAACATATATCTTAGGGAGCGCTTCGGCGCTCCTTTTTTATCTCCCAAAACAAAAAAATCAAAAACTATTGTATTTTCCATAAAAATATGCTAAAATATTAAATGTCAAAATATGCGTGCCCATTCGCACGCAGAAAGAGAGAAATCTATTATGGAAAAATTCTATTTAACCACAGCGATAGCATACGCATCGAGAAAGCCTCATATAGGCAACACCTATGAGATCATTATGGCAGACGCCTTTGCCAGATTCCAGAAGAGTCAGGGCAAGGACGTATTCCTCTGCACAGGTACCGACGAGCACGGTCAGAAGATCGAGAACCTCGCCGCCGAGGCAGGCATCACACCCAAGGCGTACGTTGACAACGTAGCAGGTCAGATCAAGGATCTCTGGGATCTTATGGATGCAGACTACGATCACTTTATCCGCACCACCGACCCCTATCACGAGGAGGTGGTTGCTAAAATATTCAAGAAATTCTACGAGCAGGGTGATATTTATAAGGGCTATTACGAGGGCTGGTATTGCACACCCTGCGAGTCCTTCTTTACCGCAACCCAGGCGGCGAACGGCATTTGTCCCGACTGCGGCAGACCCGTAAGTCAGGCAAAGGAGGAGGCTTACTTCTTCAAGATGTCCAAGTATGCCGATAGACTTATCAAGCACATTGAGGACAATCCCGGCTTTATCGAGCCCGAGAGCCGTAAAAAGGAGATGGTAAACAACTTCCTTAAGGCAGGTCTCCAGGATCTTTGCGTTTCCCGTACCTCCTTCACCTGGGGTATTCCCGTAACCTTCGATCCCAAGCACGTGACCTACGTATGGCTTGACGCTCTTACCAACTATATCACCGCCATCGGCTACGATCCCGACAAGTCCTATGAGGAGCAGTCCGAGAAGTTCAAGAAGTATTGGCCTGCCGACGTTCATATTATCGGTAAGGACATTCTCAGATTCCACACTATCTATTGGCCCATCTTCCTTATGGCGCTGGATCTTCCTCTGCCTAAGAAGGTATTCGGTCACCCCTGGTTCAACTTCGGCAACGATAAGATGTCCAAGTCCAAGGGCAACGTGGTATACGCGGACGAGCTGGCAGAGAAGTTCGGCGTCGACGCAGTCCGTTACTACGCACTCTCCGAGATGCCCTATAACTCCGACGGCAGCGTGACCTATGAGAGCGTTATTGCAAGATACAACAACGACCTTGCCAACAACCTCGGCAACCTTGTCAGCCGTACCCACGCAATGACAAAGAAGTACTTTGACGGTATCATTCCTGCGCCCGACAAGAGCGAGGTTATCGATCTTGATCTTCAGAACACCGTTGCAAACGCAATTACAAGAAACGTTGAGCTTATGAACGATTATCACGTTGCGGATTCGCTTGACGTGATCTTTAATATGCTCAGACGTGCTAACAAGTACATTGACGAAACTATGCCCTGGGCGCTTGCAAAGAACGAGAGCGACAGACCTCGTCTTGCGACAGTAATTTACAACCTTCTCGAGACCATTCGTACCGCAGCGGTTCTTCTGAAGCCCTATATTCCCGCCACGGCAGAGAATATCTTCAACCAGCTTGGCACCGATAAGAGAGATTTTGGCAGCATCGACGTATTCGGCGAGCTTGAAAGCGGCAAGCCTCTCGGTGAGGCATTCACCCTCTTCGCGCGTATCGACGAGAAGAAGTTCCTTGAGGAGATGGAGGCGAAGATCGCTGCCGCTATCGAGGCGAACAAGCCCGTAGAGGAGCCTGAGCACGAGGCGGAGATCGGCATTGACGCATTCTCGGCTGTTGAGCTTCGTGTAGCAGAGATCATTGCTTGTGAGCCTATTCCCAAGGCAAAGAAGCTTCTTAAGCTTCAGGTTGATCTTGGCTACGAAAAGCGCCAGGTTGTTTCGGGTATTGCTAAGTTCTACACACCCGATCAGCTTATCGGCAAGAAGGTTTGCCTTGTTACCAACCTTAAGCCTGCAAAGCTTTGCGGTGTTGACAGCTTCGGTATGATCCTTGCCTCCGGCGAGGAGGACGTAAAGGTAGTATTCCTTGACCCCTCGGCAAAGAACGGAGACAGAATCCACTGATGAAATACTTTGATTCTCACGCCCACTATTACGACGAGAGATTTTCGGAGGAATTAACTGAGGGTGTCGATACTCTTATCGACACCCTTCTTGCTGAAAATGTTTCCTATATTGTAAATATAGGCACCGGCCCCGAAACCTCCCGTATGGCAATAGAGCAGGCGAAAAGACATGAAAATATGTATACCGCAATCGGTATTCACCCCTCCGACACCCGCTTTCTTTCGGATATGGAGGAGGAGCTTAAAGAGATCCGTGAGATGATCCTTGACAAAGCTAACAAATGCGTTTGCCTTGGCGAGATCGGTCTTGATTATCATTATCCGGACACCGATAAGGAACGTCAGATGCGCTACTTTACCGCACAGATGGAGATGGCTTGTGAGCTTGATATTCCCGTATGTATTCACGACAGGGAATCGCACGCCGACGTAATGGAGGTTATTCGTCGTTATCCGGGTGTGCGAGGTGTTCTCCACAGCTTTTCAGGCTCTGCCGAGATGGCAGAGGAGCTTGTAAAGCTGGGTTGGATGATCTCCTTCTCGGGCACGCTTACCTTTACCAACGCCAGAAGACCGAAGGAGGTGGCTGCAAGGCTGCCGAGGGAGTCTGTGATGATAGAAACCGACTGTCCCTATCTTGCGCCTCATCCGAAGCGCGGCACGCTTAATCATTCGGGCAATCTCGAGTACACCAACGCCGTCCTGGCTGAGATATGGGGCATCACCCCCGAGGAGTGCGCTCTCATAACCGAAAACAATGCAAAAAGGTTCTTTAGACTATGAAAAAATCAATGTGCATTACCTATATCGTAGATGGAAAGCTCTACGTAAATATAACCAACAAATGCTCAAACCGTTGTGAGTTCTGCATTCGCAACAACGGTGACGGAGCCTACGGCTCTGACAGCCTTTGGCTTCTGCGTGAGCCAAATCGACAGGAGATCCTCGACTCGATTTTCTCGCACGATCTCTCAAAGTTTCCCGAGCTTGTTTTCTGTGGATACGGTGAACCGACTTATCGACTTGACGATGCTGTTTTCGTGGCTAAAGAGGTGAAGAAAAAGTGTCCGAAAATCAAGATCAGAATTAACACAAACGGTCACTCCGACTTGATTTTGGGAAGGAATACTGCTCCCGATTACGAGGGCGCCTTTGACATAGTTTCCATCAGCCTCAACACTCCCACAGCAGAGAAGTATCAGCAGCTTTGTCACTCTGCTTTCGGTGAGAGCTCCTTTGATGCTCTCCTGGATTTTGCAGGCGAGGTTAAGCACTACGTCCCCACGGTTTGTCTTTCTGCCGTAAAAGAAACCCTGAATTCTGAAGAAATTGAATTATGCAAGAAGATCTGCAATGATCTTGGCGTCACTCTTCGACTCCGTGACTACATCCCTCCTGAGTCCTGACGCTGTTAAAATAGGAGGTCTTGAACATAGCGCCGTACATCATCAGATATGACAGAGGCGTTCGCATAATGTCAAAGCAAACTCCCATATAATCAAACTCCCTCGCCAGCTCAAGCAGAGCCTTGATATTCTTCAGCGAGGTAAATACGCATTCACTCTGTTTTCGATCGGTAAAGCTCGAGAGCAGGGTGTTTTCGTTATGTGTGATATTACATCTGCCTTTTCTGGCCCTTGATATGGCATCAGCGTATGGCATATACTGACCGTTATATAGCGCAAGGGATGGCAGATCAATAAATGCCTTTGCGCTCTCTCCACGGCAGGCAAAGTCAGAAAGAATGCTACGCTCCCCCTCGTCAAGGCTCTTGGGATCTGCCATTGCATATTTGGGATAATATATCACGCTTCCGTCGGCGTACTCGCTGAACTCGATAGGCGACTTCTCGTTTATCTCGGTGATCAGAATAAGATCGCAGCCTATCATCATTTTGCGCAAAATCATCAAAAAGGCAGAAAAACTCTCGGCAGAATCCGAAAGAGCGCAGGCATCCATCACTATTCCTTTGTATCCGCCATCCTTTGCAAGCCTTATAAGTCCCTCGGCAAAGGGCGTCAGATCCTCGCCTGATTTATACCTTTCGGTGTACCTGTCAAAGACACGCACGAGGGGGATCTTCTTTTCTTCGGTGGCAAGCGCAACCTCTTTTTTGTCGTCGAAAATTTTGCTTATTTTGTTTTTGTCACAGACCGCCGAGCCGAAGGTCACGTAGGTCAAAAAAGGAAGCGCACGGCGCAGAGCCTCCTCGCTGCACCCCTTGTAAAAATAACCGTTTGCCACTGCCATACCAAGCGGTGGCGCGCCGTATTTCAGCGCAAGTCTGTCGCCTGTCTTGACATTCTCCTCGGAGATCCATGGGTTTTGCGCCAGAATATCCCTTTTTCTGATCCCGAACCTCATTGCGATCCGCTCTAAAGTATCGCCGTGCTGAACGGTATAGCTTCTTGTGGGTGTAAGTACAAGCAGCTCCTCTCCGTCGGCGGCATCACCGTCAAAAATGCTATTTATCTGTCTTAAATTTTCCTCCCATACACCGTAGCCTTCCGCAATTTCCTCAATACTTTCGCCCGTCCCTTTGATATGTATCTGCATCTTTTCTCCTTACCTGATTTACTTTTATTTTCATTCTATGCTATCATATCATTTCGGACCACGCCGATAAGGTCGAAACCTGCGAAAACACACAAATTGTTAAAAGAAAATTTAAACATTTTTGTCTAAAAAACACATTGCATTTTTTAAGCGGTTATGCTATACTATACCAGTTAAAAATCACCTATCAGAAAGGAGTCGAAAAACCATGACAAAGATCATCTGCAAGAAGGAATATAATACCGAAACCTCTACCTTCCTTAAGAAGGTTACCGTTGGTACCTACGGCGATCCCGCAGGCTACGAGGAGTGCCTTTTCGTTACCGAGAGCGGCAACTACTTCCTCTACGTAAGCGGCGGTGCAGAATCCAAGTATCCTACCGAGGACATCAAGAGAATGTCTAAGAAGGTAGCTGACGAGTGGATCGCTAATAACTAATTCTTCAGTTATATTTGGTAAAAAGGGTTGTTTGCTGAACTCTCGACGTAGGTAACTACGTCTTCGGTCGCAAGCGACTCTTTTTACCTAAATCTAACGATCGAATTACATCCTTCTGTAATATTTAGCTAAAATCTTACTGTCGAATTATTGGATAAGCCTTCCCTGTTGGGGAAGGTGGCTTGCGAAGCAAGACGGATGAGGTGCTTACTACCAATCCGCTTATTAGATCTAACAAATGCGCAAAAAAACGGCTGTCAACCGACAGCCGTTTTCTATATTAGATTTTGAAAATGTAGGGCAGGGGGTTGCTCCTGCCGATTTTGCCGAAGAATGTCTATTCCTCGGGAACATAGTTGTAGTGAATGTTTGCGTTGGTGAGGCATTCGTTATCGTATCCAATAATAATTGCAGCCCATCCTTCCTCAGTTCCTGTGTAGTAGACATCAGTTAGTGAATTGCACCCTTTAAACGCCTGCCAGCTAATACTTGTTACACTGTCTGGAATAACTATGCTTGTAAGCTTGTAGCAATCATAGAATGTCCCACTTTCAATGCTTGTTACACTGTCTGGAATAACTATGCTTGTAAGCTTGTAGCAATCACAGAATGCAGACCATTCAATTGTAGTAACATTTTTTGGAATTGATATTCTAATTAGCCCTGTACACGAAAATGCATTGTGACCAATGGTTTTTAGCTGGCTATTTTCTTCAAAATCTACACCTTTAAGACTCACGCATCCATCAAACACACTAGAACCAATTCTAACAACACTCTTAGGGATAGTTATATTTGTATGTAAAGATAGGCACCCGTGAAAGGCGTTAGAGTCTATAGATGTAAGTCTGCTGTTTTCTTCAAAAGAGACATTTTCAAGCGAGTAACAGCGCGTGAATGCCCATTTGCCAATATTCGTTACGGCGCTTGGAATGGTAATACTTCTAATATTTGTATTCTCGTAGAATGCAAAGTCGGCGATTACATAGTCTTTATCATTATATGTTTTCGGAAGTATAAGATCCGTATTATCGCCCGCATATCCAATGAGACAATTGATGTTTTTGTGTGCCCATTCATCTTTATAAGTATAAAAGAGATATCCATCTATGTTTTCTATCTTAGAATCTTTGCTATGTACCCACTTGGCGTTGTATGCAATATCTTCAAAATCTTTAGAGCCTGCCCTAATATCAAGAGAAGAATTATTGATTACTTCTATGAGCTTGTTACATCCAATAAAGGCATTGTTTCCGATAGTCTCCATACTGGAGGGAATAGATATACTTATAATTTGGCTTTCTGCAAAGGCGTACTCACCAATATTTGTGAAACCGTTCGGAATTACAATATGTGTGATTTTATTAGTGCCATAGAAAGCGTAATCATTTATTTCATATCTTTCACCATTGTAGGTGTTCGGCAGTATGAGTGAGGATTCATTACCTATATAGCCGATTAGATAATTGGCTTTGCTGTTAGTAAAGAATAAATAGTCGTCATCGTTTACAATTTTGCTTTCTTCATTATGGACTTGTTTAGCATGGTAGGCCACACCCCCATTTTCTTCCGAACCTGCTACAATATCTAAAGACGACCTATTTATTACCTCAACAAGCTTATAGCAGTTTGTGAAAGCTTCATTGCCAATATTACTTACCGAATTGGGGATAGTAACGCTCGTAAGGTTATAGCAATCGCTAAACGCTCCTTCACCAATGCACGTCACACTGTCAGGGATCACTATACTTGTAAGCGAGGAGCAGCTCGAGAACATAAACCTTTCAATTGATGTAACATTGTATGGAATAGTAATGTTTGTAAGTGAAATACAATCAGCGAATGCAGACTTGCCTATACTCGTAACACTATTGGAAATTGTAACGCTCGCAAGATTATAACAAGTATAGAACGCTTCTTCACCAATGCAGGTCACACTGTCAGGGATTGTTATGCTTTTAAGACTTATACAGCCGCCAAATGCACCCATTCCGATTGATGTAACACTGTCTGGGATGATGACATTTTCGAGAGACATGCAGTACGGAAAAGCATAGTTGCCAATTGTTACTACACTGTCGGGAATGATCACTTGAGTCATTTCCGTACAGAAGGATGTATCTCCGCCGTTGTTCTCCGTCTCTAAATCAGCATCAATGAACGCAAAATCGGCAATCTTCGTAACCGCTTTTCCGTTATACTCTGCAGGGATAACCACTACCTTAGGCATATTTGTTACGTCCTTCGCAGCCACCGAATAAGTACCGTCCTCAAGCTCTGTGAATATAAAATACTCGTCCGCGGTAGGCTCAGAACTTATATCTCCGCATCCTTCGCAAACCCCTTCAATATAGCTATGACCCGTTGCAGGAACGTTCTCGGTTTCTTTTTCTCCGCAGTCGCAGATGCGTTCTTTGAGACCGTCATTCAAACACGAGGCATTGGCTACTGTTGTCCATTCGCCAAAGGTGTGAGAGTGTTCCGGAATTTTTTCATTTTCACAGGAAACCAAGATGCAGCAGAAGACAAAAATCAACGCAACATAACAAAAGATTTTTTTCATTTCTTTTCTCCTTAAGATTTGTTTTTCTTCGGCTAAAAACAAAAAGTGCGCCAACCGAAGTCAGCGCACCGAAAAACGCAGGACTCCAATTGTCGCCAAACAAATTTCAAGTAAACGTTAGGATATAGATATCGCCATACGCATTCATTGAAGGAATCTGCGTTTTTACCAAATTCGACCAACGAATAAGTATAGCAACAAAAGGGTATTTTATTCCCTTATAAAGAGAAAAATATCCTGACGTTAAAAATATGAAATTTGTTTGGCAAATCTATTTTACCACATAATTTCAAATTTGTAAATAGAAAAAACAAAAAAAGGTGAACGCTTTTCACGTTCACCTTTAAGACTTTATTTCAAATAAGACTTATCAACCTTTGCCTCGTCGGAAGCGAATCTCTTGATAGATTCGATGCCGCCCTTACAGCCGCCCTTGGTTGCGTAGCCGTGGGAGGAATGACAGATGCACAGGCCGTTGGGAGCGTACAGACGGAAGCGGTATTGCTCGGCCTTGTCAAGATAGATCTCCCACTTGGGACAGGGAATGGATACGGTCTTTCTGAGGGTGGTGTCCTCGGTCTCTGCCTTTGAGGCATTGGCAATAACGCTGTTGATACCCGTGGTGACCGCGGTCTGTGAGGAATAGATCTGGGAATATGCAATTACGGTGTGGTTGGATGCATAAAGGCTGAAGAAGAATCTTCCGTCCTTCGCACGTCTGATGTCCCACTTGCCGTTAGCGTTGGACTTGCTCTCCTTGATTGCAACTGCGCCCTTGATCTCGGGCGAATCGTCGTATATTTCCTTTACTGCGGGCGTCTTCTTGGACTTTGTCGCCGCCTGCTTAGGCTCTTCCTTCTTTGCGGGAGCAGCATTCTTTGCGGGAGACGCCTTTTTTACAGGTTCTTCTTTTTTTGCGGGAGCCGCCTTCTTTGCCGCCGGCTTTGTCGCCGCCTGCTTAGGCTCTTCCTTCTTTGCGGCAGGCTTGCTTGCATTTGCTACTGCCTTTTTCTTTGCAGATTTGGGATTGATGATCTTTTCTACAGGCTGGGGAGCAACTCTCTTGGACGAGGGCTGCTTCTTTGCGCTTGTCGCTTTCTTAGGCTCAGCTGACTTCTTTGCCTGAGCAGGCTTAACCTCCGCCTTTTTTTCGGCGGGCTTATTTACCACAGGAGGAAAGTCCTCCTTGAAGAATTCTTCCTGACCGTCGGAATTTGAGTTTCCCTTTTTATTAAAAAGCGACTTGATGATAGCCATTTTTGATGCCTCCGATGTTTTTTACTATATTTTATCATAAAATTCGCAAAATTACAACCGGAAAAAGCAAAAATTTCCATCAATCTTCTTCTTTTTTTCTGACTTCCGCCTTTAAAAAAGCCAAAGCCTCTTTGATACCGCCTATTTCGTCAATAAGACCGCACTCCACCGCCTCATATCCGTTGAGTATGGAGCCAATATCGTTTACAAGAGTATCTGTGCGGCTTATCATTTTACGGAAATCCACCTCACGTACCTTCGAGTGACTTACGATAAAGCGGATTATTCTGTCCTGCATTTTTTCAAGATAATTAAAGGCCTGCGGAACTCCAAGCACAATACCGCTCGTCCTAACGGGGTGAATGGTCATTGTTGCGCTGGGAACGATAAACGACCGACTTGCGCTGACCGCCAGCGGAACGCCAATGGAGTGTCCTCCGCCAAGCACCACCGAGGCGGTGGGCTTTGTCAGGCTTGCGATAACCTCGGCTATGGCAAGACCTGCCTCCACGTCGCCGCCAAGGGTGTTTATCAGTATGATTATCCCGTCAACCTTGTCGCTTTCCTCAAGCGCCACCAGGGTAGGGATAACGTGATCGTATTTTGTCGCCTTCTGCGTATTGTCAAGCACGTAGTGTCCTTCTATCTGTCCGATTATAGTCAGGCAGAAGATCGCCTCGCCCGACCCTTCTATAAGCGCTGTGCCGTCCTTTATCATTGTTTCTTCCTGCTGACACTGTTCTTCCTTGGCGGATTTATCCATAATTTTACCTTTCGTATATTTACTTACCTTATTTTTTTCGATAATCTTTGCGTTTATACATTGATTTTTATAAATTATTATGCTATAATATACGGTGGATTACCGGTGGACACCCTGGGTGTCCGCAGAAATAAATTGTTAAGGAGATATCCGAAAAATGAAAAAGGTTTTAGTTGAAACATCTGCAAGACACATTCATCTCAGCCGTGAGGCAGTTGACGTACTCTTTGGCGAGGGTTATCAGCTTACTAACAAGAAGGAGCTCAGCCAGCCCGGTCAGTTCGCTTGCGCGGAGAAGCTTCTCGTAGTAGGTCCTAAGGGTAGCCTTAAGGCTTCTATCCTTGGCCCCACCAGAAACGCAAGCCAGGTTGAGATTTCTCTTACCGACGCTCGTTCCATCGGCGTCAGCGCTCCTATCCGTGAGTCCGGTGACATCAAGGGCAGCGGCGCATGCAAGCTTGTAAATCCCGACAACGGCGCAGAGCTTGAGCTTAGCGAGGGTGTTATCGCTGCAAAGCGTCACATCCACCTTACTCCCGAGGCAGCAGAGGCTATGGGCGTTGCTGATAAGGAGATCGTTTCTGTTAAGATCGAGTCCGAGCGTACCGCAATTCTCGGTGACGTTGTAGTAAGAGTAAGCCCCAGCTTCGCTCCTGCTATGCACATTGACACCGACGAGGCTAATGCGGCTTGTGCATTCGGCGAGTGCTACGGCGAGATCGTAAAGTAATTAATAATTTTTAAAGGAGATACATAAATCATGGCAGAACTTGTTTTTTCCAAAGAAGTGGAAAATATGTGTGTTGTTGCCAAGGGACCTCATCACGGTCCTGCTCCCATTCCTGAAGAGGGCAAGTGGGTAAAGGCAAAGGAAATCAGCGACATCTCGGCTTACACTCACGGTGTGGGCTGGTGCGCGCCCCAGCAGGGCGCTTGTAAGCTCTCGCTTAACGTTAAGGACGGTATCATCGAGGAGGCTCTTGTTGAGACTATCGGTTGCTCCGGTATGACTCACTCCGCAGCAATGGCGGCAGAGATCCTTCCCGGTAAGACTCTTCTTGAGGCTCTTAACACCGACCTTGTTTGCGATGCTATCAACACCGCTATGCGTGAGC
>CAZUJY010000032.1:0-15136 GCA_964620565.1 uncultured Ruminococcus sp. | reverse complement strand
AAAGCGACGCTTCTCGCCTAAATCTGACTATCCCCAAAAAGAGGCTGCCTCAAATGCAAATTTGAGACAGCCCCTTTTTACTCGGGTAATTTCACGCACTTCTCAGGTTTGAAAAGTCTGACGATCGCCTTGCAAAGCTGATTATTCGCTATATGCAAAAGCACAAGCGCCATCTTGTGAGAAAGCAAGCCCTCGCTGGCATAGGAGATAGAACGCAAGCTCATAGCTCTAATGGTCTGCCAGCCGAAGTAGGCGTTCTTAACCTTGGTCTCCTTATCGGGAGTATTCTTGCCTCGCTTCTCAAAGGAATAGATAATTTTGAAAGCAAAATTAATTATTCCAAAGAGAAATTTGCCGCCTGCGGTCTTGTACTCACGCATGGGAGTATTTAGGTCGTACGGACGTGTAATTTCAGGCTCGAAAATACTTCTGCCTAAAATTATGTTGTCATATTCCTCATCCGTCATATTTAGGAACTGCTCTTTTTCTCTGCCATAAAGACCGTTGTAGCCTTCATTTCCCGAAAGCTCCTCGCCCTCGTTAATGCTTATGTCGGCAGAAAGGATAACCGTATTGGCGTCCGAGCAAAGCTCGATTTTATACTCGCCGTTCTGAAGCTGCCAACCAACAGCACCGTCTAAATAATATTTCAGACTGTCAATAGGAATGTCCACGCTGACCGTCTTGCTTTCACCCGCGCGGAGAAATACCTTTTCAAAGCCACGAAGCTCACGCAGAGGTTTAACAGGCCCCTGCTTTGGAGCATTGACAAAGAGCTCGACTGTTGTGCTTCCGTCACGTTCGCCTGTGTTGGTCACATCAAGTGTTACCTTAATTACACCGTCCAACTTCTCTGCCCTCATATTACTATACTCAAAATCGGTATATGAAAGACCAAAGCCGAAGGGATATTTTACAGGCACATTAAAGCTGGTGTAATAACGGTAGCCGACGAAGATACTTTCCTTATATCTGTCGTTTGTGGTCTTGGTAAACTCACCGCCGAATGGAACGTCGGAATAGCCGTGAGGCCAGGTCTCGGGAAGTCTGCCCGAGGGATTTGCCTTACCGAACAGAAGCTCGTAGGCAGCCTCACCGCCCATCTCACCGGGAAGATACATATTAAGAACAGCATCCACCGATGAGTCAAAGCTCATATCAACAGGCGATCCGCCGAACATAACGAATATTATCTTCTTACCAAGCCTTGAAAGTGCCAGCAGAAGCTCAAGCTGATTTTTCGGAAGGTCAAGATTGCCTCTGTCAAAGCCCTCGCTCTCGGCATATTCCGAAAGACCGCCGAAGAAGATCACCGTATCGGCATCGACAGACTTGCTGAGTGCACGCTCAACAAGCATCTCATCCTCCTCAAAGGAAAATACGTTATAGCCCTTCTCATAGTCGTAGTCGATATTATGAGCATCAAATGCAGCTTTAGGAGAAACCAGCTTATAGGGATTGATAAGCGAGGAGCCTGCGCCCTGATAACGCATCTTCTCAAACATCTCGCCCACCACAAGATACTTCTTGCAGGGGCAGAGAGGAAGTGCTTTTGCCTCATTTTTCATAAGCACGGCGCTGTCGGTGGCAAGCTGCTTTGCAAGCTCGGCGTGCTCTTCAAACTTGTCCTCTACCTTACGTGCTGATTCGGCGCCACGCTTTACCATCGCAAGCACACGGCGAACTGCGGTATCGACTACCTCCATAGGAAGCCTGCCTTCATTCACCGCATCAACGATAACCTGTCTGTTATGGCCGATGTCACCCGGCATCTCAAGGTCAAGGCCTGACGAAAGACCGAGAACTCTGTCGTTTACCGCACCCCAGTCGGACATTACAAGTCCCTCATAGCCCCAATCTCTGCGCAGAACTCCGTTAAGAAGCTCTTCGTTTTCGGACGCATATCTTCCGTTGACCTTGTTATATGCGCACATTACGGAGGCAGGCTTGCCCTCCTTGATAATAGGCTCAAAGGCCTTGAGATATATCTCGCGAAATGCACGGTCGTCAACTATGGAATCGCCGAAATAACGGTTTGCCTCATTGTTATTGCAGGCATAGTGCTTTACGCTGGTGCCGATATCCATATCCTCAATGCCACGGGTAAGTTTTGCGCCAAGAGTTCCTGCGATAAGAGGATCCTCGCTGAAGTATTCAAAGTTTCTGCCGCAGAGGGGATTTCGCTTTATATTAACGGCGGGACCGAGAATAAGGCTTACACCGTAGAAGTGACATTCCTCGCCCATAGCCACGCCCATTTTATAAAGCAGATCCTTATTCCAGGATGCAGCCGTGGTAGAGGCGGCAGGAAAACAGGTGGAAAGCTCGGTCTGACCGAGGCCAACCGTATCATCTCCCGCCTTTCTGAGCCTGAGTCCGTGAGGTCCGTCGGTAAGAATAACCGACGGCAGCCCTACTCTGCTTATCTTATTTGTAAACCAGGACTTGTGTCCCGAAAGCAGACAGACCTTCTCCTCAAGGGTAAGCTCGCCAATCAATTTATCAATATCAATCATCATTCTTTTTTTCAAAATAATCCTTAAGGATTGTATACATCTGACCGTATTTTACAGTTCCGTCATCCTTCACCTGATCAACGAAGGTATATACGCCCTCCTGGTCACCGTAGGCTGTCTGCTGGTTAGACCAGGCAGAGAGGATCTCGTCATAGGTTGCAGTGTTAAGATCAAGCTTCAGATTATCGTTAGAGGGGTCGCCGTCGGTGAGTACACCCTGGTCGTTGCTGAGATTAAGCTTCTGAACAACGATGCCCCATGTGTTGTCCCAATAACCAACAGAGATCATCTTATAGCTCCAGGTCGTCCAGCCCCAGCCAAGCTGCTCGTACTGATCAAGATAATGCGCCCAAGCCTCGTCGTTACCGAAGAAGCTGAACTCACCAACGAACTTGGGAACGTCGAAGTCGGAAAGGCTGTAAAGACCGAACTGAAGCGCATAGAAGAGCTCGTTGGGAATACCATTGTCGTGATTCCAGTTATAGAAATGGTACTGATAGAGCACGTTCTCCCAGCCGTACTTCTCGGGACTGGGAAGAGAGACGGGATACCATACGCCCTCAATGGAGATAACGTGATCCCGGTCAACCTCACGGATAGCGTCGTAAAGACGATCCATTACCTGCCACTGAAGAGGGCCTGTGCCGATCTCATAACGGCTGGTGGGCTCGTTTGCAAGATCGTAAGCAAGAATTACGGGTGCAAGGTCGGATTCCTCGGTAGCATAATGCTTTGCGATAGCTCTCCAAAGGTTGCACATAAACTCTATGTAGCTGTCGTTTGTCCAGAAGTCAATATCTCTGGTACCGCAATGCTCGTAGCCGCTCTGTCCGCCCATAACACCGTGCATATCGATAATAACCTTAAGGCCATGGTTATCTGCGTATTCAAGGAACTTGTCAAGCTTGGTGAAATCTAGCTCAATGTCCTCAAAGTCCATTGCGCAAAGCTCCTCGTCGGAAAGTCTGTATCTGTCGTGAGTTGTAAGGAAGCTGCGGTAATAAACAGGCAGACGTACGGTGTTAAGACCGATATCGCTGATAAGAGCGAAGTCTGCATCTGTGCAATAGGAATCAAAATATGCGTCGTTAAGCTCTTCAAGCTGCTCATCGGTAAATCTTCCATCAGCAAGGATGGCGTCCATCTCCTCCTGATAGATCTCCTTATATTCCTCAACGATAGTGCCGTCGTGGTTAAGCTTTGCATAGCTGCCGTCGTCATTGGTGACAGCGCCGATAGAGTTAACCGTCATCCAGCCCTCCGCAATAAACAGGTTGCCGTAGTTAACGCCTCTTATCTCAAAGCGCTTACCGTCGGAAGTGTAAAGTCCCCTGCCCACTGCCGTAATCGTATTAAGACTGTTAGGCTCAATGTCCACCTGGTCGGGAATGTCATGCTTGTAATTTCTTGCGTAAGCGTCTCCCCAGAGAAGAAATCCGCCGGCAAAAAGAACAAGCGCAAGAATGATAACAACTATTGTAATCAGTACTTTTTTCATATTGTCCTCCAAAATATTTATTTCCATTAAAATTATACCATTTTAAAAAAATAATGTCAATTTTTTGAAGGGATTCAAATTTAACAAATATACGAGCTAAAAATTGTATAGAATTAATAAATGGCATTTAATTTGGGAATATTCTTGCTTTTTTCTCCCCTTTATGATACAATATAGGCGAAAGGCGGTGCTATAAATGTTTTTGGATAAGCTTTTTAAAAGGAATAAATATCCCGAAAAGGCAAAATACAAAAAGGGCGATTTCGTAAACTTCAGACGACGTGGCGAGCTTTGCTTCGGTTACATATACGAGGCCTTTGAGGACAAGGAAGGAAATATCTCCTATACTATACAGATAGGCGGTCAGTGCCCTGCGCTTATCTATAACTGGAAGGAAGAGGAGATTTTAGGTCTAAAAACCAGATAACTTTATTTTCATTTGATATTTTTGAGCAGAATAGAATATACCTCCATCATTTTGCATAAACTTGCATCAGATGGAGGTATATTTTTTATGAGTAAGATCAAAGATTTTTGGAACAAGATAAAGCCCTATATTCTGCCTTATTCGATAGCTATTGCCATACCGCTGACGGTCGGAATCGCCTCGGCGGCGCTTACCAAGGACAGTATGGACGTGTACGGTGAGCTTAATGCTCCGCCGCTTGCACCGCCTGCCTTTCTGTTCCCGATCGTATGGAGCGTGTTGTTTATACTTATGGGTATAAGCTCGGCTATGATATTTACAAGCAAGGAACGGAATCCCGAGGCGGCAAAGCGTGGACTCATATACTACGCTGTAAGCCTTGCGCTGAATTTTGCCTGGAGTATAGTTTTCTTTAATCTTCAGGCGGCGTTTTTCGCACTGCTGGTGCTTATCGCTTTGCTCTACTGCATCGTACGTACTATACTCGAATATCGCAAGGTATGGCCTGTCGCCGCTTATCTGCAGATACCCTATGCGCTGTGGGTCGGCTTTGCGGGATACCTTAATGCGGGAATATGGCTGCTTAACTGATTATTTGGAAATGAACATCTGCGTCCAATAGCCGCCCTGTGCAACGTATCCTACGCCGATGTGAGTGTATGAAGAATTCAGTATATTTGCTCTGTGACCGGGTGAATTCATCCACGCCTTAACTACATCCTCAGGCGTGGAATAGCCCTTTGCTATGTTTTCTCCTGCTGTGCTGTATGTGATACCAAAGCTCTTCATCATTTCAAAGGGAGAGCCATAGGTGGGACTTGTATGTGAAAAATAGCCCAGATCCTTCATATCCTGCGACTTGTATCTTGCAACACGGGAAAGCTGCCAATCCTGTGTCAGAGGAGCGAGGCCCGTCTTACTGCGCTCTGCATTTACCAGGCGGACCACCTCGCTCTCAAAGGATATTACCGTTGAACTGACAGACGGGATGTTTATTATCTGTCCCGGGTAGATCAGGTTATAGTTTTTTATTGTGGGATTGGCCGACTTTATTTCGGACAGACCGACCTTGTAGCTAACGGCGATACTCCAAAGGCTATCGCCCTTTTTAACCGTATGGGTTGTGGCGGCGGAAGCCGTGATAGCCGTAGCCAGCACAAGCATTACCGATACCAAAATGATACTTAATAATTTTTTCATTAATAAAACCTTCCTTTCTTTTTGATTTGTTGGATAGCTCCAACCAGACCGTGACTCACTCCCCTCTTCTATTGAGAACAAAAAAGCCGTCGCCAAAAAATGCGACCTGCTTCCCAAATTTATTACGGTATAATTATACCATTTTTGAGAGCTTAAGTCAAATGTAATATATGGAAAAAAGGATAGCCACCCGTGAAGGTGACTATCCTTTATTTTATTCCTCATGCTTCAGACGGAAGGTGGCCTTAAGCGTGAATATCCATTTCATTACTACGCTGGGATCATTAGGAATGATACGGTAGATCTGATCTCCGTGCTGGATCTCAAAATATGCTCCGGGACGGAAAGGCAGTATGGGGAATGACATAGTGGGGATCTCCTCCACAAAGGGCTCTCCTCTAATCTCTCCCTTCATCACAAACTTGTTAAAGTCGAATCCTATCTTACCACGGCCGACAGCCTCGTATCTATGCTTTTTCTCATTAATAGCATGGATCTCAGCCTTTGTTTCGTAGTAGAAGTTGGGATGCTCCTTAACAAAGTCGTAAACCGATTCCTCAATAAATGCGTGCCAGTCGCTGGGATACTTATATACAGGCTCGCTACCGTCGACGCAGGACAGCATTCCGTAGTTGTCGCTCTTGACGGTATATCCGCAAGCCTCACAGCAGAGCTTGTTCTTGCCCCTTACCCAGATGGTGAATTCCTTATTACACTTCGGACACTTGTAAAGCACGTGCTCAAGGCCCTCTACGTTATCACCGTTTTTATAGTAAACACGCTTCTCGTCGTTATGTCTGTAAGCATCAAAGGAAAGATTCTCGGTGACTATCTTCGCTGCCTCCTCATCGGAAAGTGCAGCAAACTCCTCCTGGGACGCAAGCTTATAAAGCTCAAGGGTTATCTCGCCCTTACGCTTTACTCTCGCCCACTTGGGATTGGTAAGATATGTACCGTTTAAACGTGCAACGTAAATGTCCGCCTTGAACCACTTAAGAACCTTTGCGGTAGCAAGAGGAATGGGAGTTGACGCACCGCTCTCGGTCATAAGGCCTGCGGGAAACAGCATAAGAGGCTCGTCGTGATCAAGGACAGCCTTCATTCTGCGCATATCAAGCGCGCTGGTCTGGAACTGGTTCTTGCTGATAGCTCCCGACATTTCAATAAGGTGAGCTATGGGAAGTGTTTCAACCATAGACTTACTTACAACAAAGTGAGTCTTGGGAGGTACCGCAGCGTAAGCAGGAAGCACGTCGATAACCGACTGGTGATTGGCAATAATCACGTATCTGCCGGTTTTACCCTCCAGCTCGTTGCGAACGAATTTTACGTTATATATGAACTTGCAGAGGAATCTGGATATTCCCCTGCCAAGAGAAACCACAAATTTATTGGGATGTCTGAAAGTCTTCTTATGAGATTTTTTCATCTGCATATCCTTTCTTTGCTGTCAAACGAAAAATCAGTCGGTTACTGAAATGATACACGTAATACATTAAAACAACCTTAAACGCAGAGCGATGCAGCTATTACCGCAGTCACTCTGCGTTTATTCTAAAGTAGGATCACTTAAGATCGATCATTGTTTCATCCCAGATCTCGGGAGCCTCATAGCCAAGCATATTAACGGTGGTCGCCGCCACGTTAGAAAGGCCAAAATCGTTTCTGCCCTGCTTTAAGCTGTATTTATCAGCATTAAAGTTGTCGTAGATAATGAAGGGCACAGGGTTGAGGGTATGGCTTGTCTTTGCCTTGAAGCTGCCATCCTTATTAGCCTTGGGCGCCTTGGTCTTCTTATCAAGCTCGTACATCTCGTCAGCGTTGCCGTGATCGGCAGTAATGAGAGCAACGCCCTCAAGCTCGTCTACGACCTTAAGAATTCTTGCAAGCTGAAGATCAAGAGCCTCCATAGAGCACTGAGTTGCAAGGAAGGATCCGGTGTGACCTACCATATCACCGTTGGGGAAATTAACACGAAGGTACTTGTACTGTCCTGATTTCAGACACTCAATAAGCTTATCGGTGATCTCTGCGCACTTCATCCAAGGTCTCTGCTCGAAGGGAACCACGTCAGAGGGGATCTCGATATAGGTCTCAAGCTCCTCGGAGAACTTACCCGACTTGTTACCGTTCCAGAAATAGGTAACATGACCGTACTTCTGGGTCTCGGAAATGGCAAGCATATTTACACCCGCGCTAACAAGGTACTCGGTAAGAGTATTGGAAATCTCGGGGGGAGAAACGAGATAGCGAGAGGGGATATGAAGGTCGCCGTCATACTCAAGCATACCTGCGTAAAGTACGGCGGGAACACGCTTTCTGTCAAACTTATCGAAATCCTCGCCGCCCTCAAAGGCCTTGGAGATCTCGATAGCACGGTCGCCACGGAAGTTGTAGAAGATAACGCTGTCGCCGTCGTTAACGGTGCCAACGGGATTGCCGTCCTTTGCAACAACGAAGGGAGGAAGATCCTGGTCGATAACCTTAAGCTCTTCCCTATATGTCTTTATTGCCTCCTCTGCAGATGCGAACTGTCTGCCCTCGCCGAGAACGTGGGTCTTCCAGCCAAGGTCAACCATTGCCCAGTTCGCCTCGTATCTGTCCATGGTAACCTGCATTCTGCCGCCACCTGAAGCAATAGCAACGTCAAAATCTGCACCTCTGATACCGTCAAGATAATCCTCGAAAGGAAGAACGTAATCAAGAGCGCTGGTCTCACCAACGTCACGGCCGTCAAGGAGAATGTGAAGTCTTACCTTCTTTACACCGTCAGCCTTTGCTCTGTCAATAAGAGCGGTAAGGTGATCTATGTGAGAGTGAACGTTTCCGTCGGAGAAAAGACCGATAAAATGAAGAGTGGAGCCATTATCCTTTACACCCGCCGTGAGAGTCTTCCAGGTATCAGATTCAAAGATCTTACCCGACTCGATAGACTGTGTAACAAGCTTTGCGCCCTGAGCGAACACCTGACCTGCGCCAAGTGCGTTGTGGCCTACCTCGGAGTTACCCATATCGTCATCGCTGGGCAGACCTACTGCAGTGCCGTGAGCCTTGATGCTGATGGTGGGATAATCTCTCATAAGTCTGTCAAGAGTAGGAGTGTTAGCAGCGGCAACTGCGTTTGCGCCGTTGTCGGGAGCAATACCTACACCGTCCATTACGATAGTAAGAAGGGGACCCTTTACACCCTCGAATTTATTGGATTTGTTAAGCTTTATCATATGTTTTTGCCTTTCGCTTTGTAGTTAAATATCTGCATCCTTAATGTAAAGATGACCGAAATCGGTTATGAATTTCTTTCTGTCCTGAAGTGCATCTCCCAGAAGAACGTCAAACATTCTGGCAGTTTCCTCCGCATCGGTGGGAGTAACGGCAATCAGTCGGCGTGTCTGAGGACACATTGTAGTACGCCACATCATATCGGGCTCGTTTTCACCAAGCCCCTTTGAACGCTGAAGGGTGTACTTCTTATTACCGAGCTTTGCAAGGATCTCAGCCTTTTCAAACTCATTATATGCAAAATAGGTCTCACCGCCCGAGGTGATCTCGAACAGAGGCGACTCTGCAATGAATATCTTGCCCTTCTCTATCAGAGTGGGAAGAAGTCGGTAGAACATTGTAAGAAGAAGTGTTCTGATCTGGAAGCCGTCCTCGTCCGCATCGGTACAGATGATGATCTTATTCCACTTGAGAAGATCGTAGTCGAAGGTGGCAAGATCGGTCTTCTTACCCGTCTTTACCTCAACTCCACAGCCGATAACCTTAAGCAGATCAACGATAATATCGCTGGCAAATATCTTGTCGTAGGTGGACTTCATACAGTTCAGGGTCTTACCTCTTACGGGAATGATCGCCTGGAATTCTGCGTTTCGACCAAGCTTACAGCTGGACATAGCCGAGTCACCCTCTACTATGTAGACCTCTCTGATCGAGGGATCCTTGGAGCGGCAAGGAACGAACTTCTCAACACGGTTGGAAACGTCCATCGTGCCGGTCAGCTTTTTCTTAATGTCAATCTTAGTCTTCTCGGCGGATTCTCTTGCCTTCTTATTGATCATTACCTGATTTGCGATTACGTTAGCGCTGGAACTGTTTTCGGTCAGATAGATATCAAGATTTGTCTTGATGAACTCGGTAAGAGCCTTCTGAATAAAGGCGTTGGTGATGGCCTTCTTCGTCTGGTTCTCATAAGAGGTCTGTGTGGACGCCGAATTTACGATTACCGCCAGGTTGTCGGCAATATCGGCAAAGGACACCTTGGACTCGTTCTTCGCCTTTTTATTATGCGCCTTAATATACTTATCTATTACCGCAGTAAATGCGTTTCTTACAGCCTTATCGGGAGCGCCGCCGTACTCAAGGAAGGAGGAGTTGTGATAATACTCCGTCAAGCCCGACTTAGCGAAGCAGAAGGTGATCTCAGCCTTGAGCTTATAATCATCCATATCCTCTCTGTCACGTCCCTTGGTCTCAAAGCTCCAGAGAACAGGCTGTGTCATAGAGATACCCTCGGTGATCTCGGCTATATAATCAGCGATACCGTGCTCATAGTAATATTCGGTTTTATCGAATTTGCCCTTCTCGTTTTCGACCTCAAGAATAAACCTGATGCCTGCGTTTACAAATGCTTGACGGCGAAGGGTTGCCGCAAGGAAATCGACGGGAATATCTATCTCCTTAAAAACCTTAAGGTCGGGGCGCCATCTGATAATAGATCCGCGCTTTTTCATACCGGGCTCAATGTCGGTAACCGAAAGCTCGCCCTTAACGTTACCCGCCTTGAAATTGATCTCCGAAAGTGTCTTACCGTTGTAAGAACGAACGTTCATATATTCGGACGAATACTGAGTTGCGGTTGCGCCAAGTCCGTTAAGACCGAGGGAGAACTCATAAGCCGAGTTTCCGTCGTTGTTGTCGTACTTACCGCCTGCGTAAAGCTCGCAGAAAACAAGCTCCCAGTTCCATCTCTTTTCCTTTTCGTTATATCCGAGAGGAACACCACGTCCAAAGTCCTCAACCTCTATCGAGAGATCTCTGTATTTTTTTACAATTATCTTGTCGCCGTAGCCTTCTCTGGCCTCGTCGACCGAGTTCGCAAGAATTTCTATAAACGAGTGCTGACAGCCTATAAGGTCGTCGGAGCCGAAGATTACCGCAGGTCTTTTTCTTACTCTGTCTGCGCCCTTTAAGCTCTTTATACTCTGGTCGTCATACTCTTTTTTTACTATCCTTGTTGCCACTATTATCCCTCCAAGTTTTTTCCAGACAATATTATAACACGCACGATTTAATTTGTCAAGGAATAAAAATAATACTTTACTTGACATTTTGCGGGTAAAATGATACAATGACAGTATGGAAAAGATATTTGAAATTACAGCCTCCGGCGACCGTCTGCCAACAGATCTTAAGAGCTACCTCTACTCTCTCGGTCTTTCGGTTACGCTGGTTAAGAAAGCAAAATACGGCGGTATTCTCCTGAACGGAGAGGTCGTTACCGTACGTGCCCCGGTAAATGCGGGCGATAAAATTGAAATATACGTCGACGAGAAAAAGAGCGTGGGAATCCCCCCTATGGATATTCCTCTGCGGGTGCTTTACGAGGATGAGGATATTCTGGCGGTGGATAAACCGACCAATATGCCGACCCATCCGTCAAAGGGAAACAATCTCCCTACCCTTGCCAATGCTGTAATGGGATATTACGGCGGTGATTTTGTTTTCCGCTCGGTGAACAGACTCGACAGAGATACCTCGGGAATCGTCATAATCGCAAAGAACAGGATAAGCGCATCCGGACTATCATCCTCTATGAAAAAGGGACTTTGGTCGAAAAAATATCACGCACTTGTAGACGGCTGTCCTGACCCTTCCGAAAGCACGATCGACGCACCTATCGAAAGAGTTGCTGAGGACAATATCAAGCGTGAGGTAAGAGCCGACGGAAAGCGAGCGATCACGAAATACAGGGTTATTGAAGGCTACGGCGACAGTTCGCTCTGCGAGATCGCTCTGCTGACCGGAAGAACTCATCAGATACGCGTCCACATGGCTCATATCGGACATCCCTTATGCTCTGATTTTCTCTATGGCACACCGTCTGAAAAGGAGTATTTTCTTCGCTGTGTGGAGATCAGCTTCCCACATCCGAAAACAAATGAAATGATTGCCATAAAAGCATAAAAACACCGATTTTGTAAATTCTGCCTTACAAAATCGGTGCATTTTTTTATTTTTTTATCATTTCAAGAAGCTTTGCCTCGTCAATAATATTAACGCCGAGATCCTTGGCCTTCGTAAGCTTGGAGCCTGCCTCCTCACCCGCTACAACATAGGATGTCTTTTTGGAAACGCTGCCCGAAACCTTACCGCCGTTCTGCTTGATAAGAGCCGAGGCCTCGTCACGCGTCATAGTGGGAAGAGTACCTGTAAGAACAAAGGTAAGACCTGCAAACAGCTCGCCTCTCGCCTCTCCCGTTGCTTCGGTATTAAGGCCAAGCGACCTAAGTCTGTCGCAAAGCTCTATCGTGGCGGGATCGGCGAAGAATTCCACAAGAGCGGTTGCCGTAATTGCGCCTATATCCTTTATGGATGCGAAGTCCTCATAGGTGGCTGTAAAGAGGTTGTCAAGGGTTCGCATTTTGCCTGCGATCTCCTCTGCGGCAACCTCGCCTACCTGACGGATTCCGAGAGCAAACAGAAGTCGCTCAAGACCGCGGGATTTGGATAATTCTATCGCATTTACAAGGTTTTCTGCGCTCTTTCTGCCCATTCGGTCAAGGTTTTCTATATCCTCGACTTTAAGAGTGTAAAGATCGGCAATATCCTTGATCTTTCCGCTTGAAAGAAGAAGCTCTACAACCTGGGGACCAAGACCGTCGATATTCATTGCGCCCTTTGATGCAAAGTGAGTAATGCTTCTGGCAGTCTGTGCGGGACAGGCAGGATTTATACATCTTGTAGCAACACCCTCGCCGCATTCGTCACGCACTACCCTGCCTCCGCAGGAGGGACATACGTCGGGCATAAGGAAGGGCTGCTCGCTGCCGTCACGATTCTTGGGAACAGAACGAATGATCTCGGGGATGATCTCTCCCGCCTTGCGAACTACAACGGTATCTCCGATACGAATATCACGCTCGGCGATAAACTGCGCATTATGAAGGGTGGCTCTGGATACGGTGGTTCCTGCAAGCCTGACCGGTTCAAGATTAGCCGTAGGAGTAAGCACTCCCGTTCTGCCCACCTGAATATCGATGGAAACAAGCCTTGTTTCCTTCTCCTCGGGGGGATATTTATAAGCTACCGCCCACTTGGGAGTGCTTGTTCCCTCACCTATCGCGATTCTGTCGGCCAGGTTATTGACCTTGACCACGGCGCCGTCCATATCAAAGGGCAGCTCCTCACGGTGCTCGCCGAGATAAGCAATATGATCTGCTACCGCATCATAGCCGGTAGCCGCAATTCTGTGTGAAACGGTTGTAAAGCCAAGCTCGTCAAGTCGGTCGAGCGACTCGGTGTGAGTGGTTGCGACTCTGCCGTCCGTATAAAGCTCGCCCTCCTGAAGATTAAAGACAAGTATCTCAAGCCTTCTGGACGCAGCTATCTTGGGATCAAGCTGGCGGAGAGAGCCTGCCGCCGCATTGCGGGGATTGGCGAAGAGAGGCTGACCCGCCTCCTCTCTGACAGCGTTAAGCTCACCGAATACCTTTTTCGGCATATACACCTCTCCTCTTACGCAGAGATAAGGCAGATCCTCGTTGAGCTTAAGAGGTATTGACTTGACAGTTTTGAGGTTCTCGGTAACGTCCTCTCCTACCTCGCCGTCGCCACGGGTCGCACCTTTAACGAAAATTCCGTCACGGTATATAAGTGAAACCGAAAGGCCGTCTATTTTAGGCTCCACGGAATATTCGGTAGCCGATGAAAGCTCGCCGTCCATTCTGTCAGTAAACTCACGCAGCTCGTCAAAGGAGAATACGTCGGTAAGACTACCCATTCTGACGGTGTGAGTGTATTTTTCAAACCTGTCAAGCGCCTTGCCGCCTACACGGACGGTAGGAGAATTGGGAGTTTTCAGCTCGGGGTACTCTGCCTCTATATCCTGAAGCTCACGGAACATCATATCGTATTCGTAGTCGGATATTTCGGGAGCATCATTTTCGTAATAGAGCTTTGAATTGTGTATTATTTTCTTGCGCAGCTCTTCTGCTCGCAGCTTTGCTTCCTGAAGGGTCATTTTTATTATTCCTTCCAAAAATTTACTGTTATTATTTTACCACGAATACCCTGCTTTGTCAAGGTGGGTTTTTGGTTATTGAAGGCAAATCGGTCTATTTTTTTGAGGCAGATTTTTCTGTCAAAAAAAGGCAGAAATAATTTTAAAAGAGCTATTGACATTCGAACTTTTAAGAGTATAATTGATTGTGTAAAAAACAAAGTTTTTTCTAAAAGAGGATAACCTTATGAAAAAATCGCCCATAAGCTTAAAAACCTTTGCTTATATGAACCTTGGTATTCTGCTGCTTTCGGTCGGAATATACTTCTTCAAGGAGCCTAACGGCTTTGCCACAGGTGGAGTCAGCGGTATTGCCATCATTCTACATAACATTTTTCCGCAGATATCCGTCGGACTTACAATACTTATTATTAACGTAGTTCTGCTTATCCTTGGAGTTATAGTTTTGGGAAAGGAATGCGGAGGACTTACCATTTATTGCTCGCTGGCATTCTCCCTTGAGACCTGGCTGCTTGAGATCATCTGCCCTCTGGAAGCGCCTCTCACAAACTATCCCCTGCTCGAGCTGATATATGCCGTTATTCTGACCGGTGTGGGTGCTGCCGTTGTTTTCAAGTGCGGAGCCTCCTCGGGCGGTACAGACATTATTGCGCTGATACTTAAAAAATATACTAATATGAACGTAGCCACCGCACTTCTCTGCGCCGATTTCTTTATCGCCGCTACATCGTTTATCAAATGGCACGAAAGCGGTGAGATCGGCTTTGATGCACAGACGGGTATGTTCACTATGCTCGGTCTGTTTGCGAAGGTATTTGTGGTGGACGATATTATCGACTCCATAAATCTCTGCAAGGCGTTTACAATTATCACCACAAAGCCAGACGAGATCAGCGCATACATTATGCAGGACATCCGTCACGGCGTAACGACCTATCCTGCAAAGGGTGCGTATACAGGCGCCGATAAAACGGTTATCGTTACAGTTTGCCGCCGCTCCGAAGCGCTGAAGCTTCGCCGCCGTGTGCTTTCCATAGACCCCGAGGCCTTTATTATCATTACAAAAACAAGTGAGATAATGGGCAAGGGCTTCAGAGATAACGTTAACTAAATAAAAGGGGCTGTCACATTTGACGAGAAGGAAAAAATCCGAAAAGGATATAAAAAAACCTTTGACCGAACAAAAATTGTAAACGAGACAGTAAAAGGTTGAAATTCCGCGAATTTCTTCGGTTTTTATGGATTTTTTCTACCGC
>CAZUJY010000031.1:0-15563 GCA_964620565.1 uncultured Ruminococcus sp. | reverse complement strand
TTTCTGTTGCACTTTCCCGGGAGTCGCCTCCGGCGGACGTTATCCGTTATCCTGCTCTGTGATGCCCGGACTTTCCTCGCCGTAACAGCTTTCGCCAACATACGGCGCAACGGCCCCACTCGGTCAATTAATTATACATAACATTTTTGCTTTTGTCAAGCCTTTTTATACGCTTCTGGACTTCGAACAGGTGAAGTAGATCACCTGTCTGTCCTTTGCGAATTCCTTCATAAGCCTAAGAGCCGCATCGGTCTTCCGGTCGTCAAAGGCGGTAAAGGGATCGTCCAGGATGATAAAGGGCTTTTCCTTTTCATAAAGCGAATCCACAAGACCGAGCCTTGCCGCAATGTTGAAGAGATCTCTCGTACCACGGCTGTAAGCCTCGATATTCTTGGTGGCGCCGCCCTCCTGCTTGGTAATGCCAAAGTCGGTGTCCATCTCAAAGCTCTCGCCCGTGATACCGCCGATTTTTTCGGCGTATTTCATAAAGCCCTCCTTGGTCTTGCCAAGGTATCTTGAGCTCATGCTGTCCTTCGCCATATTGATATACTTCTTGGTAAGCACTACCGTTTCGTAGTTATCCTTATCCTTTGCCAGCTTCTCCTCAAGCTCCTCTTTTCTCATAGTAAGCTCGTCACGGCCGTCAAGCTCCTCAAGGTAGGTGTGGTACATTCTCTCGGTGAGGGTAAACTCACGGCTGAGCTCACTGACCAGCCTTTCGTTCTCGGCACGGCGGCGGTCAAGCTCGGAAATATCCATCTCTGCCTTATGCTGATTGCCCTCGCCGAATTTGTAAAGGCTCTCCAGCCTTGTGATCTCCGAGCGCTTTGCCTGGATCTCGGCGGTCAGCCTCTCGTACTCGGTAAGAGCGTATCTCAGCTCGCCGAAGGGATCCTGACCTCCGGTCTTGAATCTTGCGAGGAATCTGTCCGCATCAGCCTGAAGCCTTGCGGCGCGCATAGCTCTCGCCTCACGGTCGCCCGACATATATCTTTCTGCAAGCGCCATCTCGGCGTATCTGTCATATTCCTTGATAATAGCCTCTGCCTCGCCGATTGGCTCTCTGCCGTAATGCTCGGGGAAGAGATTTACAAGAGAGGTGATGACCCTCATAAGCTCCTCGGTATCGAGGCTCTCCTCGTTAAGAATAACGGGCAGCAACTCCTTCATATCCGAAAGCCTTGTTAAAGCCTCCTCGTCACCGCTTACCTTAACACCCGATACGGTATTAAAGAAGTCGTCGATCTTCGCCTGTCTTTGCTTTTTCGCCTTGCCGCTTATTGCGATATTGACTATCAGCATCACAACTATTCCCACAACGCCTGCGGGGATAAGCAGAGATTGAAGCGATTGCACAAGCACTCCCGCAACAACGCAGGCGGCAAAGAGAATATATGCTATAATAAGCCCTGCGGGAGTCTTGATCTTTTTGTTGTTTACAAGCCTCCCCATATCCTCTATAGCGCTCTCGGAGGGAACTCTGCCTGAGAATACTCTTTTCGCCTTGATAAGCTTGGGGTCAGCCTGTCTTTCGCCTATCTTTTTTACGGAGCTGATAGCCGCTCTTGCGGCCTCTATCTGCGAGCGCTCTACCTTGCCGTCGAATTTTCCCGACAGAGCCTTGAACTCACGGATCTCGGGGGTGTCGGTTGCGCTCTCCAGCAGGTTTTTCGCCTCGGTGGCCTTATAGCTTGCCTCGTTAATATCGTCATGGGTGGGAATATCCGCGCCGAACAGTTGGCTTACCGCCGTTCTTCTCTGTATGCTGTCCTCAAGAGATGCCTTCATCTCCCTGTACTGCTTTTCGTAGTTCACCTCTGCGGCACGGAGAGCAGCCTTCTCTCTCTCGGCAAGTATAACCTTCGCCTCGGCTCTCGCCGCCTCGATCTTGGAGGAAATATCACGCATCTTAAGGTGCGCCCGGTCCACCTCGACCTCGATCTCCTCAAGCGCGGAGAGCCTTCTTGTCAGCTCGTTGATCTGCGCCTGTACGGCTGCCAGCTCGCCCGAGCCGCCCTTCTTCTGATAGAACTTTCTCCTGTCCTCAAGCCGCTTCATAGCCTCGTCCATACTGCCGATGTCGCCGTCACAGCCTACAAGGTCGGACAGCTTTGCGGGAATGGACTTGTTGTCGCTCTTGGGAGTGAGAGCGCGCTCGGAGAGAAATACCGTTCGCTCAAAGCCGTCGGCATCAATACCGAAAAGGCTCTCGCCTAAGGTCTCGGGGAAATCCGAGGAGGGTCTGCCCGTCGCCGTATCGTATAGGGTATAGGTGTCGTCTGCCGCCTTGGTAGCAAAGGTTCTCTCCACACGGTAGGTCTTTCCGCCTGCCGAGAATGTCAGGCTTCCGCCGCAAACACCGCCCTGCCAGGGCAGGTAGTGACGTCTGTCGTTCTCCTCAAGGCTTTGTTTTTTGGTGTCGCTCATACCGTAGAGCATCACCTTGATAAATGCCGCCAGAGTGGTCTTACCCCAGCCGTTATCACCCTTAATGCAGTTAAGACCGTCACGGAAGTCGAACCGCTGTTTGCTTATTTTGCCGAAATTCTCGACGTAGCATTCAATTAACTTCATCTGTCCCTCCTGCTTAAGCCTCAAAAAGCTCCTCGCCCATCAGCGCATTGATGCCGCAGGCGATGATTTTTTCCTTGGTCTCACGGTCAAGCGTATCGTCTGCGCTCACCGTTCTTATAAACTCACCCTTAAGTGACATATCGTGCTTATAGTCTTCGGGGTTAATTGCCATCTTGGAGCTGTCCTTGATCTCGAAATAGTAGAATCTACTGCCGAAGTCACGGTAGAGCGACTCGGTATCCTTCCAGAGATTAGGATGGTATCTGCCGCACAGCTCAAGCCTTACTATGTCGCTATAGCCTATGCCACGGAGAGCTCTCTCAGCTCTCTCGCCGATCTCAACCGTCTTGGTCGCTCCGTCAAGCTCCAGGGGAACTATATGCAGCCTTCTCTTTGCAAAGCTGCGGAAGCTGTGGAGGATCCTAGCCGAGTCGGTGGAGAGGATAACGTAGCCCTTGTCACCCACCTCGTCAAAGCCTCGGCCCTCGGGTGTGCCGCTGTAAACCGCCGCGCCTCTGTCGTCTATGGCCTCTGTCTGATAGCTGTGATAGTGACCAAGAGCCATATAATCTATGTTTTTGCCTGCCGCCTCACGAATACCGATCGTCTCGGGAGATGCGCTTCTGTCACGAAGCTCGCCGTGAAGCACAACTATATTCTTGCCGCTCTCGGGCAGGGAAAGGCTGTCGAACATACCCTCGCATATCTCACTTCTGCCTGCCACAGTCACCTCACCTATTCGGTAGTAGGTCCAATCTCTGCCGAAGGTCTTAAGGTTATCTGGCAGCACTCTTCCCGAGGTCATAAGCGCATCGCCCTCGTGGTTGCCCTGGAGATAGAAGAAGGTGATAGCTCTCTCCTCCTCGATAACGTTAAGGGCTGTGTCAAGAGCCTTTCTTGACACTCTGCTTGAATCAAAAAGGTCGCCTGCGATAATTATCGCCTCTGCGCCAAAGGTCTTTGCCTCCCCAACAAGCCTGCCGAAGCCTGAGAGCAGCTCACGGCGTCTTTCCCTCACCTTATCGGAGGGCAGCCTTGAGGTCAGCGGAGAGTCAAGATGAATGTCTGAGGTGTGTAATATCTTCATATTTTTCACGTCCTTTATATTTTTCCATAATAATTATACAGTTTTTTACCTGTTTTGTCAACAACCGACAGGGGTGTATTAACCATTTTTTTGCTCTTTGCATAACCATTTATTAACACAACTTCGACAAGGAGGAAAGAATGGTAAAATTAATTTGCACCGACAGTGAGATCGAGGCGGGCAGAATAGCCGCCGAAATCATGGCTGAGGTGATAAGGGAGCGCCCGTCTGCGCTGATCGGCCTTGCCACAGGCTCAACGCCCTTGAATATGTATGCCGATCTGGTGAGAATGCACCTGTCGGGCGTGCTTTCCTTCAGGGATGTCAGAAGCGTCAATCTTGACGAATACGTAGGCTTGCCCGAGAGCCACATTCAGAGCTACGCCCACTTTATGAGGGAAAACCTGTTCGATAAAATCGACATACCGAAGGAAAACATTCATATTCCAAGCGGCGCCGCAGACCCCTATACCGAGTGCGAGAGCTACGACCGTCTACTCGACCGTCTTGGAGTTGTGGACATTCAGCTGCTCGGCATCGGCCACAACGGACACATAGCCTTTAACGAGCCGAGCGACCATTTCCCGAAGGACACACAATGCGTCGATCTGACCGACTCCACCATCTCGGCAAATTCAAGATTTTTTGACTCGGAAAAAGAGGTGCCGAGACAGGCGATCTCTATGGGCATCGGCAGAATTTTAAGGGCGAGGCGAATACTCCTTTTAGCCACGGGAGAGGGAAAGGCGAAGATCCTTGAATCCGCTCTTTTCGGCAGAGTGACCCCCGCCGTCCCCGCCTCGATCTTACAGTTCTATCAAGGCGATCTTACGGTAGTGGGCGACAAGGCTGCGATGTCCGAGATCCTTAAAAATCACCCCGAAGCCATCAAAAACCACTAAAAAAAAGGACGAATTTTTCGTCCTTTTTTGCATTCAGCATTCTGAATTCTGAATTCTAAATTCATTATGTTCCCGTGCTCTCGTACATCTTGACCATCTTGTTCCAGACGAGAATACACACCGTGCTGAAAATTGCGGTAAAGCCAACGATTCCGAGTGCGATAAGCGGCGCATTTTCATTAGGCTTAAAGAGATTCTCGAAGGGATAGAACAGACAGAGACCGAGAGGAATGATAAAGGTTAGGATCACTCTTATAAACTTGGGATAAATGTTCAGCGGGTACTTGGTAAAGCCCGAGAAGTTGTAGATAAACTGGAGCAGGGGACCGCTTCTCTTGAACTTAAAGGCAAGCGATGCCACCATTATCTTAAAGGAGGTGATGATCACCGCCGCACAGATAACGCCGAGTATCATCAGCAGCACCGAGCCCACACCTCCCGCAAAGGTCAGCTGACTTCCGCAAAGAATAATAAGAGCGGTCGCTACGATAAGCTCGCCGAGAGCCTCAAGCTGTACCTCGGATGCGATTACCTGGAACAGAATGGGCAGGGGACGGAGGAACATGTGGTCAAGCTTACCCAGCCTTACCTCGAAGTATGCCACGTTCCACAGCTTGTCGGTCAGCAGGTGGTCGATTCCCACCGCCATATTGGTAAGACCGAAGAGCAGTCCGATGTGATAGATGCTGTAACCGTCAATGTCCGGCACCGAGCTGACAAGGAAGTAGAGGGTAAGCAGGGAGGTAGCCTCCATAAACAGAAAGGCGACAATGCCGATAATGGCGTTCACCTTGTAGACAAGCTTGCTCATCAGCGAGAGCTTTGCGTAGGTTGCATAAAGCTTTAAATATCTCATAGCCTAGCCTCCCTGTACCGACAGCTTACGAAGCGCACGGCTAAAGATCAGCTTGTTGGCAAGCTCAATGATCAAAATCCAGGCTAATGCTATCAAAATGTAAACTAAGGCTTGCAAATGCTCCACTTTTCCCATAATTACAAGGACGGGAACCGAGTTCATAAATGCAAAAGGTGTGAAGGAAAATACTCTTCCCAAAGCCCCCATATATGCAAGCGGAACCATCTGACCGCCAAGGAATCCCTGAATCGCATTTCTGGCCATATTAAGACCGAACAGATGGTCGGTGTAGAACACCATAAGACCTATAAAGTAGCTTATGGCATTGTTCATAAATGCGGCGAGAATACTGAAAAGTAAGAACAGAGCAAGGTTGATTATAAACTCAACAGCTCCCGTCTCATAAAATCCTGCGCCGATAAAAATGCCGTAAACCAACGTAAAGAAGGGAACGATTATTACTAAATAATCAAGCACAAACACGCCGAAATAGGTAAACAGATGCCTCAGTCGGTAGGACACCGGCTTTGTCAGTGTATTTGCGATAGTACCTTCACGGATGTCGGTTGCAATATCATAGCTTGTATCTCCAGAACCCATAATAAAAGTGAAGAAGAAGGAGGTTATCATATATAAAACCATCTCGTAGAAGGTAAATCCGTTGATTACAGAGTTCATTCCGTCGGGAGAATTTCTGTATATTGCGCCGTAAAGGAATACGACGAATACAGTCTCCACAAGTGATATGATTATCCACATCACTATCTGCGCCTTGTAGGCGAGCTCGATCTTTACGCCCGCTTTTGAAAAGGGCAGATACAGTTTAAGTATCCTTTTAATTTTTTTCATAAAGCTGTTTTGTTATATCCTCAATAGAAATGTCCTCGATCTTGAAGTCCTTTACGTGATAGGTGTTGATGAGGTAGAGCAGCATATCGTCAAGATCCACGTCGTTAAGCGAGAATTTGATAGCCAGCTTCTCGTCCTTTCTTTCAAGGGTAACACCTGTAAATCTCTCCTTCAGCTCATCCTCGTCTATCTGCAGATTAACGGGCAGGTAGATAGTCTTGGTGTTGCCAAAGCGGTATTTTATGTTAGCAAGACTGCCGTCGTAGAGTATCTTACCCTTGTCAATGATGATAATTCGGTTGCAAAGCTCCTCAATATCCTTCATATCGTGGGTGGTGAGAATGACGGTGATGTTGTATCTTTTATTAAGCTCCTTGATTGCGCCTCTTATCTTGTCCTTTACAAGCACGTCAAGACCTATTGTGGGCTCGTCGAGATAAACGATCTTCGGCGAGTGGATAAGCGCCGCGGCAAAGTCTGCTCTCATTCTCTGACCGAGGGAGAGCGAGCGTACAGTCTGGGTGAGGAAGGGCTTCATATCAAGAAGCTCGCAGAGATAGTCAAATCTCTCGTTATACTCCTCGTCGGGTACCTCGTAGATGCTCTTTAGGATCTTGAAGGTCTCGATAAGGGGAATATCCCACCACAGCTGGGTCTTCTGACCGAAGACTACGCCCATCTGCTTGTTTATCTGCTGGCGGTTTTTGGAAAAGTCAAGACCGCCTACGGTAACGCTGCCGCTTGTGGGGTGGAGAATACCGCACATCATCTTGATTGTGGTGGATTTTCCCGCGCCGTTTGCGCCAATGTAGCCTACGATCTCGCCCTCTGCTATATCGAAGGAGATGCCGTCCACCGCACGTACCTCGTCGTACTTGCGTGAGAACAGAGCCTTCACCATACCGCGAAGACCCTCGTCTCTCTTCGGCTTTTTAAAGATCTTTGAAAGATCCCTTACGCTGATAATATTCATAGTGTATTAGTCCTCCTCTTTGGCGTAAAATACGCCCAAAGAATGAATGTAGGGCGGGAGACTATCCCGCCCTTTTGGTTGGGTTAATTACTTCAGCCTTGTTTGAACTTAGCCAATATTTTGTATATCCCTTGGGTAGCCGTAAGGTAGTCGAACCAACAAGGTTTTAAAAGATAGATTTCTCCCTACTCATCGCCAATTTTTTCTTAAATATCCGCATATTCCTCAAAAAAATCGGCTTGATTATGAAAAAATCTATTCTTTTAAAACTGCTTCGCACCATACGGCAAATAAATTTTTGATGGATTTTTTAGGATTTTGACGCAGTCAAGTGCGGACTTTACAAGGCGAAAGCCTTAAAAAGACGCTAAAATTTATCCCGTAGGGCTTATGGGTTCGACTAACTTACGGCTAAGATATAATACTCCTCCGACAGAAGCTTTACGCTGACACCGCTTTTGTACTTGCGGTAGATCTCAGCATTCCTGTCATCCAGCGAAAGATGGCTTCCTGAGCTTTCGCCCCATTTTCGCCTTTTGCTCGCCTTTCTCGGTATGTAGACGGTCTCACCGTCCACGTACTCCTGGATCTGTTCTATAAGCTCGGTCGGAATTCGGGTGTTCCTTTTACAGCCCATCTTCTGCCTCCGTGTTATTTTCGGTGACATAGGCCATAATGCGTCAGCCTATGCCGATTTTGCAACTCTTTCCTTTGAAATAATGGTGATAAGCATGTTCTAACCTCCTGATTATTTGTCAGAGGATGACCTCACGGCCACCCGGGATAAAAACTATGCAACGGATAGCTTGATCTGCTGACATAGTTAAATTATAGCATTAATAAATACCAAATTCAACACATTTTGTAAAAAAACGGACACAAATCCTCTACACTTTTTTTATAAAAAATCGGTAGAATGTTGACATTTGGCGAAAAAGGTGCTACAATACATTACGGCTAAAAATTATTTTCCCCGCAGGAATTTATTTTTTCCCGCAGGAATTTATTTTTTCTGCGCACATATTATTCTATAAGGAGGTTGTGAAAATGGAATTACTCAAGAAGCTGTTTCCCCTTTCTTTCAGAGAGAAGAAGGACGTTGGCGCTCTTATCATTAACATTCTTATCCACGTTGTTGCCGATGTAATCGCAGGCCTTATCATTGGTCTTCTTTCCAATATCGCTATCGTTGGCGCTATCTTCACCGCTATCGGAAGCCTTATCGGTATTTACTTCACCGCAGGTATAGTTCTTTCTATTCTTCACTATATCAAGGTTCTTAAGTAATGAGCATCGCTTTTACTTAAAAAGTCGGACGTTTTCCATAGAGGGAGCGTCCGCCTTTTTTGCTTTTTTGAAGGCGAAATATATTAAAATGACAATCATAGTTTACAAAATATGGCATTTTTGCCATAAACTCACAAAAATCAAGCAGGGAAATATAATAAAGAAATTCTTCGTTTCCCCTTCCGAACCCTCATCTTAAAGCAGCCCTCGGGCAGAGCAGAGAACGGGCGGGTCATTCTTAAAAATCCTTTAAAAAGGCAGATTTTTCATATTTTAGCGCATATAACCTTTCTTTTATTTTAAAAACAAGTTGACAAATCGCAATTTGTGTGATAAAATGTTATATTGTAAAAATATGCGAAAAATTAAGGAGATAAATATGGGCGAAATATTAAGTGCTGTAAGGCTTAAAGAAAGGATACTGATAATTGTCCTGACGCTTGCTCTTGCGCTTGTGGTCGGCGGCGCCACCTTCGGTGTTACATACGCAACAATCGACAATCACGAGCACGAATTTACTTATGAGCTTAGCAAGGGCGAGGACGGAGAGTTCGATCTTATCGAGACCTGCGTTGATGAGGAGTGCGAATACCACATTGTATACTTCATCTCCAATCCCGAGGAGGCTCTTCATAGCTACGTTAAGGTTGAGGCTACCTGTCATTCCGTTGGTATTCTTGAATACTACTTCACTCCCAAGGGCAGCCTTAAGTCCTATACCTACCAGGAAGAGATCCCCATGCTCTCCCACAGCTACGTTGGTGAGATAACTACCGAGAACGGTATTTCCTCTATCGACGTTTCCTGCTCTAACGAGGGCTGTGAGAAGGAGATCGTTTCTGTCGGCGGCATCACAAACGTTGAGCTTGTTGAGACCACCCCCGCTACCTGTCATACTCCCCGTAAGGACGTCCATACCTGTAAATACGGCGAGGATACTATCACCGTTACCACCTACACCGAGGAGGAGGTAGAGCATAGGCTCAACGGCGATTTTGCAGACAAGTTCATACTCCACGATAATATTTATATCTATGGCACACCCGGTATAGTTTGTATCGGAGCACCCGCCTGCGGCGAAAACGTTCCCGGCGCCTACGTGTGCGAGGAATGTAAGGAGACTGTTGGTGTTAAGGCCGGTAAGCCCGACCACTCCTACGTATACAGCGCCGAGGACAGCGCCATGCCTACCCTTGAGGCTGTGGGCAGCGCGGTTCTCAAGTGCGAGAACGAGGGCTGTGAGAGCAGCATCAACGTAGAGCTTCCTATGGCTGTTGAGGGCGAGAACACCGTCGAGACAGGCAATAACCATATCCTTGAGGAGAGATACCTTAAGTACGCCTACGAGAATACCGAGTACGGCTTCACCGCCGAGACCGAATTCACTCTGACCTGGCTTGATCATACTCTTGAGTATGTTTCTTCGGAGACCGTAAATCCCACCATGACCGAGCAGGGCAAGGCATACGTAAGATGTAGCTTTGAGGGCTGTACCAAGCACGAGGAGATCACGCTTCCCGACGTTGAGGTCGGCGCTAACGCTACTGTCGTAAACCAGGCGACCGAGCAACGCCGTCAGACCATCAGATACAGCTACACCGATGAGACCTACGGCTTCACCGTTGAGTTTGATCTTGAGATCGGCGAAAAGCTTACACATAACTACACCTACGACATCGACCTTTACGGAATCAGCTTCTGTCTGATCGGCACCTGCGCTCAGCCCGAGTGCCGAGAGCCTACCATCTATCTTACCGACGTTGAGATCGACGAGGAGAGCTTCCCCGCAACCTGTACCTCTTACGCATACGTAATGTATAGCTGTGAGTTTGAGGGCAATATCTACACCGAGATCATGGAGTTCAGATTCGACGGCTTCGGTGACCACAACCTTCAGTACAGCGCAGAGGACAGCGCAATGCCTACTCCCGACGCAGACGGTATCGCAGTTATCAAGTGTATAAACGAGGGCTGTACCGAGCGTCAGGAGATCGCAATTCCCAAGATGGTGATCGGCGACAACTGTGAGTCCAGCGTTAACAGCGAGACAGGTGTTGAGACCCTTACCTATACCTACACCTTCGAGTATGAGGGCGTGAGCTACACCGTTGAGACAACACTTCAGAGAGCCGAGCCTCACGACTGCGTATTCACCTACGAGCTTGAGCCTGTTTTAGGCAGATTCGACTTCGTTGGCTACTGCAGCCACCCCGCCTGCGAGGAGGAGATTCGTGAGGAGAACGTTGAGGCTACTCTTATCGAGGATACCACCACCTGTACCGCGCCCGGTCAGCAGACCTGGCAGCACGTAAGAGAGAATGGAGATACCTACGAGTGTCATATCCGTATCGAGATCGTTCTCGGTCATACTATGACCTTTAACGTTGACGCGGCTACCACGGTTAAGCCCACCTTCGATGCTCCAGGCTCCATAGACCTTTACTGTATGGGCTGCGGAATGCACGGAGCAACTATTGAGCTTCCCAAGATGGTTCTCGGAGAGGGCGGCAACACCGTTCAGAGCGGTGAGACCAAGTTTGAGATCGTATATATCTACACTCACACTGCAGTATACGAGGATGAAGAGATCCCCGTAGCTCTTATCATCACCGTTACCAAGAACTAAAAGCAGCTTAAAAATATTAACGGCTCGCATTGAATGTGCGAGCCGTTTTACAGCATTTCTTAAAACTTTACCGCATTTTTTAATTAATTTTCAACTTGCGGTGCGACAATATACTTACTATCATTTAAGGGAGAAAAGAGCCGTGTCATACACAAGCGTCTTTCGACGTTACGAGCTGAAATATCTTCTTACACAGGAGCAGAGGGATGCGGTCCTTCGCAGAATTGCGCCCTATATGAAGCTTGATTCTTACGGGCGAACTACCATTCGCAACGTGTATTACGATACAGACAGCTACAGGCTTATCCGCCGATCAATCGAGAAGCCGGCGTATAAGGAAAAGCTCAGAATACGAAGCTACAAGCTCGCCGATGCCGACAGCACGGTTTTCGTTGAGCTGAAGAAGAAATACGACGGCGTGGTATATAAGCGCCGTATTGCTCTGCCCGAGAGCTGCGCTGCCGATTGGCTGACGGGCAGGACGAAAAGTCCTGTGGACACCCAGATCAGCCGTGAGATCGACTACTTTATGAAGCATTACGAATACCCGAAGCCCGCTATGTTTCTCTCCTACGAGCGAGAGGCATATTACGAGAGGGATGGGGGCGATTTCCGTATCACCTTTGACGATAATATCCTCTGCCGACAGACCGATATTTCACTCTGCGCCGAAGCCTACGGCTATCCCATTCTGCCCGAGGGTTACGTTCTTATGGAGATCAAATGTCCGGGAGCGATCCCTCTCTGGATGGTTAAAATTCTCTCGGAGGAGAAAATATACAAGACCCCCTTTTCAAAATACGGCACGGCATATCTAAAGACCGTCCTGCCAAAGCTTTTAGAAGAAAACAAAACAAAGGAGACCTATATAAATGCCTAACAATATCTTTAAAGGACTTTTTGACTCGGAATATGCCGCGGTCATCAGTGTAACCGATTTTCTCATCTGCATTGGCTCGGCTATCCTTTTAGGCGTACTTTTAGCCTTCGCCTTTTCCATTAAGTCAAGATTCACCAAGAGCTTCGTTACCACCCTCGCTCTTATGCCCGCGATCGTTTGCGTGGTTATAATGATGGTAAACGGTAACGTGGGCACAGGCGTTGCGGTTGCGGGCGCATTCAGCCTTGTAAGATTCCGTAGCGCACCCGGTACCGCAAGAGAGATCGGGGCTATCTTTCTCGCTATGGGCACAGGCCTTATCTGCGGTATGGGATATATCGGCTATGCGGCGCTCTTCACTCTGATAATGGGTGCGCTGTTCGCTCTTTACAACGTCCTCGACCTTGGTATGAGCCGCAGAATGTCTATGAACAAGAGCGTGCGTATCACTATCCCCGAGGATCTTGACTACACCACCGTATTTGACGATATTTTTAAGGAATACACCACCTCCTGCCAGCTCGTAAAGGTAAAGACTACCAATATGGGCAGTATGTTCAGACTTACCTACAATCTCACCCTTCGTGACGCAGCGAAGGAGAAGGAGTTTATCGATAAGCTCCGCACCAGAAACGGCAATCTTGAGATAATGGTTTCAAGAGAGGAGCTTCAGACAGGAGAGCTTTAATACTCTTCGGAAGGGGATCTTATGAAAAAAAGAATTATCGCTTTACTTTTACTTTTTGCGCTTTTGCTTACCTCTTGCAATAGAAACGGGGGTGGCGGTAACAAGGACAACACGGGTAACGTTTCGGGAGACGACAGCTCCTACGGCGAGGACATAAAGGATCTGGGCGTATACGACGGACTATTTGAGGACGTTGGCACAAGCCTTACCGTCAGCTGTATCTCGGGTAGCGAGGGCTGCTATACTCTGGAGCCCGAGCTTTTAACGATTACCTCTCTCTCGGCTGATTCGGTTTATTCTGTGTCGGGTCAGTTTTCGGGCAGTATCCTGATCGATATTGGCGATGAATATAAGCTTGATCTTGAGCTTTCGGGTCTTTCCATCATCTCCGACAGCCAGAATCCCATCACCGTCCTCAGCGGAAACGAGGTTTCCATTCAGGCAAAGCGTGATACCGAGAACTACATCTACGACAACCGTCCTGCCATATCCGAGGACGACGAGGCGTCTCTTTCGGGCGCAATACACTCGGAGGTAGATCTTGAGATCGGCGGCAAGGGAAGTCTTACCGTTGTCAGCGAAAACAACAACGGTATTCACTCAAAGGACGATCTTCAGGTAAAGAATCTGACCCTTACGGTCATCTGTAAGGACAATGCCTTAAAGGGTAACGACTCGGTTCAGCTTGAGGGAGCAAATGCAACGCTTATCTCCACTATCGGCGACTGTATAAAGACTACAAGAAGCGATATTTCGGATAAGGGAAATCAGCGTGGCGCCGTTTCCTTAAACGGCGGAAGCTACACCCTCTATGCCGCCTGTGACGGAATCGATGCGGCGTATAACGTGGAGATCGACGGCGATCCTATTCTTAATATCTACACCGACAAATATTCAAACTACTCCGAGGAAGTAACTGCCGTCTCCGAGGACTGCTATTACATCCGATTTAATTACAGCGACTATAAGTATTCCATTAAATATTACAACTCCGACAGCGATTATCTATGGGTAAACCCAGAGCATCACTCCACCGTATCGGGCGGCAGAAGTCAGTATTACTACTACTCCTTCCCGAAGAATGAGAATTACGGTAAGCTTCAGTTCTTCATCTACACCTCGGATATGGAGCAGGGACAGGAGAGCGATTACGTAGCCGCATCCGATTATCTGACGATAAGCGATGCCTATGACACCATTGCTTTAACCGTACGAGGTCAGTATCTCTACTACGATTGGACCAACTACACCACCGTTATTTCCGATGGCGGCTTCGGCGGCCCCGGCGGTATGGGTGGACAGGGCGGTATGGACGGCGGAAATACCGATAAGGGCGACCACTCCACCAAGGGTATTAAGGCGGCTAACGAGATCATTATCAATTCGGGCTCGATAAGCATTAAGTCCTACGACGACTCCATTCACGCAAATCTTGACACAGCTCTTGAAAACGGCGCATCCCCCATTGGCGGCATTACGATCAACGGCGGCAGCCTTTCGCTCTATTCAAACGACGACGGCATTCACGCAGACGGTGATCTTACCGTAAACGGCGGAAGCATCAGGATCGTAGGCAGCTATGAGGCTCTTGAGGGCAACAGGGTGAATATCCTTGGCGGCGAGCTTTCGCTGAACTCTAAGGATGACGGTATCAACGGTACCGCCACCTCGGGCGCAGCCATAACTGTCGGCGGCGGTACTCTTTGCGTTTATGCGGGCGGTGACGGAATTGACTCCAACAGCCACGCCTCCTACGGCGGCATAGTGTTCTCGGGCGGCAAAACTCTGGTTATCTCCACCGGCACCGGCAACTCATCCATCGACTCCGAGGCGGGATACAGCTACACCGCAGGCTCGGTGGTAGCAGTAATGCCAAGAGGCGGTATGTCCGAAGAAGCAAAAAGATGCGATGCCATAGGCACCAAGGGAAATACCGCAAATCTCTCGCTCAGTCAGGGAGGCTATCTTGTCTGTAAGATCGGCAGCGACACACTGACCTATAAAATGCCCGTAAGCCTGTCTGCTCTTGTAATCACTCTCGGCGATTCGGACTCATCCATCAGCTCGAAGTCATCGTCGGGTCACACTCTCTCCGAGGGCGAGCTTATTTGGGAATAACACTGCCACTCGGCAATATCACTCGGCTTTGCCGAATAACACTGCCACTCGGCAATACCACAAAAAAAGCAGACGAAGGTCTGCTTTTTTTACTATAATTCTCGGTTGATAACCTCAGCAAGCGGCAGAAATGCGATAGCGATCCCCACCCACAGGATCGTGAACAGCGGGCATATCTGCCCGAGGATATTAAGCGGCATGGCGCTGTAATCCCACACGCCCATTTTAAGCCATAGGTTGAACACCACCCCGAAGAGAAATTCCACCCCCGTCACTCCGAGGGCGCAGACCACCGCCTTAATGAGAATATTCTTATCCCTCATCCTCTCCGCCACCAGCGAGAAGATAATGAAGCACACTCCGCCTGCGATCATCATTGACCAATGGGTATACCCCCGCCATATCACCTCTATCGCCGCATAACCCACAGCCCCCAGCGCAAAGCACAGACCGTACTTTTTTGCCGCCTTCCATATTTTCTCCCGCCGAAGCTTCATTTTCATACCACCCCACACACTTCCTTCCCGAGTAGTATTACTATTTTTATGTTAAATAATACAAAAAATAAATCCGGCCTACAAAATAATAAAAAGAGCCACCCACGATGAGCGACTCTCTTTGTTGGCAAAAGGCAGTAAAAAAGTGTGTAATTTCACACTGTTGTCTGCTCGACAAATTGTAATTTGTTGATTATATCGGTGTTCCTACTTCAATTAAGTTACC
>CAZUJY010000030.1:0-16065 GCA_964620565.1 uncultured Ruminococcus sp. | reverse complement strand
TCAAGTTCCAGCTTATCGATATGGACAACGAGCAGGTAATTGCAAAGGGTATCTGTGAGGAGATCGGCGGCAAGTCCGGCTTTAAGTTCAAGGTTCCCGGCAGAGAGGATTATAAGGCAGCTATCGCAATGCCTACTCACGCAGAAGCACTGGGACTTGTTCTCAACACCCTTGTTGACGAGAAGATGGGCGTTATCAAGTCGGTTTCCGAGATCGGCGCAGTAGGTCACAGAGTTGTTCACGGCGGCGAGAAGTTTGCTTCTTCCGTTCTTGTAACCGACGAGGTTAAGGAGATCATCGCAGAGTGCGCTGACCTCGCTCCTCTCCACAATCCCGCAAACCTTAACGGCATCGTTGTTTGCGAGAAGCTTATGGGCGTTCCCCAGGTTGCAGTATTCGACACATCCTTCCACCAGACCATGCCCGAGGCATCCTATATGTACGCACTCCCCTATGAGTACTACGAAAAGTACAAGATCCGTCGTTACGGCTTCCACGGTACCAGCCACCGTTACGTAAGCGAGAGAGCAATAGCTCACCTTGGCAAGCCCGCTGATCAGTGCAACGTAGTTACCTGTCACCTTGGCAACGGCGCATCCTTCGCGGCAGTTAAGGGCGGCAAGTGCTTCGATACCTCTATGGGTGTAACTCCTCTTGAGGGTATTATGATGGGTACCCGTTCGGGTAACATCGACCCCGCTATCATTCCTTACCTTATGCGTAAGGGCGAGCTTACCACCGCTGATGACATCGATAAGATGATGAACAAGAAGTCCGGTATGCTCGGTATCTCGGGTAAGACCTCTGACAACCAGGAGATCGGTCATCTTGCAGAGGCAGGCGACGAGAGAGCAATTCTCTGTGAGGATATGTACTCTCACCAGATCGCAAAGAACGTTGGCTCCTACATAGTAGCAATGGGCGGCGCAGATGCGATCGTATTCACCGGCGGTATCGGTGAGAACGCAGGCCATTACAGAGCGAAGCTCGGTGAGAAGCTTGCCTTCCTCGGCGTTAAGATCGACGCAGAGAAGAACGAGATCCGTGGCGAAGAGGTAGAGATCTCTACTCCCGACTCTCCCATCAAGGTATTTGTAATTCCCACCAACGAGGAGCTTGTTATCGCAAGAGATACACTTGCAATCGTTTCCGCAAATTAATCTAAAAAAGTCGAAACCGTAGGGGCGAGCATTGCTCGTCCGAAAAATCTATCACCTTTAAATCTTGCAGCCGCAGGCTGACGGATGAGATTCGACAAAAATCTTCCTTATATAATATATAAGTAAAGGGCTGTCACCTTGACAGCCCTTTTGATACTAACGGCTTCCCCTCGAGGGGAAGCTCCTGCGTAGCAGGTGATGAGGTGGAAAGGATAAATAACCAACGCCGCCACGTCTTGCTACGCAATTCACCTTCACCTTGAGGAAGGCTAAAACACACCGAGGTAAAACCATGTACGACGAGCTTACAGAAGTAGATATAAAAAAGATGGAGGAGGAGATCCGCTATCGCAAGGTCATCTTAGCGCCCGAGCTTGGCGCAGAGCTGAAGCGCACCAGAGAGCTTGGCGACCTGTCCGAGAACGCCGAATATAAAGAGGCGAAGTACTTAAAGCGCAAAAACGAGAGCCGCATCCGTTACCTTGAGGCAATGATCCGCACAGCCAAGGTTATAGAGATCAAGGACTCCCCCGATGAGGTAGCTCTCTTTGACCGTGTGCTGATCTATAACGAGCGTATGGGGGCAGAGAAGGAGATACAGATAGTCACCACCCTCCGTCAGAACGCCCTGAAGGGCTTCATCAGTAAGGAATCTCCCCTGGGCAGCGCCCTTATGGGCAAGCGTGTTGGCGACCGAGCCCTCGTCACCGTAAACGATAATATGTCCTACTACGTCGAGATCCGTAAGATCACCAAAGGCGAGGACAACGAGGAGCTACCGATCAGCGGATTTTAATAAGCCTTCCCCTTGAGGGGAAGGTGTCAGCGAAGCTGACGGATGAGGTGTAAAAAATGAATCAAAACAACAATTCTGATTTAACAAAATATGCTCAGGATCTTAGGTCTAATATGACCAAAGAAGAAAAGCATCTTTGGTATGATTTTTTAAAAAAGATTCCTTATACTGTAAACCGTCAAAAAGTAATCGGGGTTTACATATTAGATTTTTACTGTGCAGAAGCAAAGATCGCAATAGAGCTTGACGGTTCGCAACATTATGAGCCGGACGCAAAAGCGAAGGACAAAGAAAGAGATGCTTTTTTAAATAACCGTGGAATTAAGGTTATAAGGTATACTAATATTGAAATTAATAAAAACTTTGATGGTGTTTGTCTAGATATATTAAAGCATCTTGAGGAAAGGCATCACCTAAAAAATAGCGCTAGCGTGTCGGGTGATGAGGTGGAAAAAAGTAGATAACGAACACCTCATCCGTCAGCTTCGCTGCCACCTTCCCCTCAAGGGGAAGGCTAACTCTGCCATTAATTAAAATTGAGTTAATATTTTTTAAGAATTAAAATATTTAAATATATATTGACAAAAAAGGCGAAAAACTGTATACTAAAAGAGCAATCGATACTGTAAAAAGTGTTTGTTGCTAGCACAGATTTTGATAATGCAGGAAATGAAAATACGACGGTAAAGCACCTTCCGAGTGGATGCTTCGCCGATACATATTCGCTCCCTGTGTCAAAAAATAAAAACAAAACAAAAAACAAATTTTAGGAGAATTTCACAATGAAGAGAAACAACAAGAAGGGCTTTACTATCGTTGAGCTCGTAATCGTTATCGCAGTTATTGCAATTCTTTCCGCAGTTCTTATTCCTACCTTTGGTAACATCATTGAGAATGCTAACGAGTCCGCTCGTGACCAGGAAGCAAGAAACGCTCTTACCAATGTTATGATCGATACTCCCGCTGCTGACCTTGCAGGTGGTTTAACCGGTGTTATTGTTATTGATGGATATTACTATGAAGTAACTGCTGGTAATTTTGTAAACATTGATGATGATCAGACTACTACAAAGATTGACGGAAATGTTCTTTACTGCAACACAGCTCATACTGCAGGTACTACTTGTGAAAAGTGTGGCACTGCAACTCCCGCCGCTACTAACCCCTAATCTAGACAGATCCTAAAAACCACTCGGAAAGGTTTTTGACAGCACAGCATTCTGACGACGGAATGCTGTGCTGTTTGCCAATTATTGACCCGAAAATGATGCTGCCCGTTTTCCGAAAAATCAGGCATCAATCGGGCCTTTTGTGCGATAATGCACACATTAATTTACATTTCTGACAGAAAAAACGCCAAAAACCGAGAAAAACCGCAAATGTAAAACAAAGAGAATGATTAAAAAAGGACGAGCAATGCTCGCCCCTACGAATCTTTTTCCTTATTTTACATGTGCGAAAAATTTTTAATAAAATCTTTGAAATATTTAATTAGTTAAGCTTTAGTTCGAGAGGAATGCCCGACAAGCCTTCCCTGTTGGGGAAGGTGGCAGACGCAGTCTGACGGATGAGGTAAGAATATGAGCACATTCAACAACAATCCGGAACTAAAAGAATATGCGCAATCACTACGCAAAAATATGACAAAAGAAGAAAAGCGTCTTTGGTATGATTTTCTTAAGAAGCTTGATGTTGTTGTAAATCGTCAGAAAGTAATTGACACTTACATTGTGGACTTTTGTATTCCGTCTGCAAAATTGATTATTGAACTTGACGGGTCACAGCATTATGAACCCGACAGCAAATTGTACGACAAGCAAAGAGATTGTTTTCTTCGCAGTCAGGGATACACAGTTTTAAGGTATACCAATTTTGATATAAAAAAGAATTTTGATGGAGTATGTTCTGATATTTTAAAACATATTGAACGAACCTCATCCACCGCAAGCGGTCCCCCTTCCCCAACAGGGAAGGCTGATTATGAACTTTGAATTTAGAAAGGGAGGGAACTATGAAAAATAAATACAACAAAAGAAAAGGCGCAACCCTTGCCGAGCTTATTATAGTTCTCGCGGTCCTTGTCATTGCGTCAACGATGGTCGTATCATTCAGCTCAATGATGCACGGCGCCCAGGGCATAAGCAACGAAAGATTTGAAGCCATGCAGGACGTCACCGCCGCCGAATCAATCATCGAGGGATTTATTGAGAGTAATGTTGTTGAGTCAACAAATGTCTATATTGATGAAAACGGATTGCTCACCTTTGCTAAAAATGATGCTAAAGTCAATTTGGGCTTCTACAAGAATATAAATTACATTATGATCTCCTATTTCAGTGGGGAACAAATCAAAATGGAATTTGAGAATATTGATTCTATTTCCTTTACGCTTGTAAGTCCCGGTAAAACTGTTGTTGATTATGATGACGGGTGTATAGTAACAACAACAAACGACATCCTTTACTACTGCACCATCAACTACTTTGTTGATAAAACGAATTACACCTACACCTTCTGTGTAAATCCCTACGCAGGCGAAGGAGGTAACTGATATGAAAATGACATTGTTTAGCCTTCCCTGCCCAGGAAGGTGGCACGGCAGAGCCGTGACGGATGAGGTGTCCTCGTCTAACGAAAATGCAAAAATCAACCTCATCCACCGCAAGCGGTCCCCCTTCCCCGTTAGGGAAGGCTCCCGCCGAGGCTTTACGATTGTAGAGCTTGCCATGGCGCTTGCGATTATTGTAATCGTAACAGCGGTATCCATCGGCGTTGTCGCAGTAGATAGCAAAACCCACGCTGAAACGATCGACATGGTCGAAGCCACCAACATCGCCGAAAACGCCATCGAATGCTTTAGATTTGCGGTGAATAACAGTGGCGATAACGACGGAACTGAAAAGACAACTTTTGAGAATAACTTTGCTAAAAGCATAAACGTTGAATTTGATCCGAGTGAGGATAACAAAACATATCCTTTTATTATTCCATCTGAACATGTTGATAATGTTTACACCTACACCATCACCGATGGACGAGTGAACGTTACTCTCGGTGTTAATTTTGAAGGCAATTCCATCACCATCACCGCTACAAACGACGGAACAAACGACTTCCTTATTGAAGAAACCACCTACACCGTAAGATAATCTTAAAACAAGCCTTCCCTGTTGGGGAAGGGGGACCGCTTGCGGTGGATGAGGTCAGACCTACGGCGAATGAGGTCATCCCCAAAGCAATCTTACACCATATCAAGAAGATAAGCCGACGGATGAGGTGAGAAAATGAGCACATTCAACAACAATCCGGAACTAAAAGAATATGCGCAATCACTACGCAAAAATATGACAAAAGAAGAAAAGCGTCTTTGGTATGATTTTCTTAAGAAGCTTGATGTTGTTGTAAATCGTCAGAAAGTAATTGACACTTACATTGTGGACTTTTGTATTCCGTCTGCAAAATTGATTATTGAACTTGACGGGTCACAGCATTATGAACCCGACAGCAAATTGTACGACAAGCAAAGAGATTGTTTTCTTCGCAGTCAGGGATACACAGTTTTAAGGTATACCAATTTTGATATAAAAAAGAATTTCGATGGCGTTTGTTCTGATATAATGAAAAATATGGAACGAACCTCATCCACCGCCTTGGGCGGTCCCCCTTCCCCAACAGGGAAGGCTTAACAGGAAACACAAAGGAGGGAACAAATTGAAAAAATTAATAAAATCACGCAAGGGCGCAGCAATGGAGCTTGCAATCGGTGTAATGTTCCTTATGATGGCGTTTACGATTATGCTTTTGTCAACCTCGGGTCTTCAAAATTCCCTCAGAGTCGACGACTATGAAGACTTCAACGAAATGGTTGAGGTGAATAATATTGGCGAACACGTGCTGGGAAAGCAGGACGAAACCTATAAAACCGGCGGTTATGTAAGAATTGAAATTGATAATAATTATTCAGTGAAATACTCAGAAACTGAAATGAAATATGAAATTTACAAAGGAAATGATTTTACTGATACTTCCAATTTGGAGCTTGTTCTAACAATTACGTTAAACAGCAACGGCAAAATCACCTCTTGGAACTAACGGAAAGGACTAAAAAAGTGGCGAAGAAAAAAAGTAACATACAGTCGGTTATCGGCATTGATACCGACAGAGAAATAATCTCACTCTATTCGATGAACGGCTCGGACAAGTCCTCTATCAACTACTTGATGAGCGGCTATAAGGCTAAGCCTTTCTCCCCTGAATTTTACGACAAGATTGGAGCTGTTCTCGGTCAGTTCCGTGAGGATCACCCCAATCTCGATATGCAGCAGGTTACGGTAGTTCTGCCCGACTCGGCAGTTCTTACCGATATGGTAAATCTTCCTCCCATTAACAAGAAGGCGCTTGACTCCTCTCTCGCAGCTTCGCTGTCCAACATTTACGGCAACAGCTCCGAGCTTAAGTTCAACCGTGTTCTTGCAAACCAGACAAAGCAGATGTCTACCTACGCTATCTCTGCGGTAAGAAAGGATATTCTCTTCAACCTGCAGAAGACCTGCGCCGATCATCAGATCGGCATCGGCGCTATCACCTACGCCGCATCGGCTGCATCCAACTCGGCTATGGCTCTTAACCAGAGGCTGAAGGGCGCATCCTTTATTCTCCTTGACATCAAGGAGGAGTACGCAAGAATAATCTTTATCGTCAAGGGCAGAACCTTTGGCTTCTATACACTCCCCTTCGGCTACAAGACACTCTACAAGACCAGAGTAATGCCCGAGGACCTTATCTTCGATCACAGCTCCGCAGAGCTTCTTATCCTTAACGCAAAGGCAAAGGCTAAGGCAAAGCACATGGCTCTCGAGGAGGACGACAACACCGTTATCGAGGAAGCTCCCCCCGAGCCCGATGATGACGATGAGCTTGAGTTCCCCGGCAGACGTAAGGTTGAGGACGAGGACGACGAGGAGGACGAGGAGCTTGAGCGTGAGCTTGCCGAGGTTGAGGCTGAAAACGGCGACGAGAGCGAGAGCGACTTCCTTGCACGTAAGGCGAAGAAGACCGCACGTAAGCTTCCCAAGTTTATGCTCCGTCCCACCCCCACCAACCGTGAGGGCTATATGTTCGAGAACTTCCGTCTGTTTATGAAGTGGACTCTTGAGTTTATCGCATCCAACCCTGCGCTTTCCTCTATCGGATATCCCGAGGCGGTTTACGTTAATATGCCCGAGGAGTACAACTTCCTCTACGACCTTGTTAACCTTGAGGAAGAGGAAAACGGCGTTCGCTTCCTTCCTCTCTTCACCGCAGAGGAGAATGAGGTAGTTAAGAAAAATCTCGAGCTTTACGGCGGCTTCTTCACCGACTCATACAACGGCTTCAACAACTTCCCCGCAATCGCCCACGTAGCAAAGCCTCAGGCTGAAAAGCCCGATGCGGCAAAGAAGGAGGGCGAGGCAAAGGCAGAGCCCCAGGGCGAGAGCAAGCTTCAGAAGATAATTGAGGTTATCAAGAAGATTGCGACCACCGAGATCGGCGGCAGCAAGTAATTTGGGGGTAGAGTATGACTACTGAACAGTTTATTCTTATGTGCGTATATATTCTCGCAGGCCTTATCGGTCTGTGTGTCGGCAGCTTTCTTAACGTGGTTATCTACCGCCTGCCGAACAATATGAGTATGTCAAAGCCCGCATCTCATTGCACAAAATGCGACTACACGCTTAAGTGGTATGACAACATTCCCGTTCTGTCCTATATTATGCTTGGCGGCAAGTGCAGAAAGTGCAAGGAGCCTATCTCTCCGAGATACATAGCGGTTGAGATTCTCAATGCGGCGCTGTGGATCCTTTCGGTCTTTCTCTTCTGGGAGAAAAACCCCGTTTACGCAGTAATTTCCGCTATTGTTTTATCTGTTCTCATCTGTATTTTCTTCATCGATCTTGAGCATATGCTCATCTACAACCGCTTCGTTATCATTATCGGTATTGCGGGAGCAGTTGCGATCTTCTTTGATAAGAATATCAGATGGTACGACCACCTTATCGGTGCGGCGGCATTCGGCCTGTTCTTCCTGCTCATCTATTACGGAGCAATACTGATCCTTAAGCGAGAGGGACTTGGCTTCGGCGACGTAAAGCTTGCCTTTGCCGCAGGACTTCTTCTCGGTTGGCAGAGAATGCTCTTTGCTATGCTTATCGCATCCGTTAGTGCCAGCATAATTCTCCTTATTGTGAGAAAAGCCAGAGGCGACGAAAAGGATAGAGAATATCCCTTCGGCCCCTTCATTTCCGTAGGCGTTGCATTTGCATTGCTCTTCGGCTGGCCTATTATCAGCTGGTACGCATCTCTGCTCGGACTCTGATCCGATAACTAATTTTGTAAATTTTCGAAAGGGGGCAAACGTTCCTTGCAAAAATATAAATATACAGCCGTAAATATTGAAAATAAGAAAATTAAGGGTACCTTCATCGCAAAGGACGAGAGAGATCTTGCCGAGCAGCTTGCAAAGCAGAGCCTCTATCTCACATCCTGTCAGGTATATTCCGGCGAAACTCCCTCCGCATTCTGGACACTCGGTACAGGTAAGGTTACTCTCGACGAGCTTTCCAACTTCTGCCGTCAGTTTGCCATAATGCTTAATACCAACGTCCCTCTCCTTGAGAGCATCGACGTACTCAGAAACCAACCCTTTACCAGCTATTTCAAGAGCATTCTTGACGTTATCTACGATGACGTTAAGGGTGGTATGCTTATGAGCGAGGCTCTTGAAAAGCATAAAAAGGTTTTCCCCGACTTCTTCCGCAGTATGATCTACGTAGGTGAGATGTCAGGTAAGCTTGATATTGTCTGCAACGCTCTTGCGGACTTCTATGAAAAGGACCAGGCGAATAAGCAGAAGCTTAAGAGCGCACTCTCTTATCCCATTATGCTTCTCGTTATGACCGTAGGTATCGCTATCGCAATGCTTGTGTTCATTATCCCTATCTTCAAGGACGCTCTTGCAGACCTTGACGTTGAGATCGCAGGTATTACAAAGGTTATTTACGATATGTCAGACTTCGTTCTGATGTGGTGGCGTGTTATCGTTGTCTTGATTATTGCTGTGGGATTCGTTCTCTTTATGTATCTTCGTACCGAAAAGGGAAAGTATACCCTTGACGTTATTTTGGTAAAGACGCCTCTGCTCAAGACCATTCAGATACCCTCGCAGACCACCAGATTTGCAAGAGCCTTTGCGCTTCTGCTTACCAGCGGTATGGATCTTACAGAGGCTATGGATGCGGTTTCCGTCGTGCTTACCAACAGATATATGAGAAAGCACTTCCTCACCGCAACAGAGTACGTTCGTCACGGTATGTCGCTTACCAACGCCTTCGAGAGCATCGGTATTTTCCCCACTATGCTTACCAAGATGGTGGCTATCGGTGAGAGAACCAACTCCTTAAACGACGTTCTTACCCGTTCCTGCTCATACTTTGATATGCAGCTGGACGCATCATTTACGTCCTTCTCCTCGAAGATCCAGCCTATTATGCTTGTTATAATGGCTCTCGTTGTTGGTACAATGTTCATCGGCGTTTACTCGCCTATGCTGTCTATAATGACCAGCCTTTCATAAACCCCGAAATAAAAAGAAAGGGATCATCGCATGAATATAAATAGAGAGCTTTTGCAGTTTTATACCTACAAAAAGCTGATTAAAAGAAAAAAGGCGCCCGAGATCCTCTCGGAGTGCAAGGCGAGAAAGAGCAATGTAAGAGATTACCTTCTCGCCAAGGAAATGATAACCGAAACCAACGAGCTCGAGGCGCGTGCAGCATACTATTGCATGCCATGTGTTGAGATCGATATGCTTGATATTGACGATCACCTGTTTGAGAAGTTTACCTATGATTTTATGAAAAAGCATAAGATCATTCCGGTATGCGAGGACAAGAACGGTGTTATTCTGGTAGCTACGGGTAAGCCCCTTAACTGCCACGCACTTTCTGCGCTGTCCACCCAGCTTGCGGGTAAGTTCGACTTTATCCTCGTTCCCCCTGTGCAGATCGACAGATATATCGACTCTATCTCCGCTATGGAGAACACCAAGAGTGCGATCTATGACCTTAACTCCGAGAAGACCGATAAGGTTATTCAGTCCCTTGGCGGTGAGGCAGCCATCTCCAGCGATAACGAGGTTATCAATAACCCTGCCGTTCGTCTTGTTGATTCCATCATCAAGGAGGCGATTCCTTTCCGTGCATCGGATATTCACATCGAGCCCTTTGAGCACATGGTTAAGGTTAGATACCGTGTAGACGGCGACCTTCAGGAGCGTGCAGAGTTCCCCATAGAGGCTTATTCCGCAATCTGTGCAAGACTTAAGATTATGTCCGGCCTTAATATTGCAGAGCGCCGTGTGCCTCAGGACGGACGTATTAATATGAACATAGGTGGCAAGGAATATGACTTCCGTGTATCCACCCTTCCTACCGTTTTCGGCGAGAAGTTCGTTATAAGAATTCTCGACAAAACCTCCTTCCAGTTTACCCGTGCAGACCTTGGATTTACTCCCGAGGAGAACAAGCTGGTTGATAAGATGCTTGCACGTCCTCATGGAATTATCCTTCTTACCGGTCCTACAGGATGCGGTAAGTCCACGACCCTTTACTCCTTCCTTAAGGAAGTAAACCACCCCGACGTTAATATCGTAACCGTTGAGGACCCCGTAGAGTACTCGATGGCAGGTATTAACCAGACCCAGGTAAATGCTAAGGCGAATATGACCTTCGCAGCTGCGCTTCGTTCCATTCTCCGTCAGGACCCTGATATTATCATGATCGGTGAGATTCGAGACGAGGAGACCGCAGAGATCGCGGTTCGTTCTGCTATCACGGGCCATATCGTGTTCAGTACCCTCCATACCAACGACGCTCCCGGTGCTATCACCCGTCTTGAGGATATGAAGGTTAAGGATTACCTGGTTGCCGACGCACTTGTAGGCGTAATTGCCCAGCGTCTTGTTAAGAGAATTTGTCCTGCCTGCCGTAAGCGTGGTAAGACAAATGCACGTGAGATGGAGCTTCTCGGTATTGACGAGCCGATAGTTATTTCCAGACCTCAGGGTTGTCAGTTCTGTAACAACACCGGTTACAAGGGCAGAATTGCGGTTCACGAGCTTATGTACGTTAACGATAAGATGAGAAATGCTATTCTCACAGAAAAGAATATTGAGAGTCTTCGTAAGGTTGCAGCCGAGAACGGTATGACACCTCTTTGGACCAGCTGTCGTGAGCTGGTTTATAAGGGCGTTACAAGTATTCACGAGCTTATGAGCCTTAACGTTGAATAATAAGAAAAACTATTGAAGGAGTCGCCATGTCATACCAGCATCTATATTCCCGTGTACCCGCACGTGTAAGTATTTATAATAAAAGAGATGGCTTTGACACCTTTGCCCACTCCGGACTTGCGAGGGAATTTGTTCTCGGAGAGCTGTCAATCGTTTATTCTGGCAAGCTTGAGCTGCACGATCCGCTGAAGATAAGACGTGGAGAGATCTCCACCGTTTACAGTCAGAAGCTTCTCCCCGCGGGAGTGGTGGCGCAGACCGCTATCAGCTACGATTCCGTTGATTTTACGGGAGAGCGCAGCGCATACTTTGCGCACACACTGATACTTTCTGATGCGGAGAGGGCTTCCGTGTTGAACAACTCTAAGGCAGATTGCTTTAATCCCGACGTATTCTATAAGGATATTAAGAGATTCAATCTCACTCTGCCCACTGCCGCACCTACCTCCGCCTGTCCCGAGCTGAATTATACGGTAAAGCCCCTTTCGGATCACAAGGCAACGATAAAGAAATATGATCCCGAAATGGTAAAGAGCTTTATTTATTCTGTTCTTTGTGCGATATGTGAGGACGGCAGGGAAGTGATCTTCCGTCTGCCCACAGACGACCGTTCTGCTTCTTCAGAGGCGCTTTCTTTGATCAACGCCATAATGAGCGTTCTTCCTTACGGTCTGCGTGAGAGGATGTCCTTTGTAACCTTCGTAAGCCATCCCGAGCATTATCAGGGCTTTAAGATCAAGTGTCTTAGCGAAGGCTATAAGGAGATTTCTCCCGAGGCAGGCGTGTTCTACGATTTTGCTGAGGGTACCGTCAGCGGTATGCCTTCTGGCTACGATAAGAATATGCTGCTGGCATCCTTCTTCTATTCGCTCTTTGAATATCCCGGAATAAGAGATGAATTCCTGCCCTTCGTGGCGAGAATTACCGATAAATATAAGTCCTGCACCCTCGACATTGACACTCTTCGTGATATCGTGTTCCTGTTCTGGCAGTGCAGCGGTTTCTACGTTGAGGAAACTGTTGTTACGGGTGATGATGCGCTCTGTAATCTTATGGACGTATACGGCAAATACCGTGACGGACTTATCACCGAGCACAGAGTACGTATGTATAGACCCCTTTCCAAGTACTCCTCGACTCACACGGCTATCCCCGACGGCGTGTTCTCACGTCTTTCCGCACTTTATCCCACCGATTGCGTGGAGGCGAAGGCGGTTGCCCTTGACGTGCTGCTTAAGCTTATTCATGTTGATCTTATGCGTGACAGTCTGTTCTGCTTTATCAGCAGATATTACGACAGCGAGATCGACAGTGTAAAGGCTATCATAAACGCAAACCTCAGCCGTGTATTCTACGGCGGATTCCTGCAGCAGCAGATCCTCGCCTTCTTTGACGCTCATTTCAGAGCCGAGCCCGTGCAGACAAGGGATATTATTCTCGACAAGCTTCTGCTCTCGGTTCGCACACCCGAGATACAGAGACAGATACTTATTTTCCTTGACAGGCATTATCCCGCCTTCAATTCAACTCAGAAGATGAAGATATGCAACACCTGTCTTGAGATGCTCTCGGAGTGCGATATACTCTCCGAGCTGTTCGTAAGCCTTATTAACCGCCGTATAGGCAGAGAGGACGGAGATATCTCCTCTCTGATGGCTATTAAGCTTACCGAGCTGCTGAATCAGAGTCTCTCCCGTGGTGACGGCCGTCTTGCGTCTATTTTCGTGCAGAACAGCGGATTCTGTGAGGAGCTTGCGCTTCGCTTCGTTCTTGAGAGCGGAGTTGGCAGCGAGATCATGGTTGCTATCCTTGCCTCTATGTCTGCTCACAAGCGAGGCGATAAGCTGGTAAGGGCATATAAGGTGACAAATCAGCTTAACACAGGAAGGTATCTTGACTTTATCCTTCGCTTCACACAGGTTGTAGTTGCCGTTGCGCCCACAAGCCTTAAGGATATTCTCCATCTTGATAAGATGGCGGCGCTGGCGCTTCCTGCCGATATCATCGGCGCCTTCCGTGAGCGAGTGATCTATCCTGTAATCGGCTACGTATTTGCCGACGTATTTAAGGCAGAGTACGGCGAGGAGGGACTTGCCGAGCTGATACAGTACGCAGAGGGCAATCCACTTATAACCGCTCTTCCTCAGTACGGACTTATAGTTGATTATCTTGCCATCGTGCACAAGAGCGAGCTCGGTGACACCGAGGCGGTCTTTAAGATTATTTCAAATCTGCCTGATTCTCCCGAGATAAAGGCTAACATCGGCAGATATATCAAGAATTATGTTTACGATCCCGATGAGCAGGATGAGGAGACAGCCTGCATCTATCAGCTTGTAATCAACCATCTTACAACAGGTAAGCTCAGTATGGATCGCATTTATTCCTCCTATCGTGAGCAGTTTGAGGAGGAGATAAAGGATGAGGGGGGTCTTGTTGGCGGACTTAATGCCGACCGCAAGGCAGCTGCAAAGGCCATAGAGCTTATCATCTCCTGCGCCTCCGATATCTGCAGTGCATCCGACAGCCTTGTAGTATTTGTGAAGCAGGATGACTCCGGACTTAAGCGTGCTATATCCGATTTCATTTCCTTCTACGGACTTGGCGCAGGCCAGGTTCTCAAGAAGTGCACCGCCGATGCTCACTACTCCATCGAGAGTATGGCAGAGGATCTGATTTCCGAGCGCAACGCTTCTATCAGCTCTGTGGGAGATGCGGTAGATCTTATCCTTCGCAGAAAATAATTTAAAAAATTGCAAAGAGAGGCCTAAAAACCTCTCTTTTCTATTGATTTTTGCTCTTCTTTATGATACTATAAAGGTAATTATTTAGAAAGGAACTGATAAAAATGCTTGACAGAAAAGACATAGACCCCAAGTATAAATGGGATCTTAGCAAAATATATCCTACAGAGGAGGCATTTAAGGCTGATTTTGAGGAGGTCGAACAGATCGTAAAGGCCTTCCCCAAGCACGAGAAGACAATGACACAGAGCGCTAAGGGGCTGCTTGCAGTTCTTCTCGATGATGCAAGGCTTGATTACATTATCAGCAAGCTCTGGACCTATGCCGAGCTTCATTTTTCCACCGATAATGCCAACAATCTTCACCAAGCAAGAGTGGGCAGAGTTCGTTCTCTCGCAGTTTCCGCATCTGCTGCCGGCTGGTTCGTAAGACCCTATATTCTTCGCATCCCCGAGGCAACCCTTGAGGAGTGGTACAAGGAGGAGCCCGGTCTTGAAACCTTCCGCCGCAACCTTTCTCTCGTTATGCGTACAAAGCCTCATACTCTTAGTGATGAGTGCGAAAAGCTTGTTGCAAATATGGGCGACGCTCTGGGCTCTCACGGTGACATTCGTGGCATTTTTGCAAACGCTGATTTACAATTTGGCAAGATTCGTGACGAAAACGGCAAATATATGCAGCTCACCGACACCAATTACGTGCCTACTCTTATGAAGCCCGAGCGCAACGTAAGACGCGCTGCATTCAACTGTCTTTACAAGACCTACGGTCAGTTCGGCAACACCTTCGCTACCATGTACGAGGGCTATGTTAAGGAAAGACGCACGCTCTCAAAGCTCCATAATTACGGCAGCTCTCTTGAGGCATCCACCTTCCGTGACGAGGTTACTCCTGTTATCTACAACAGCCTTATCAAGTCTGTCCGTAAGTCTCTGCCTGTTATCCACGATTACTATGAGCTGAAGCGTGAGGTTCTCGGCCTTGATCGACTTCACATGTACGACGTTTACGCACCTCTTATCGGCGAGTGCGAGAGCAAGTACAGCTATGAGGAGGCTGTCGAGGAGGTTCTCGAGACCGTGAAGATCTTCGGTGAGGAATATCACACCACCCTTACCGCAGGCCTTAAGGAAAAGGGCTGGGTAGACGTTTATCCCTCCAAGGGTAAGCGTGGCGGAGCGTTCAGCGCAGGCTGTCCCGGTACCGAGCCTTACATCCTTCTTAACTATACCGAGACCTTTGATGACGTTTCCACCCTCGCTCACGAGGCAGGACACTCTATGCACTCCTACTTCTCGAGAGAATATAACGAGCCTCACAATTCCAATTACACTATCTTCGTAGCAGAGGTTGCCTCTACCGTAAACGAGCTTCTTTTAGCTCACAGAAAGCTTGAGGAGTCCGGCAGCGATGCAGAGAAGCTGTCTATCCTTGACGGCCTTATGGAAACCTACAAGGGTACTCTTTACCGTCAGACTATGTTTGCCGAGTTTGAGAAGAACGCTCACGCCCTCTGCGCAAAGGGTGAGCCCCTTACTGCCGACGTGCTTAACAAGACCTATATGAAGCTTATCAAGGCTTACTTCGGTCCTAAGGTTTGGAAGGATAAGCAGATCGCTTACGAGTGGATGCGTATCCCTCACTTCTACTCCGGATTCTACGTTTACAAGTATGCTACCTGTATCTCCGCAGCCAGCGCCATCGTTAAGCGTATCGAGACCGAGGGCGAGGCATACGTTGGTAAGTATATCGAATTCCTTAAGTGCGGCGGCTCCAAGTCTCCTCTTGACTCGCTTCTCATTGCCGGAATCGATATGACCGATCCCAAGGTAGTTGACGGAGCTATCGAGGACTTTGCCTCCTGCATTGCCAAGTTCAGAGAAATTTACAACTCCCAGGCAAAATAACAAATTTCGCTTGACAATTCAAAAGCGATATGATATAATAATCGAGGCTTCAGAAAATGAAGCCTCGAAAACTAAATGCAGGTGTGGCGGAACGGCAGACGCGCTGGTTTCAGGTTCCAGTGTTGAGAGA
>CAZUJY010000029.1:1771-16599 GCA_964620565.1 uncultured Ruminococcus sp. | reverse complement strand
AGCCCCTTTGCTTTCGAAATGACAAAACACTACATATTGTAATATATAAGGAAGAAAAAGCGCCCTATATTGTGGAAAAACTAAAAATCTCTTGTTGAAATAGCACAAAAAGAAAGGTAAAGATTCTATACCTCAAAAACCCCCTTTTTTCGATGTTTTTGTTGATTTTATATTTTAACAATGATATAATTACTATACTATACAATCACTTATAAGGAGAATAACTATGCAAAAGCAGATCAGATGGCTGATAGCAATGCTGCTTGTTATCGCCGTATGCTTCGTTATGGTAGGCTGTAAGCCTCCCGAGGATGATATTGGCGGTGAGACTCCCGGCGGAGACGTAACTCCCGGCGGAGATGAAAATCTCGGTGGAGATGAAACTCCCGATGAGGATCCTCCCGCTCATCAGCACAGCTATACACAGACGGTAGATAAGGAGCCCGCCTGTACCGAGGAGGGAAGCATTAAGCTTACCTGCTCCTGCGGTGACAGCTATTCCGAGCCTGCTGCCGCTCTTGGACATACCGAAGTAGTTGATGAAGCAGTTGCTCCTACTTGTACCGAAACCGGTCTTACCGAGGGTAAGCACTGCTCTGTTTGTGGCGAAGTTCTTGTTGCTCAGGAAGTTGTTGATGCACTTGGTCACACCGAGGTTACGGACAAGGCTGTGGCCGCTACCTGTACCGCTTCGGGTCTTACCGAGGGTAAGCATTGCTCGGTTTGTAAGGAGGTTCTTAAGGAGCAGACCGAGACACCTGTTATTTCTCATACATATACAGATAAGTATGATGCGGAATGTAACGCTTGCGGATTTGTTCGTGAGGCGGAGTGCGCCCATACCGAAACCATAACTCTCTCTGCGGTAGCGCCCACCTGCACCAAGGACGGTCTTACCGAGGGAATCAAATGCAAGAACGAAAACTGCGGCGAGATCATCAAGGCGCAGCAGGTTGTTTCCGCAACAGGACACACCGAGACCGAGATCCCCGAGGTATCGGCGACCTGTACGGCTACCGGCCTTAGCGCAGGAGTTAAATGCTCGGTATGTCAGACGGTCATCATTGCCCGGCAGATCACCTCTCCTCTCGGTCACACCGAGGTTACAGATGAGGCGGTTGACGCAACCTGTAGCTCGACAGGTCTTACCGAAGGTAAGCATTGCTCTGTATGTAGCGAGGTTATCCTCGCGCAGCAGGAAACTCCTATGACCGATCACTCCTGGACCGGCGCTGGATGTACTTCGCCCAAGACCTGCGGCGGATGCGGTGCCACCGAGGGCAGTATCCTCGGCCATAAGGACGAGGACGGCAACGGCTCCTGTGATAGCTGCAGAGAGGAGCTTTATATTCTTAGGGCTTACGTAAACGGCGTTATCTACTATTGGAACGGCATTGCCGCAGGCGGCAAGGGTGTCCTCACCGAAAATAAGGACGAGGCAGTAGTTATTTGTATGGACGAGGCCGAGGACGGAGTATGGGTATACTACCTTGACGCTCAGGGCGTAAAGCAGTATATTTCCATAATCGACGATAACGAGGGCTTCAAGCTTACCTCCGAACCGACGGCTATCGTTTACGATACAGTCAACGGTTATCTCTATTACGGCGAGCGCTATATTGCTACCTACAAGAATCAGGATATCCGTACCTATAAGTCCACCAATATCCCGGGCTCCAGCGGAAACTCTTACATGGTTCTCGACATAAATTGTGCCCACGAGGGCGGTAATGCCAGGTGTAACGAAGTGGGAATCTGCGAGAAGTGCGGAAGCGAGTATCTCTCCCCCGAGCATAATATCGTCGAGATCCACGGCTCTGCCGCTTCCTGCGTGAGCACGGGACTTACCGCCGGAGAGAAATGCTCCGACTGTGAGACGGTGTTTACAGCGCAGACTGTTATTCCCGCAACAGGCCACACCTACGCAGACGGAAGCTGTACCTCCTGCGGCGAGGCAGAGGTGGTTGTTTACAAGCTTCCTTATACCTTTGCCGACTATCCCGCAGGCACGGCTAACGCCGCGGGAGAGGTGCATCGGCTGGACGGTAATACCTCGGTTATCACAAACGGCTGTTATTTCACCTCCGAGCTGAGAGTTTACTCGGGTGAAAACTACGCGGTTATCAATTCCGCAAAGCCCATAACGGCTATATCTCTTAACGCAGGCTATAACGCAGACGTTCTCGTTATCCTGGGATCCAACGACGGCGGCGAGAGCTGGGCGGAGGTTGGCAGAATAAACGTTACAACCGCTTATGCTACCCATACATATATCTTTGACGGCTCCTACACCTCTCTTAAGATCGACGTTGAGGGAACCAAGCAGGTGAGGATCAAGTCTATGACTCTTGCCTTCTGCGCACAGCACAGCTTCGACGGTACTCCCAGCTGTAAATCTGCTCTTAAGTGCGATCTCTGTGAGATCGAATACAAGCTTCCTCACACCGTAATTACCGACAGTGCGGTAGCGCCAAGCTGTACCGCAACGGGCAAGACCGAGGGATCTCATTGCTCTGTATGTAACGAAATTCTCGTAGCTCAGTCCACCATTTCCGCAATTCCTCACGCAGACGAAAACTCCGACAATAGCTGTGACAACTGCGGAGCCGCACTTGGAACCGAGGAGGATGGCGGTGAGGAGATCACCGACGGTACATGGCAGCTTGTTACCGATGCAGGTCAGCTTTCGGTTGGCGATCAGATCGTTATCGTTGCAAATAGCGCCGACTATGCTCTCGGTGTTACTCAGAATCCGAATAACCGAGCGCACGTATCGGTTACAAAGAGCGCAGGCAGTGTTACCCTTGACACCACTCTCGTTCAGGTCATCACTCTGGAGAAGGGAACCGTCGACGGCAGCTTTGCCTTCTACGTTGGTAACGGCTATCTGTGTGCGGCAAGCTCTACTAATAACTACCTGAGGACCCAGACTAGCCTCACCGCCAACTCCAGCTGGAAGATCACAATCTCCACCGACGGAGTTGCAACCGTAGTAGCGCAGGGAAGTTATGCCCACAGTACTCTGCAGTACAATCAGTCGAGCGGTCTGTTCTCCTGTTACAGCAGCGCATCCGAGAAGCCTATCTCTATTTATATTAAGAGCGGAGGCTCTAACTCCGACAATGGCGGAGAGGGAAGTGATCCCACCGCTAGCTACACCGTAGCCTTTAAGGATGGCAGTACCACGCTCTCCACACAGACTGTTGAGGGCGGCTCGAAGGCATCTGCTCCCGCAGATCCCGCCAAGGAGGGCTATACCTTCCTCGGCTGGTACAACGGCGACGATCGTTGGAGCTTTGACAGCGCCGTAACGGGCGATCTCACTCTTACCGCTAAATGGGAGAAGGCCACCCAGAGCGACAGCGATAGGGTAACCCTCTTTGCTACTCATAACGGAACCGACTATTATCTTGCTAACAGCGTATCCTCCGGCACTCTTGCCACCACCGAAAGTCAGGAATACGCAACCGAGTATTATATGGAAACGGTTGACGGCATTACCTACATTTACTTCCTTGACTCGAGCGGCGCAAAGAATTACCTTCGTATGACGAAGAACGATACCAAGGCTGTCGGAATAACCCGGAACATCTCCGACTCCGGCACGGGCTGGACGCTTGACAGCGAGAATCAGAGGATCGTTAATGCTACCTACACCGGTCGTGCGTTGGCGTTCTACGCTTCAAGCAGCGATGTAAGGACCTACTCCATCACCACATCCTATACTTGGGTATGGTTTTCGGCGGAGTAACATAAATTAAATAAATATTTTTAAAACCGCACTCATATCGGGTGCGGTTTTTATTTTTACGTTTTTTCAGAGCTTTCAACGGCTTTGAGAGCAGCGCAGAGGACGAGCCGTTTGCCATATTGCACACGCTTTGCGCATATTTGCATAAATATTCTGTATATACGCATAAATATTCTTTATTTAAGGAAAAAAGTGCTGAAAAAATATTAAAAAATTAGAAAAATATTCAAAAAGCTCTTGAAAAATCCAAAAGCATAGTCTATAATATAAACAGGTATTTATTTTTATTTTACAAAATACCTGAATTTCCGGTCGTGAATTCGCAAAGCGGCAAAAATAAGTTATTTCATAAACTGAAATAAAAATCAAAAAGGAGGATCTCTATTATGAAGAGAAACTTTAAGCTGCTTGTGGCAGTGGTTGTTCTCGTTGCGACAGTATTCACTCTTGCATCCTGCGCAGCAATTCAGGGCTTTATTGACAAGCTTAAGCCCGAGCAGCCCGTTCACGAGCACACGTTCAGTGAGGAATGGTCCTACGACGAGACCAATCACTGGCACGCAGCAACCTGTACTGATACCGAGGAGTGCGCAACCGCAACCTCCAACGTAACAGCACACAGCTACTACGCAAACGGTCATTGCAGCGTTTGTGGCGCAGTAGATCCCGAATACGTACCTCCGGTACCCGAGTGCACCGAGCATTCTTACTCTGTTGAAGAGACTAAGGCTCCCACTTGTACCGAAGATGGCGAAAAGACCTTCACCTGTGATGAGTGCGGCTACTCCTACACTCAGGCAGTTGCAGCTCTCGGTCACACCGAGGAGAAGGTAGAGGGTACTGCTCCCACTTGTACTGAGACCGGTCTTTCCGACGGTAAGGTTTGTACCGTTTGTGAAGAGATCACCAAGGCTCAGGTTACTATTAACGCTACCGGCCACAACTACGTTGAGGGCACCTGCTCCGCATGTGGCGCAGAGGATCCCGACTACAAAGGCGTAAAGACCTATGTTCTTGACGTTCAGACTCTTACTGCTTTCGCGGCAGGCGATAAGGTAGATGGCGCTGTTGAGGAGTATTCCAGCTTCTACACCATCTACTACTCCGCAAAGACCAAGATTGACACCACTAAGAATAAGACCTGGTCCGACGGTTACACCATTACAGAGGGTCTCAGACTTAACTGGGGTGGCACAACCGCCATCAACGACGACGTTAAGGACGAAGCAGGTAACGTTACCGGTTACGTAACCAAGAACGCTATCAAGATCGTTGTTAACGGCACCGCTACCGTTAAGGTATGGTGGAACTGTGGCGGCGACGGCCGTGAGATCGGTATCTTTGATGAGAACGGCGAACTCGTAGTTGCATCTCAGACTGATGACGTATTCACCGAGGGCACCGAGGGTGTTGGCGCTGGTAAGAACAACAACTACCTCAGCGAGCTCACCATTTCCAAGCCCGGTACATACTACATCGGTACCGACAACACCAACGCTATCAAGAATGGCGGTAACATCATCTTCAAGGTTGAGACCAAGGTTACTCCCGTAGAGGAAGAGCCCGCTAACGAGATCGAAGCTACCACCACCGACAACAACTGCTGGGTTGACAAGGTAACCTTCACCGCTCAGGGCGAGGGTAATTACACCTTCTCTCTTCCTGCAGGCCTTGGCGCTTGGGAAGTAAACGATTGCGATGCTTGGCCTCCTGTAAACGGTCCCTACGTTGATTACTACAACAACGCTGCAGGCGAAACCTTCACTGTTGGCCTTGAGGCTGGCGCAACTCTTGAGTTCTACATTGGTTCTGAATCCAAGCAGAATTGGGTTATCGAGTGGACTTATGAGGCTTGTGACGTAGAAGGTGGCGGTTCTGTCGGCGGTGGCGAAGTAACCGATAACGAGGAGCTTGCTTTGGGCGAGAACTCCATTGTGCTCGGCGAAGAGCACGCTGTTGATGGTAAGGATTACACCTTCGTAGTTACCGAGGCAGGTACTTACACCTTCGCATCCGACTCTCTCCTTGCTATCGTATTTGACAGTACCGGTATGCAGCTTGGTAGATACCAGGTAACTCTTGAGGCAGGTACCTACACCGTTAAGCTTATTTCTATGGCTGGCGCAGGTACATATTCCGTTAACGTAACCGTTGCTACTGCAGGCGGTGACGATGGCAGTGATACTCCCACCGAGCCCGACGGTTCTGAGGAGAATCCCTATGTTTGGGAGACTCTCCCTGAGTCCGCTACCGCTGATGGCGATGAGATCAATATGATATACTATACCTTCACTGCTACTCAGAGCGTTCCTCTTACCGTTACTTATTCCACTGCTAATTCTTGGTGGACTCTTACTGATAAGACCGATCCTTCTCTTAGCACTCAGGGCTCTCAGTCCGCTGAAAACACTATGACTCTTGTTGCAGGTCACGAGTACGTTCTTGGCCTTGGCGTATGGTCTGCTGAGGAAACCGATCCCACCGTTACCATTTCTCTCGGTGATCCTATCGATCCCGAGACCTGTGTTCACGAGTGGAGCCAGGTTTGGTATCACGAGGACATCGTTTCGGCTACCTGTACCACCCCCGGTGCTGCAGTATACCGCTGTGACATTTGCAAGACTTACAAGACCGAGGCTACCGAGATCAATCCCAATGGCCACGATTACGTAACCAACACCGAAACCTACGTAGCTCCTACCTGTCAGACTGACGGTTACAGAGAGGCTACTTGTTCTTACTGTAACGATCATCAGGAGTACGAGCTTTCTTCCGAGGATTATGGCTTCCATGATATGGTAGTTGATAAGGAAGAGTATCCTACCTGTACTGCCGCTGGCTGCTACATCGCTCACTGCCAGACTGAGGGCTGTGATTATTCTGTAAATGATACCTACGATCCTAACGGTCACTATAACTACTACCTTACTTGCGGTCAGTCCGGCGAGTGCCTTGAGTGCGGCGAGACCTTCACTAAGGAGCACAACCTTGTTTGGAATCCCGCTACCTGTACTGAGGCTGCTTTCTGCTGGGATTGTAACTCTTCCGTAGGTGAGCCTCTTGGCCACACCCCCGGCGATGCTGCAGATTGTGAAAACGATCAGATTTGTACCGTATGTGAAGAGGTTATTGCTGACAAGCTTGGACACACCGCAGGCGCAACTGTTGTTGAAAATAATGTTGATCCTGATTGCGTAAGCGCAGGTTCTTATGATAATGTAGTTTACTGTACTGCATGTAATGAAGAACTCAGCCGTGAAACTATCACTGTTGATGCAAAGGGTCATACCCCCGGCGATGCTGCAGATTGTGAAAACGATCAGATTTGTACCGTATGTGAAGAGGTTATTGCTGACAAGCTTGGACACACCGCAGGCGCAACTGTTGTTGAAAATAATGTTGATCCTGATTGCGTAAGCGCAGGTTCTTATGATAATGTAGTTTACTGTACTGCATGTAATGAAGAACTAAGCCGTGAGACTATCACTGTTGATGCTCTTGGTCACAGCTACACCGATGGCTACTGCACATGTCAGGCAGTTGACCCTGACTACTACTTCCCCGTAACCATTCCCGAGGCTCTCGAGGCTGCTGATGGTTGGAATGTAGAGGTTTCCGGTACTGTTTGCGCTATCAACACTGCTTGGAGCGATTCTTACGGCAACATCACCGTAACTATCGTTGACGCAGAAGGCAACGAGCTCTATGTTTACAGACTTGCTACTAACGTTGCTCTTGGCGATATCATCACCATTAAGGGTGCTATGGCTACCTACAATGGCAGACAGATTGGTGCAGGCGCTACTGCTGAGATCACCGGTCACGACGAAAGCTATGACTATACCGAGATGACTATTAAAGAGGCTCTTGCAGCAGAAGATAACACCAACGTTATCGTAACCGGTACCGTTGTTAAGATCAACACTGCTTACAGCAGCTCTTATAACAACATTTCCATTACTATCTCTGATGACGAGGGCAACACCCTTTACATCTATAGACTTGCAGGCGGTTCCGATCTCGCTCTTAACGATATCATTACCATCAAGGGCGCTATGGCTACCTACAACGGCGCTAGACAGATCACAGGTGGTACATATACTGATACTGGCGCAGATCACACTTGCTCCGTATACGCAGATCCTACTTGCACCGATCCTTCTCTTTGCGTAGTTTGTGGCGCAGCAGATCAGAGCACCGAAGCTCTTGGTCATAGCTATACTGATGGCGTTTGTGTTTGTGGCGCAAAAGAGCCCTCCGATTCTCAGACCACTGCATCTGTTAGTATTTCTGAATATGCAGCAGCTAATGGCTGGAGCAATAGCACTAAGTATACTACCCTTAATGTAGACGAAAATATTACTGTTACTGCTACTGGCGGAAGCAACACCGGTAAGTACTACACCAGTGGTACAAACTGGAGAATGTATCAGAATGAGTCTCCCCAAATAACTGTTGCAGCAGCAGAAGGTAAGACAATCGTATCCGTTAAGATTACTTATGTTGTTGACAAGACTGGTATTCTTACACTTAACGGTGAGCAGATCACTTCTGACACTGTTGTTAATGTAAATGCTAGCTCCATTACATTTAGTGTTGGTAACACAAGCAGCACAGTAACTAACGGTCAGGTAAGAATTACCGCAATCGAGGTTATTTACGCTTAATTAACAGTTTTAATAACTGAATCTTTATTAAGAAGCCGCACCTCTCCGGAGGTGCGGTTTTCTTGTATATCGTTTGCCGCATACCCGTCCACTTTTGAGTCGCCGCCTATCGCCTGCGTCACTCGGCTCTGCCGACTCGCAACGTGGGACATCGCTTCACGAAAAACGATTATCAATCGTTTTTCCCTCGCTCTCCTCGGAGGTGCGGTTTTTTCTTTGCTTTTTAACTGGTTTTTAGATATTTTGCATTTTTATACGGGCTTTCCTGCATATTTAATATATTTTTATTAAAAAACGGGTAATTTTTGCAGAAATGACTTGAAATATTCATAAATATAAGGTATAATCTATAATAGATAGATATATACATATTTAATTTATCTAAGCAATGACTTATTCACCCAAGGAGGATCCCATAATGAAAAGAAATTTATTACTGCTTGTATGTATAATTGCTCTTGCGGTAAGCTGCCTTGCATCCTGTGGCGATATTGCCGGAAAGGACGACTGCGAGCATACCTTCAGCGACGAGTGGTATAATGATGCAAATAACCATTGGCATCCCGCAACCTGCGAGCACGGTGAGCAGAACAGCGGTCTTGCTCCTCACTCCGACGAGGATGAGGATGGCGTTTGTGACGTTTGCGAATACGAGGTAGGTCACACTCACAGCTTCACTGATAAATGGTCCACCAACGAAACTCATCACTGGCACGCAGCAACCTGTTCTCACTCTGAGGAGCAGTCCGAGTACGGACTCCATGCGGACGAGGATCTTGACAGCAAGTGCGACCTTTGTTCAATTCACGTTCACGACGTAAATGCGGCAGGCTACTGCAAGCACTCCGACTGCGGTCTTAAGGTTGCCGACGTTGACGAGAGCAGCCTTTCCGCTCTTGTTAATGCTTTTCTTGCTCAGGCAGGCCTTATAAACGGCGGCCGGATCAACTATGAGGTTAACAGCCCCAGTAACGCGAGCCCCGAGTACGCCGCTTGGTCCGAGAAGGTAGTTGACTTTGAGTTCGGTAAGAATTTCGCTTACTATAACGCTTGGTCTCACAATATTGCGTACAGCCACAATCCCGTTGAGCTTGAGGACACCCTTGAGACCTGGTATCAGGCAGACGGCGCGGAGACCTTCGGTGTTTCTTCCTCTAACGGCGAGCCTATCGTTCTTATCTCCTCCGATCCCAATAAGCTTATCGGCTATTACTACAACATCTCCAGCCTTGCAGACGGTGACGGTGCCGAGTCCTTCCTCTTTAATCTCTACGAGGCGTCTCAGGCAGATTCTGCAAGCGGCTTTACCTTTACCGCAGATCCCGATAACAACAGCGCATCCTTCTCCTTCAATTCTCTGATCGTTCAGATCACCACTATTGCCGTAGGAGATAACGTTGGCAGCCTTGTTTATAACGTAAACTACTTTGAGGTAGAGCTTAGCTTCACCTACACCGACGATATGGCTCTTACCGGCCTTGATGTCACTCTTGACCGTTACACCAACGACGCAGGCGCCCTTTACAGCGGCTCACAGAACCTTGCTGACGTTGACCTTGAGTACGATCCCGAGACAGGCGAGTTCAAGTTCGTTTCCTACAACAAGGAAACTCAGGAGTTTGAGGATGCCGAGTCCGCTGTCGCAGACACCTATAGCTACTCCGTCACCCAGACCGTAGGTGAGAGAACTGCCGAGACTCCCTATCCCAAGGAGCAGTTCATTCCCGAGAGCTTTGATATTTATCTTAACTACAATGAGGAAACAGGCGTCCTTTCGAACAAGTACACAGGCGCAACCCTCAACGCTAACGTATCCGATGTAATTAAGTTCTTCGTTGGCGAATGCTATCCCTCCGACACCTCTCTCCACTTCGTAGCAGATCTTATAACGGTTAAGCTCTATAAGGACGGCGTAGAGGTTGAGAATGCTACCGATTACTCCAACACCACCGCTGTTGCTATGTCCACCTTTGCAGGCGAGCAGAGATCCTTCTTCGTAATTCCCAAGGTAGACGGCGCATATACCTTCGAGATCTGGCTTGTAGGCGAGAAGCTCTACGAGATCGACATCAACGTAGGCATCGTTGATGAAGGAAGCATCAAGCTTGAGGACAATCAGTTCATCGCCAAGGTTACCGAGGCTTACGAGTGGGCAAACGAGGTTGTATTCACCGCCGAGGAGACGGGCACCTACTACTTCAACCTTCCCGCAGGCGTAGGCTTTATGGATGCAGACGGCTATGACGCAGCAGAGAATACTCCCGCAACCGACGATACTCCCAATCCCTACTTCGACTACCACAACGCTACCAATCCCGATGGCAGCTTCAACCCCGGCTCCTTCTCAATCGAGCTTGAGGCAGGTCAGTCTATCCGTTTCTACGTAAACGCAACCAAGAAGGGAACCTTCATTATCGAATTCTTCTGCATCTGATAGAATAATTTTAAACCAAGCGCCGCAGCACAAAAACTGCGGCGCATTTCCTGCTTTTCTTAACAAAAAGGTATTGAAATAGCCCATTTAAAATGATATAATGTATTTGTTATGTTATTTAAGGAGAGATAAAATGAATAAAAAGACCCTACTGATTCTCATTCTGACGCTTACTCTTGTGATGAGTCTTGTATCCTGCAAGGAGTGTGAGCACAGAGACGCGGATGACGATTATCTTTGTGACGAGTGCGGCGAGCATTTCGACGACGGTGATGAAAGCACAGGTCCCGAGATCACAACCATTGACGTTAGCTTAAAGCTTCAGCTTGATAACGGCAGCGCGCTCCCCGGCATTAATTTTACACTTACAAGGGGCGATAATACATATGAGCTTACCAGCGGCGCAGACGGTAGCGCATCTGTCTCCCTTGAGGCAGGTCTCTATACCGTAGATTACGACTACGACAGCCTCCCCGAGTATTGCACTCCCGACGTGCTTGTCATTAAGGTAGAGGAGGGAAGTGACAGCTTCACTCTTACCGTAACCGATAACAAGCCCGACGGCTCGGCAGCTAAGCCCTTCTTCATCTCCGAGAACGAGACCGAGATCACTCTTGAGTCGGGTCAGGAGATCTTCTACAGCCTTCGTGCCGCTAACACAAGATACGTAAGCGTAAGTCATCCCTCGGTGGTTCTTTCCTATAACGGCGAGAGCTTTGCCGCTGTCGATGGCGTAGCATCCTTCGTTATCACTCCCGACAGTATGGGCGTTTCCACCGTTATCTTCTCGGTTAAAAATGATTCTGCGGACTCCCTTACCGTTATTCTTGAGGTGATCGCACCTCTCGGCTCTATGGAGAACCCAATCTCTCTTGACGGCAACAGCGCAACCGTTAGCGTAACTCCCCAGGATCTTATCTATTACAGCTGGACTGCCGATAAGGACGGTATTCTCCTTCTTACCAGCCCCACCCACCGCAACAGCATCTCTCTTACCAATGTTCTTGAGAACGATTTGGTAGTGTCCTCCCAGACCGCAGGCAGCGTATGCGCATATCTTCCCGTAAGAGCGGGTGACAGCATCACCCTCGGTATCTCCGCTATGGCTCCAAGCGATGACGAGCTTAAGGAGGACAGCAGCCTTGGTACTAAGGCTATTGACGTAGAGCTTCTGCTCACCGTTTATGCAGGAACATCTGCCGAGCCCGTTCCCGTGCTTAAGGATGAGATCGACATTTCGCTTTCCATCGGCGAGAGCATCGTATTCACCGCCGAGGCAGGCAAGCTTCTTACCGTAAATGATGAGAGCGCTATCTCCGTAACTCACGGTGACACCACTCTTACCAACGAGAAGGTTGCTATCGAGATAGAGCTTACCGATCCCGTGTTCATTCTCACCAACAGCTCCGATCACTTAAACGGTATTTACCTAACCATTTCCGATCCCGAATCTGACTGAAAATTCCTACCGCCCGAGCAAATTTGCCTCGGGCGGCTCTTTTTTGTTGACTTTTCTGAGGAAATAAGCTATAATAATATGAAGAATAGGTTGAGAGGTATTGCTATGAAAAAGCTTTTATGTATATTTCTTGTATTAATAATGCTGCTTTCTCTCACTGCCTGCGGTATCACAGACGGTAGTGGCGACAGCGGAAGCTCCGACTCCGGTGGATCCGACAGCGGAAGCTCTGACAGCGGTAGCTCAGGCTCGGGCAATTCGGGTAGCGATAACTCAGGCTCGGGCAATTCGGGTAGCGATAACTCAGGCTCGGGTAACTCGGGCAGCAATGAAAAGCCTACTCCCGTTTATCCCGCAGACGAGCTTGCAGCCTTTGAGATGCTCTTCGATCAGAGCAATCACATCTCCTTAAAGCTTGACATTCCCGACTCCGAGCTTAAAAAGCTTCAGCAGGATTATGATGAATACTCCTCCCGTGGCTCAAAATCTCCTATTTACCGTATGGCAGACCTTTACGTCACCGTCACCGAGCCTGACGGAAGCGTAACTCAGTGGGTTATCGACCAGGTTGGTATTCGTATGAAGGGCAATACCTCCCGAACCAGCTTCTATAACGATAATGAAGGAATGTATAATCTTGTTCACTTCAAGATCAGCTTCCAGGAGACCTTTGACGATCCGGGATACTACGGCAATCAGGCGCTTTCCTGGACCGAGGCAGACAGACAGGCACGAAAGGACCGTACCTTTGCAACTCTTGAGAAGATCGACATCCGTTGGAACAGAAACGACGATTCCACCTACATAAGAGAAAACTACGCCTACGATCTCTACCGTTCCTTCGGTGTTCTTGCTCCTCATACCAATCTTGCATCGGTTGACTTCGGCAACGATCACGCAGGCGTGTGGGTGATCTACGAGCCTGTTGACAAGATCTTCCTTGAGAAGAATCTGCCCGAATCTGCTCTGGGCGGCGATCTTTACAAGCTTGGCTGGACCTACGAGGGCGCAACCTTCACATCCTTCTCCTCCTACGGCGTTGAGGACGAGGATGCGGGTAAGTTCTACGTGTACGATCTTAAGACCAACAAAAAGACCTCGGATCACTCAAGCCTCAGGAACGTTATAAACACCCTGAAATCAAGCGCCGCCTCCAAGGCAAGCATTGAGTCTGTGATCGATATAGAGAACTTTATGTATTACTGCGCAGTGTCCTATATGATCGGCAGTCCCGACGACCTGCGTAACAACTACAACAACTCCTACATCTATTTCCGTGCCGACACGGGCAAGATGATAGTTATTCCTTACGATATGGACAGAGGCCTTGGTGTAAACACCTGGAACCCCTACGGCCACGGTATGACCGAGGATGATCCCTTCTCGAAATACAACGTTTGCGGCGATCAGCGCAGCCCCCTGTTCTTAAAGACTGTCTGTCAGGGCGGTTACTTTGTAAGCGAGTTTACCGAGGCGCTTAAGGCCGTTGACGGTAGCGAAATGCTTACTAACGCTCACTTTAAGGCGAGCTTTGATACAGCCGCAGCCCTTTATTCCTCCGAAACTGCTACCTCAAAGACCTATCACAATGCAAGCGGGTACAGCTTCCGCTTTGACCTGAGCCGCACCTGCTCGCCAAACGAGAGCAATAATATGTCCTTTGCCGATTATATTTCCGCAAAGCGTGAGACCCTCTATGACGCTATCGGTGATCAGGGTAACAGCGAGGAAAAGCCGAACTACGGCGACAACACAGGTAGCGACAGCGGAAACACAGGTGGCAACACAGGCGGATCCATCGCAAATTGCAAGCCCTACGTTATGGGTGATATGAACGGCTGGCAGCCCAACGATTATTATCAGATGACCTCAAGCGGCGACGGCTTATTCACCTATACTCTTACCGAGTCCTGCGTGTCCTCAAGCTATGGCAAGATCAAGTTCAAGCTGTACGATCAGAATTCGGGTATGTGGTACGGCGGTGAGATAATCGATCCCGACTGCACCGTTCCTTACGACGATAACAACGGCAACAGGAACATCTACTTAGAGCCGGGAACCTATATTATTACGCTTGATACGAACACCACGACCCTGTATATAGAGAAGGTTTAACCCCACGGGATCTATAGAAAAGGGAATAATTTCCCCAAATATCATCAGGGCGGAGAAATATCTCCGCCCTAAATTTTATAATCTGCCAAAACCCCTTGAAAAATTAATAAACTTGTGATACAATATATAACGCACGAAGCAAATACGTCGACGTAGCTCAGCAGGATAGAGCAACTGCCTCCTAAGCAGTAGGTCGGAGGTTCGAATCCCCTCGTCGACGCCAGAAAAAAAGCAGACCTTGAGTCTGCTTTTTTCTTTCGGGGGGATTCGAAGGGGAAACGGTAGTGAATGACAGTCCGGTGGACTGTCAGAGCCGTGGAAGACCGAGCACGCAGTTCGTGCGAGACCGAATCCCCTCGTCGACGCCAGAAAAAAAGCAGACCTTGAGTCTGCTTTTTTCTT
>CAZUJY010000029.1:0-1671 GCA_964620565.1 uncultured Ruminococcus sp. | reverse complement strand
CCGTGGAAGACCGAGCACGCAGTTCGTGCGAGACCGAATCCCCTCGTCGACGCCAAAAAATACTGCAGAAAAGGATACATTTCTGCAGTATTTTTTTATCCAAACCGTAGGTTTGGTATATCATCAGCCATTTGGGCTGCATAGACGCTCGCAGGCTCGCTAATCCGTCGCTCCGCTCCTTACATCACGCTTTAGCGTGCATCTTTCCTGCGGTTTGATGGTATACAATGCTCCGCATTGATGATATACCGCAATAAATTGCGGATGATATGCAAGGCTATCGCCTTGACTTTGATGTTAGAATATGGTATAATCTAGTTGATAAATAAGAATTTGTAGGAGGAGAATAAATAATATGAAAAAACTTGTTTCTTTTATCTTAATAACAGTGCTAATGTTGTTTACGGTAGGATGTAATCTGAAACAATCACCCTCAAAGCTTGTAGAACTTGAAAAGTATTCTTCTATGACAATCGACGGTACAAAATCTATTGACGTAGTATACGACTACACCGATGGCGAATTTACTACTTATGAATTTGTCATTGACGATCAAGAAGTAATAGAAAAAATAATGGCAGAAGTATTTAATATGGAGCTGAAGGATTATCCCGATAATCAAGATATAGATTTTTATCAGCGATGGATCACGGTGCATCAAGGAGATCTTGAGTACCATATTAACTTATGCTACAATTCCGATGCAGATGGCAACAGATATCTGTATCAAACCCATAAAGCGTTTGATATTATAGAAAAATACATAGAAGATAACTTGATACAATAACGACAAATTCCAATTTATCAATGAGATATCTATACAGGTGAGAAAATGGAACTGAAAGATTTATTAGATAAGTCTTTGCCGACAATACAGCCCGAGATGCTCGAGCAGATCGGCAAAAGCAAAATAGCGAAAACGCTGTTTGAAAATAAAAATGATATACTAACAAGTCCCAAGCTTCAAAAAGAGGTCGGGTATGTCAAAATGGACGATGGCACTTATCTTGTGTCAATGGTTTGCCCGATGCCCGGTGTAACGCCCGAGATGATCGAATGGTGGTTTTGGTGGCATGCGCAGGACAGCCTTCGGTATCAAGCGTGGTACCCCGGAGAGCATGTGAGCATCAAGTATCACAAGAAGAATAAAGCCTATTTTGAAGAACCCACAGTACCGCCTTTTTCCGCCAACACGCATTACCCGGTGGAGAGGATCGGAGGTGTGAAGATGCCCCTCAGAATCGATTTTGTTACTCCCGAGGACTTCGGATTTTCAAGATCGATGATGAACGAAAACAATATCCCCCTTATTGTGTGCGGACATGTGAGCGCATTTAATGTAATTAAGCATACGGAAATGGCGCACATTTTCAAAGGGGCCGATGACGGACTGTTTCTGATCAGCCGCTTTTGGCTTGGAAAAACGATGAAAAATAAGCTCCTGCGCGGGATGATCATTAACGAAAAAATGGCAAGGGGAATGATGGAGCATTGTTTTGTCGAATACAGAAATTTGTGCGAAATACTTCCATCTCTGTATGAGAAGCACAAATAAATTCCAATTCGCAGCCGAGTTTGTTTTTTATCGTCTACAGACTAAAATTTGGATTGATCATAAAAAGGGGCTGTCACATTTGACGAGAACGAAAAAATCCGAAAAGGATATGAAAA
>CAZUJY010000028.1:0-16613 GCA_964620565.1 uncultured Ruminococcus sp. | reverse complement strand
TTTTCATATCCTTTTCGGTTTTTTTCGTTCTCGTCAAATGTGACAGCCCCTTTTGCGTTACTTATTATTTAGATTCGGATCTTCCTTCCAAAAAACAGGATCGGCAAAATCGCCCGAATGATAGCCGTTTACAAGGCGTACTATCAGAGAATTAAGCAGCTCAACCGTTACGTTGGGAAGCTCGGGATCGTGGTGAGAGTTGCCTATGCCCGAATCGTCGGTTACGAAAACAAAGGTACCGTCGGTGTAAATAGCAGGCTCACGCATAGTGTACTCGGTGGAATCGGCCGCGCCGCTGCAGATTATAGGACAAATGCGAATTCCCTTTTCTGCCGCAGTTTTTGTGGCGTTTACAAGCTTGTTTTCGTATTCGATGCCTTTGTGAGCGTGAGCATCAAGAACATGGAAAATGATCTTTGCGGTCGCACCTGTGCTCCACTGCTTATTAACGGCAATGTCAAGCGCCTCAGGATAATCTCCGCCGCCGGGTGCGCCATCCATTAGATCGCCTCCCATAGCAGCGCAGGAGCAAATGCTGATAAGCATTGCAAGCACTACCAATGCGAAGAATGTGTTTCTGATTTTTTTCATATCCATTCTCCTTATGCGCTTTTATTTTTAATATAAGGTATAATCAATGAGTTGTCAAGGAAAATTTTATTAATTAATATAAAACGCCACGGAAAAGTCCGTGGCGTTAAAAAATAGTGTTAGTCCAACTCCTTCAAGCCTGTATAAAGCTCGTAATATCTGCCCTTTGCGGCAAGAAGATCGTCGTGGTCGCCACGCTCGATTATCTCGCCCTGCTCAAGTACCATAATCGCATTTGAATTGCGGACGGTGGAAAGGCGGTGGGCAATTACGAAGGTGGTTCTGTCCTTCATAAGTCTGTCCATACCACGCTCGATATGTCGCTCGGTACGTGTGTCGACAGAGGACGTCGCCTCATCAAGAACGAGAATGGGAGCCTTGGAGAGCGCCGCGCGTGCTATATTCAGCAGCTGGCGCTGTCCCTGAGAGAGATTTGCGCCGTCGCCCTCAAGCACGGTATCGTATCCGTGCTCAAGACGCATAATGAAGCTGTGTGCGCTTGCTGTCTTTGCCGCCGCTATAACCTCCTCGTCAGTAGCATCAAGTCTACCGTAACGGATATTCTCCATTACTGTTCCCGTGAAGAGATGGGTATCCTGGAGAACCATGGCGATATTCTTGCGGAGGAAATCTCGCTTATAGGACTTTAGCGGCTTTCCATCAATGGTAATAGTTCCCTCTTCAATATCGTAGAAGCGGTTTAAAAGATTTGTAATAGTGGTTTTACCCGCACCGGTAGAGCCTACGAAGGCTATCTTCTGACCGGGTCTTGCGTAAAGAGAGATATTCTTCAGCACAACCTTATCGGGATTATATCCGAAGGTAACGTTTTCCATAATAACGTATCCCTGGATAGGATCCTCGATAGCGTCCTCCGCATCGGGAGTCTCGGGAACCTCATCGATCACGTTGAATACACGCTCTGCTCCTGCAAGGGCGGCAAAAAGGGTGGAAACCTGCTGAGAAAGCTGGCTTATGGGCATTGAGAACTGCTTTGAATAGTTAGCGAATACCGTAAGCGCACCGTAGGTGAAGTTGCTGGTACAAATCAGAATACCGCCAACACCAAGAGTAACCGCATAGGAAATGAGGCTGATATTGTGCATAATAGGGCCTGTTACACCGCCCCAGAACTGTGCCTTCTCCTGCTTATTTCTCAGATCCTCGTTGAGTGTACTCATCTCCTCGATGCACTCGTCCTCGTGGGTGAACACCTTAACAACCTTCTGTCCGCTGATAGTTTCCTCAATATATCCGTTCACCGCACCGATAGCAGCCTGCTGAGCGCCATAATACTTTGCCGAATTTTTGGCAATGGTGGTAGCCGCAAACATAAGCAGAGGAAGAAAAGCAACGGTAATAAGCGTAAGCCAGATGTTAGTCGTAAGCATGAAAATAAAGGTACCTACGAGAGAGATTACGCCGCTGACGATAGAGGTAAGCGAGTTGTTAAGCATAACGTCGATATTATCAACGTCATTGGTAAATCGGCTCATTATTTCACCGGTGGGATGAGAATCGAAGTATCTTACGGGAAGCTTCTGAAGTGCACGGAAAAGATCGTCTCTGATGCTCTTTATGGAATTCTGCGACACCGACAGCATAAGTCTGCCCTGAACGTAGCTGCCCAAAGCAGAGATCAAATATACAGTGCCGAGAATTATCAGCGCAGCAAATACGTAAACCGTTACCTCTGCTGCGGGATTTACCATAATTGAAGATATAAAGGGAGTCTCCACAAACGCCTGAATAACCTTATCTGCCGCTATCTCCAGCGGGCTGGGATCAAGAACGTCCTCCGGATTAACAACAAGCGCAAGTCGGTTGATGATAGGCGCAATAAGATATCCTGCACACAGCGAGCTGACGGTTGTAAGAATCATACAAAGAAATACAAATATAAGCAATATCTTGTATTTTCCAACGTACGAGAGGATTCTACCAACGGTTTTGCCTAAATTTTTAGGCTTACCCTTGCCCTTTACACCGTGCTTATTTCCCGGGCCGCCGCCACGAAGAGATACACCGTGGGAGACGCTGTTATACTGTTTTTTAAGCTCTTCTAAGTTTCTAGCCATATTACGCCTCCTTTCTGTCCATCTGCGAGTAATAGATCTCGCCGTATTCCTCATTGCTCTCAAGGAGCTGATCATGTGTGCCGACGCCTGTAATTGCACCGTCGTTCATAACGATAATAAAATCAGCATCCTTAACCGAGGAAATACGCTGGGCAATGATTATCTTTGTGCAATCGGGCAGATCGGTGGCAAAGGCCTCTCTTATCTGCTTTTCGGTTGCGGTGTCAACCGCACTGGTGGAGTCGTCAAGGATAAGGATCTTGGGCTTCTTAAGAAGCGCTCTTGCGATACAGAGTCTTTGCTTCTGTCCGCCGGAAAGATTCATACCACCCTTATCAAGAGTGGTCGCATAACCATCCTTGAAGGTGGAAACGAACTTGTGAGCCGCAGAATGCTCTGCCGAGGTCATCATCTCACCATCAGTCGCATCTGCATTACCCCAACGGAGATTGTATTCGATGCTACCCGAGAATAAAAGGTTCTTCTGCAGAACCATACCTATACCGTCACGAAGATTGTTAAGCGAATAGTCCTTAACGTTAACTCCGTCGATCAGCACCTCGCCCTCATCCACGTCATAAAGTCTGGGTATCATAGAAACGAGAGTGGTTTTGCCGCAGCCTGTGGATCCGATGATTCCAACGGTGGATCCTGCAGGGATCTTAAGATTAATGTTATCAAGAACCGCCTCCTCGCTATTCTTATAATAGCGGAAGTTTACGTCCTTAAATTCTATATCTCCGCAGGTTATTACGTGTTCTGCCGAAGAATTAGTATCATTTATATCGATTTTTTCATCAAGCACCTCGCACACTCTTCTGCCGGATGCAAGAGCTCTTGAAGAGAACATAAAGAGCATCGATACCATCATAAGAGATGAAAGGATCTGTGTTGTGTAAGTAATAAATGCGGAAAGGTCTCCAACCTTCATCCCCCCCTCAAGAACGATGCTGTGGCCCGACCAGATAACTGCGATTACGGTTATATACATAAAGATATTCATCACAGGGCTCGCCCAGATAAGCACCTTTACTGCGTTCATACCGCTGTTCTTAAGATCGGCATTATCCTCGGAAAACTTCTCTACCTCATAATCCTCACGAACGAAGGACTTAACCACACGAACGTTGGTAACATTCTCACGAACTGTGGAATTAAGCTTATCCACCTTTTTCTGCAGCTTCTCGAATCTGGGGAAGCCCATCTTGATAAGCAGACCGATAACAATAAGCATAAGAGGCATTGTGACCGCCAGAATAACCGACAGACTGGGCTTCAGGCTGATAGCCATAATAATTCCGCCTATAAGCATACCGGGAGAACGGAGAGCCATACGCAAAAGCATATTTACGAAGTTCTGAATCTGTGTTACGTCATTGGTAATTCTTGTAACAAGCGAGCTTGCAGAGAACTTATCAATATTAGCAAAGGAATACTCCTGCACCTTTGCATAAAGATCCTGTCTCAGATCAGCGGCAAAGTTGACCGATGCCTTTGCACCAAAGTATGCTCCTGCAACGCCTCCAGACATCATAAGAAGCACGATTACAATAAGCATACCTGCAATTCCGATGCTGGTAGGAATATCAAGCGTACCATCGTTTGCTCTGTTGATAAGCTCGGCAAGAAGTATAGGCATGAACATCTCGCCTATAACCTCTATGATCATACCAACAGGGCCGAGTATAAACGACATGAGGTATGGCTTTATATATTTAAACCATCTTTTCATTGATCCTTCTTCCTTTCACACTGATTTCTGATATTTGCCTGCAGACGCTCAAGGAAGAAGATATAGCAATCCAGCTCCTCGTCGCTAAAGCCCTCAAACATAGCTGCGTCAACCTCGCTGAATATCTCACGGCTCTCGTTAACGATATCTCTCCCCTTTTCTGTAATACGAAGCTCGTTATATCTGTTATCCTGACCGAGCGTTCGCTCCACGTAACCGTCCTGCTCCAGCTTTTTAAGAGCACCCGTAACCGTAGCGGGAGTGACGTTAAGGTGATCCGCAAGCGCCTTCTGAGAGGAAAGGCTGGAGTGACAGGCAAGGTGCATAAGTATCCTATGATGTGTTTGGCGAATACCGAGCGTACCGACACGTGAATCTATTAGAGTTCTATGCATATGATTTGTTTTCATCATCATATTTATAGCCTTTGAAAGCTTTGATTCTGACATATTATTTCCTTTCTTTACTGATTTTGAATAGTTTAGTGCTAAATAATTAACCACTTAACTATTATACACATTTTGCCACTAATGTCAAGTAATTTTATTAGTTTTAACAAAAAATATACACTTTATTTTTTCACTTGAAATCTGCCTTAAAAAATGCTATAATTATAATATAGTAAATAAAATTCGAGGTTATTATATGTTTAACACTACCCTTTGTTATATAGAAAAAGACGGCGCATATCTTATGATACACCGTGTAAAAAAGAAAAATGATATGAACAATGACAAGTGGCTCGGCGTGGGCGGCAAGCTTGAAAACGGAGAGACTCCCTTCGATTGCGCAAGGCGTGAGATAAAGGAGGAGACCGGCGTCGATGTCCGTGACCTTAAATACAGGGGAATTATTACCTTTGTATCCGACCTTTACGGAACAGAATATATGCATCTCTTCACCGCTACAGAATTCGACGGCGAGATCGACTACAACTGTGACGAGGGGCATCTTGAATGGGTGAACAAGGAGATTATCCCTACCCTGCCAATATGGGAGGGAGATAAGATATTCTTTGAGCTGATGGAAAAGGAAGAGAGGTTCTTCTCGCTGAAGCTCTGCTACGAGAGTGACAGGCTCGTGTCGCATAGCTTGGAGTTTTGACAAACGATTACCTCATCCACCATTTGCTTCGCAAATAGTCCCCCTTCTCCAACAGAGAAGGCTTTAACGAAAAGGGCTGACCGAATTCGGTCAGCCCTTAAAGCTTATTTGGATTTTCAAATTATTCTGCAGGAATCTCTTCGGTTTCGGGGGTTTCTTCCTCAACCTCGGGAGCTACTCTGTTTGTGAGAGTGAGATCGTAGCTTGTTCCTACGTCATAGGTACCCTCGAGAAGATTATTGTTAATGGTAATTTTTCCTGTAACGGTATAGTTATCAATGGTAGATGCATCATCAGAATCAAAGAAACCAAGAAGTTCGCCAACTTGGCTTGCGCCGGATACGTATCCGCTGTTAGCAAAGCCGGTACCAACCAATTTGCTTATTCCGTGACCACAACTCCAATAGTAATGATTGTTTATAATATAAACATAACCGAAAAGACCGCCAACACTATTGTTTCCTTCAACTCTTTCGGAGTTGTTTACAGCACTTATGTTAATGGTAACCCGGTGACAGTAGTTGACATTCTGATAGAGAGAACCTGCTATGCCGCCTACCCAATTACTACCCTTTACAGTACCGTTGTTTGCAAGATTGGAGAAGCTAGTATTTTGGGGTGCTGCAGTCAATCTACCTGCGATACCGCCAACGTTGCCTGAGGTGCTGGTGATAGACGCATCGTTGGTACAGTTGTGAAGCTCGGAGGTTGCAACACCTGCGATACCACCAACAAAGTTACCGAGGCTGGTATAGTTGATGTCAACGGTGTTGGTACAGCCGGAAACCTTGTATCCAAGACCAACGTAGCCGCCGAGATATACGTTTGTTTCCTCGCCCTCGATGATGAAGCCTGTTGCGGTCACTGTAGAGCCCTCGTTTGAGCTGCTTGTAAGATGAACGAGATCGGTCTTACCGATAAGTCCGCCTACAAGGTAGAGACCGGAGATATTTGCCTTAACCGTGCTGTTTGAAATAGAGGAAGAATCCTTACCGTTTACGTAGCCGAAGAGACCGCCGACGTAAGAATCGGTGCCTGTAACATCGCCCGTATTAGTAAGGTTATAAGCAGAGAGAACGGAAGAATTAGAATAGCTAAACAAACCGATAATACCGCCTACGAAGGAGCTGCCGTTAACGGCACCGGAATTGGTTGATTCGCCAAGGGTAATAGGATTTGAGAACTTCCAATTACCTGCGATACCGCCGACGTTAGACTTACCGGAAACAGCGCCGGTGTTATTAAGGTTAATAACGGTTGCTGCGTCAGAAGTTGCTACTCCGCCTGCAATACCGCCCACATAATCGTAGCCGCTGATAGCACCGTTGTTGGTACACTCGGTAACGCCGTTAGAGAGATAGCCTGCGATACCGCCGACGTAGCTACCTCTCGCAAGGTATGTAATGTCAGCGTTGTTTACACAGTTCTCAACGCTGTATCCCTTTCCTACGTAGCCGCCGAGCCATGCATAGTACATATCCCCCTCAAGGTGGCAGGACGAGGCTGAAATTTCAGAGCCCTCGTTAGAGCAGCCCGAGATTGCAACGTTTACAGCATTACCTACAAGGCCGCCAACTAAATGCTGACCGGATACCTTGGCAGAGCTCTTAGATGCCTGAATAATTGAGCCAACCTTGCCCTCAACGTAGCCTACGAGACCGCCGATCTCGCCAATACCGGTTACGTCGCCGTAATTCTCGGCGTTGTCAATATAAATTACGCTATTCGAAGCAAAAATGCTTCCGAACAGACCGCCGGCATAATTACCGTTTGCGCTTACGCTGCCGTAGCTTACAAGGTTCTTGAATACCGTTGCGGATACGTTAGTAGAACCCACGATACCGCCAACGTGTTTATGGCCGACAACGTCGGTCGCACTCTGGCAGGAGCTGATCTCCTTGGTTGTATAACCGAGAATACCGCCAACGTTGCTTGAATCCTTTGCATCAACGTAACCGTCAACCTTAATATCGCTGACAGTGCCTGAGGTATAGCCGCAAAGAATACCTATGTAATTATTCGCACCGCTTACAAATACAGATGCGTTATCAATAGTTAAATCATAAAGCCTACCGCTTACCTTGCCGAAAAGACCAACGTAAGAACCGATGGAAGATATTGCAAGGTTAGAAATCCTGTGTCCGTTACCGGTAATAGTACCTGCAAAGGCAAAGTCAGCATTTCCGATAGGAGTCCAAGGAGCATAGCCGAGGTCTATATCCGCATCGAGATATATTACTACACCGTCAAAGGTGATACCCTCGTTTACGAGAGAAGCAAGACCTGCAAGCTGCTCTTTGGTTGTAAGGATAAATACCGCAACGTTATCGCTGTACCAGGAGGTATCGGGAGTGATAGCCTCCTCGGGCTGCTTAAAATCGCAATAAATGCAGTTGCCACCGTTAAAGCGGTGAGCAGTTACGGGAACAAAGCTGTCCTTATAGCTGTCAGAGCAATTGGCGCATATATGCTTGGTGTAACCTTCAGCAGAACAGGTAGGATCAACAATTATGCTCTCGTAACTATGTCCTGTTGCAGCGAGAACCGAATCCTCATAGCTGTCAGAGCAGTTAGAGCAGGTGTGCGTTGCGTGGCCTTCCGCTATACAGGTAGGATCAACAACGGTGTCAACGTAGCTGTGCCCTGTTGCCGACACCTCATTATCACGGTAAGAGTCGCCGCACTTTGTACATGTGTGCTCGGTGTATCCGTCCTCAGTACATGTGGGATTAACCGCGTTTTCAGTATAATCATGTACGATGCAGCCGAAGAAGTCACAAGCGGTAAGCATAATGACAATAAGAATAGCCGCAAATACAAGCACTGAAAGTTTCGTAATTATGTTTACGTTTTTCATTTTTAGCCTCCAATTATATGTTTTTGTATGACTTTATATTATTTTAGCAGATTTTATCCTACTTGTCAAGATTTTCTCGGTTATTTTGATATAATAGTGTAAAATGAATAAATTATCATATAAAAGGATATGAAAAAATGAAACCGTTAAAAGAAAAAATCAGCATTACGATCGATTGGGATATTTTAGAAAAAATCAAGGAGCTTGCAGAGAATGACGACAGATCTCTGTCGCAATACATTAACCTTGTGCTTAAAGCTCACGTAAAAAGCTCTGAAGAAAAAAATGAGAAGCGTGGATAGTCCGCTTCTCATTTTTTTAATATTTTCGCCCTTTCTTTATAGTCGGGCAAAACCGACTCAACTATTCTGTAAAAATCCTTTGAATGATTCATCTCGGCAAGGTGGGCAAGCTCGTGAACCACAACGTAATCAATGGCCTCCTCGGGATAAAGCATCAAGCGATAGGAAAAGGATATATTTCCCTTGGATGAGCAGGAGCCAAATCTTGTTTTAGCGCCTGTTATTGTAATTCTGCCGCATTTTAAGCCCATAATTCTTGAGTAATAAGCTACCTTTATTGGCAGTATTTCTTTTGCAGTCTTGCGAAGCAATTTGATTTTTTCATCGGTCAGACCGTCGTATTTTTCATTTCTTTTCGCCTGACTTTCAATATGCCTTTCTATCCAATCCTTATGGGAAGAAACGACACTTTCTATTCTCTCTTTTTTGGTATTATAAGGCGCCCTGACAACAAGACGGCCCTCCTTTATGCAGAGGGATATTGTCCTTCTGCCCGAATAAACTATCTGATACTCCACGGCGCACCTCCTTTTTTCTTTATTCTACCACAAAGAAAAGGAAAAGTAAATAGTCTATTCGTCATGAATATAGCAATTTGAATTAAACTGCTTTTTATCACCGCTTCGACCTACAAATACCCCATCGGGAAGCGCATACTGAAAATACGGAAGCGCATAATCGATAGGACGTGGGGTATATCCGTCAATATCACGGTAAACGTATTCTGCATCGGTGACATTTATTTCCTTCGGGAATGCCCTGTCCTTTACCGAAATCAAAGCTATTTTAACTATATTTTCCTCCGGACACCCCTCGCAGGCAATAGCTTTGGTCATACTGTCATATTTACAGAGCACGTGAGTTGCGCAAGGCTGATACGGTTTATTATCATCGGTAAAATAGCCGTATTCCATTCGGTTACCACGCGGGTCATAGCGGCAGGTGTCGGTGTAAAGCCCTCCCGAATCCTTGCAATAAGGAAGATAATAAAGTCCCTCGGTTGAAAAGCTTTGAATATTACCGCTTTCCAAAATATCACCGTGTATTTCCGTCATTACCTCGTCCCATATTTCAAGATGACTTTTTGAAAGCGAGCCGATTCCCTTCTCACCGTCATCGTATCCGCACCAGATTCCGGCTGTGTAATATGGAGTATATCCAATAAAGTTTTTATCCTTGCTTCCTCCCGAGGTTCCGGTCTTCCCTGCTGTGTCGATCTTATCACTTAGCGTAACTCTTCTTGCAGTTCCCTCCCCGGTAACCGTCATAAGAAGCTGATTCATTATTTTTGCCGTACTGTCCTTAATTATTTGTCTTCTCTGTTGCCTCTTATCGATAACCGTTCTGCCCTCGTAGTCAACAAGACTAAGATAGCTTATTGCCTCTCTCCACTCTCCCTCTCGTGGAAACATGCCAAACGCCTCTGTCATCTCAAGCAAAGTCGCTCCGCGTCCGAGCTGACCGAGAGCCATTGGCGCCAATGCTATATCGCTGATATTTCCCTCCCTCTCGATCAGATGCTTAAAGCCGTAATCATCACGTAAGGATGAAAATACACGCCCCGGCGTTCTGATATTGCAGAGTCTTATAGCTATGGTGTTTTTTGAGCTTTTGATCGCATCCTTAACGGTTGTCAGACCGTCATACACAGCAGGAGAATTGCGTGGATACTCTCGGTATTTATCTCCCTCATTAATAAAGCTTACCGGAACGTCATCAAATACCGTTGCCCAATTTATCCTTCCCTCATCTATGAGAGGAGCGTAAAGTGCAATAGGCTTAAGCGTGGATGCAGGAATATGAGGAGCCGTGGCTTGATTCAGCAATCTGTTTCCGCTCTTTTTACCTACTCTTCCTATTATTCCCACGAGATAGCCTGTTTTTGAATCCGTGACTGCCATAGCATAATTCAAGCCTTGTGATGTTTCTATGGGAAAATTAGAAAGATCTTCAAAATAGTCCTCCAGCTCCCTCTGCACCGCCACATTCATAGTGGTATATACCTTATATCCTCCGCTTAACAGCGTCATACGTGCAGCCGATTTAGAAAGGTCGTACCTTTCACTGAAATCATCTACCATCTCGTCTATTACTCTCTCTACGAACCAGGAGTCTATTCTGCCCTCTCTATCCTCACGGGCTATGACCTTAAGAGGCGTGTTGATTGCGCTCTCGTATTCCTCTGAGCTTATTATCCCATCGTTTTTCATAACGGCAAGAACAGTATTCCTTTTCTTTAAACAAGCATCAGGATTAATATATGGGTTATATGCCGTGGTGGCATTTGTAATTCCGATTAGAACTGCCGCTTCCTCCGGCAATAGATCATTTGGATCCTTTCCAAAATAGGCTCTGGACGCCGCACCGACTCCGTAAATGTTTTCGCTCATCGGTATTACGTTCAGATAAAGCTCGAGAATATCTTTTTTTGAGTAGTTTTGCTCTAAGTGTATGGCTCTGATTATCTCCGCCAGCTTTCGCTTTACCTTTACCTGATTATCTCCGCTGATATTCTTTATCACCTGCTGAGTTATCGTTGATGCTCCGAAAACCTTCTCTCTGCCCAGAATATAATTTGCGGTAGCCATAATAGTTCTTTTTATGTCTATTCCCTTATGCTCGTAGAATTTCTTGTCCTCCACCGCAATAAAGCCTTCCTTTAAATATGGGCTTATCTCGTCAATGGAGCAGAAAAGCTTTAGCATACTGCCGCCTGTCTCTATTGCCACAGGAAGATATTCCTCTCCGTCAGAGCCGTTAGCATAAAACACGGTTGAATCAAAGCTTGATGCACTATCGAACAACCGTTCATCCGCCTCAAAGCTTATATCCTTATATACGCTTAACACCAAAGCACCGAATGCGCAAGCGGTAACAACCGACGCCGACAATATTATTATGGCTAAAATACCTATTAGCCGTTTTGATTTCCTTATATTTTTATTTTTCAAATCAAAAGCCCCCTATGACTTTTTTTAATCTTGTCACAGGGAGCATAAGTTTATTATGATATTTTTGTGGAAACAGAGGAAATCAATAGATGACCTTGTTTAAAAACAGACCGTCAGCAGGAGCAGTCATTCCCGCACGTGAGCGATCGCAGGATGCGATTATATCCGGAATATCACAGGGGTCGATTCTTCCAAAGGCGACCTCGGTAAGAGTTCCGACTATAATGCGTACCATATTATATAAAAATCCGTCTGCCGAGATGCGTATCTCAATAAGATCACCCGCTCTCTCAACAGAAAGAGCCGTCACACAGCGGACGGTATCCTCTACGTCCGAGCCCTCGGACATAAAGGTCGAAAAATCATATCTGCCGATAAAATGAGCGGCAGCCTCACGCATAAGCTCAAGTCCCCTGTCGCTTACAGGCCTTGAAAGGAACCAGGCTCTGCCATACTCAAAGGGATCGTATATCGGTCTGTTGATTATTCGGTAAAGATATTCCTTTTCCTTAACGTCATATCTCGGATGGAAGTCGCTATCGCACTCGCAGGCATAGAACAGCGACAGATCCTCAGGCAAATAACGCGCCACGGCAATAGGAAGCTTGTCGGCAGGGATAGTTCCACCCTCACACTCAACCGTAAGGCAGAACTCGTTTGCGTGAACGCCTGCATCTGTACGGCTGCAGCCTGTAACCCTGCAAGGCAGACCGAAGGCCTGATTCAGCGCCTGATTAAGCTCGCCTTGCACTGTACGAAGCCCCGGCTGTACCTGGAAGCCGTGGAATGCGGTGCCAAGATACTTTATCTTTGCAAAATACTTCATACGCCAACCTTATACCTTATAGAAAAGAATATCGTACACAAGTCCGAAGGACTCAAATCTATACGGCAGGATCGTAAGGCAGATAAGACCGCCGAGAAGCGCTAAGAATATACCCATAAATACGAAATCACCGGCGCGGTACTGAAGCTTTACCAGCTTGGTTCTGTTCTTGTCACCACGGTAGCAGCGACATTCCATAGCTGTCGCCAGCTCCTCCGCACGCTTAAAGGATGATACGAAGAGCGGAACAAGAAGAGGAATAAGTGCCTTTGCCCGCTGAATAAGACTTCCCGAGGTGAAATCTGCTCCACGGGACTTCTGCGCATTCATGATCTTCTCGGTCTCCTCGATAAGCGTGGGAATGAAGCGAAGCGCAATAGACATCATCATTGCAAAGGTATGCACAGGGAGGTGGATCACCTTAAGAGGAGATAGCAGCGACTCAAGACCGTCCGTCAGTGATATAGGAGACGTGGTATAGGTCAGAAGAACGCTGGTGCCTACGATAAGGATAATAACACGAAGTCCCATCATAACCGCTCTTGCTATACCTTCGGTATAAATTTCAATACCCCAATAAGGGCCAACCAGCGGCTCTCCCTCACCTTTTGTCATAAAGATATTTATGATTGCGGTGAAAATAATAATAAAAACGATAGGCTTAATGCTCTTAAGAATAATCTTAAAGGAAATGCGGCTGATAGCTATAAGAATAACCGTTACAACAGTCAGAATAAGGAAGCTTACGGGATTTGCCGCAACGAAAACAGCAACTATAAAGAGAATTGCAAGAATAATTTTAGTCCTGGGATCAAGCTTGTGTATAGGCGAGTATCCTGGGAAAAATTGGCCGAGGGTAATATCAGAGATCATCTTCCGCCCTCCTTTGCCTTTACGTATTCAAGTATAGCAGTCTTAACACCCTCAACGGTGTAAAGCTCGCCTGAGAGGTTGATTCCTCTCTTGATAAGCTCGTCTGCAACACGTGAGATCATAGGAACGTCAAGGCCGACAGATATGAGCGCATCAGCCTCCGAGAATATCTCTTTTACAGTTCCCGTACGATAAACCTTGGCAGAATTCATTACAACCACGTTGTCGCAGTAGTGCGCCATATCCTCCATAGAGTGACTTACAAGAATTACGGAAGCGTTCATTCTCTCGGCGTAAGCACGGAGGCTGCCGAGAATTTCACGTCTGCCACGAGGGTCAAGACCCGCTGCGGGCTCGTCAAGAACCAGTACGTCGGGACGCATAGCAATAATACCCGCAATAGCAACACGGCGCTTCTGTCCTCCCGATAGCTCGAAGGGGGATTTGTCAAGCAGCTCGTCACTCACACCCGCAAAGCGAGCGGCCTCAACCACACGCTCCTCAATCTCGCTATCCGAAAGGCCAAGATTGCGAGGCCCGAAGCCAATGTCCAATCTAACGGTTTCGTCAAAGAGCTGATACTCGGGATACTGCATTACAAGACCCACCTTGAAGCGGATCTTGGCTATTTCCTTAGACTTTTCCCATATATCCTTGCCGTCCAGGTACACCTTGCCCTCTGTAGGCTTATAAAGACCGTTAAGCAGGTTAACGAGCGTGGACTTACCGGAGCCTGTGTGACCGATAAGCCCGGTTATTTTACCCTTTTCAAAGGATACGCTGATGTTATCAAGCGCAACCTTCTCAAATGGCGTTCCCTTTCCGTAGACATAGGAAAGGTTTTCTATTTTAAGAATTTCATTCATTTTTATCTTTTCCTTGTCTTACGAAAGAAATCTGTAAAGTGTTTCTATACATTCATCCTCGGTGAGAGAATCGCCGTCGATCTTAAGTCCCGCCTTTTTAAGCTCAAGAATAAGCTCGTTACCCTGCGGAGCCTCAAGTCCCATTGAACGAAGCTTATCGACCTTGGCAAAAACCTCTCTGGGAGTACCGTCAAGGGCAATCCGACCGTCGTTGATAACGATAACACGGTCTGCTCTCGCAGCCTCCTCCATGTAGTGAGTGATATTGAGGACGGTAATTCCCTCCTCCTTATTCAGCTTCTCCATAATGTTTACCACCTCGTGACGCCCGAGAGGGTCAAGCATTGCGGTAGATTCGTCAAAGATTATCACCTGTGGCTTCATAGCGATAATTCCCGCTATCGCAACACGCTGCTTCTGACCGCCCGAAAGCTTATGAGGCGCATGACGTGCGTATTCGGTCATTCCAACAAGAGCAAGCGAGGAATTAACTCGTCTGCGGATCTCCTCGCGTGGAAGACCGAGATTCTCGGGACCGAAGGCAACGTCCTCCTCCACAACGGTAGCTACAAGCTGGTTGTCAGGATTCTGAAAAACCATTCCGATCTTGCGGCGAATGTCAAATACGTCATCCTCGGTAAAGCCCTCGGATGTAATATCGGTTCCGTCAATATATATCTTGCCCACGGTAGGCGTGAGTATGAGATTAAGAAGCTTGGCAAGAGTAGACTTGCCCGAGCCGTTGTGACCGAGAATTGCAACGTATTCACCACGCTCAATGCTGATATTAACTCCGTCAAGAGCGGGAATCTCTGCAGAGCTCTTATCCTCGTTGCCGTCATCATAAGTAAAGCTGAGATTTTCGGTTTTAATAATATAATCCTTCATTACTTTTCCTTATCTTATTTTTTAAAGGTTACACGTACGCTCGATCCGCAAGGAAGCGCAAGTCCGGAGTTGCCAACAGGAAGTCCAAGCTCGTCTGCCTCGGAATATCCTCCCCTTTTCGAAAGAAGGCGTACCGACGTTATGTATTTCATAGTGGATGCGGAAAGGCCGGTGGTATAGGAATTGAGCAGGAAGAAGAGAGGCTCGTCCGAGAGAAGATTAGCTGTGAGAGCTACAAACTCGTCGATATTCTCCTCTATCTTCCACACCTCGCCGGTAGGTCCTCTGCCGTAGGAGGGAGGGTCCATAATGATACCGTCATACTTATTGCCACGGCGGATCTCACGCTCAATAAACTTCTTGCAATCGTCAACAATATAGCGGATAGGAGCGCCTTCAAGACCGGAGAGCTTTGCGTTCTCCTTCGCCGCCGCAACCATTCCCTTTGCCGCGTCCACGTGAACCACCTGCGCACCCGCCTTCGCCGCCGCAACGGTCGCTCCGCCGGTATAGGCAAAGAGATTAAGCACCTTGATAGGTCTGTCTGCGTTCCTTATAAGATCGCCAAACCAATCCCAGTTTGCCGCCTGCTCGGGAAAGAGTCCTGTATGCTTAAAGCCCATAGGCTTAATGCGAAACGAAAGATCACGGTAGGATATTACCCAGCTTTCAGGCAATTTATTATCGCTCCAGGCTCCGCCGCCCGATCTTGAACGCTTATAGCTTGCGTCAGCGGTGCGCCAGAGAGGATTTTTCTTCTCCGTTCTCCAGATCACCTGGGGGTCGGGTCTTATAAGAGTATATTTTCCCCATCTCTCAAGCTTTTCGCCCGAGGAGGTGTCTATTACAGTATAGTCCTTCCAATTATCTGCTAACCACATATCATTTACCTCTGGTTATAATACTTTCCTATTGCCGAGCCTGCGCACTGGGAGTGGCATATCGCTATTGCAACTGCGTCAGCGGTATCGTCGGGCTTAGGCGGCTTCTTCAGCTTCAAAATTGAGGTTACCATTGCGATAACCTGATGCTTCTCTGCCTTACCGTAGCCAACAACGGCCTGCTTTACCTGAAGGGGTGTGTACTCGCTGATCTTAACGCCCTTTGCGTGAGCGGTACAAAGAACAACTCCTCTCGCCTCCGCAACCGCAATACCTGTCGTAATATTGGTGTTGAAGAACAGCTCCTCTATCGCCATCTCATCGGGAGAATATTTATCAATTATCGTTTCAAGGTCGTTCTTGATTATAAGAAGCCTTGACTCTATGCCGGTATTAGCAGGCGTGGTAATTGCGCCAAAAGCAACAGGCTGAAGCCGACCTCTGTTGCTGTCAAGAACAGCCCAACCGACTATCGCAAGTCCGGGGTCAATACCAAGTATACGCATAAAATTCCTCCCTTCTTTCGAATGGCCATAAAAATCCATGTTAAATTATTATAACACACAATTTTATGATAGTCAATTATATTTATAAAAAATATTTGTAAACAAAAGGGGCTGTCTCAAATGCAAATTTGAGGCAGCCTCTTTTTGGGGATAGTCAG
>CAZUJY010000027.1:0-17662 GCA_964620565.1 uncultured Ruminococcus sp. | reverse complement strand
GCATATCATTTCGGGGCTGTCTTTTTAGTTGAAAAAGTTAAAGCGGTTTTTTTGATATTTGTGCGAAGGAGCGGGGGAAGCTGCTTGGCGTTTTTTCTTTTTTGTCTATAATAATAAGAGGATGGGTAAGCGTCTCGCCCTCGCCACGCAGCGTAATATTCTCGCAGACGGTGTTTCTTCCACCCAGGGTGGCAATTGCTTTTCTGGCGGAGGAAAGCTCAAATTCGGCGTTTTTTCCCTTCATGGCGACCATCTGACCGCCAACTCTTACGAAGGGCAGGACAAGCTCGCAAAGCACACGCATTTCCGCAACTGCACGAGCGGTTGCATAGTCGTATTTTTCACGGTATTCGGGTGCCCTTCCGCCGTCCTCGGCACGCATCGTCACAGCCTTAAGATTATCAAGGCCAAGCATAGCCGCTGTCTCGGCAACGTAATTTACCCTCTTCGCCGTAGAATCCATAGCGGTTATCTTCAGGTCGGGGCGCACGATAGCCAGAGGCAGAGATGGAAATCCCGCTCCACAGCCAACGTCAATAATGCTTGCGCCCTTCCTAAGCCTTGAAGCCATAGCCACGCAGTCGGCATAGTGGTTAAGAATTATCTTATTCACATCCGTAATGGCGGTGAGATTATATTTTTCATTCTCGGTAAGCATACGCACGGTAAGGTCATAGAACTTCTTCATTCTCTCAAGTGAGAGGTAGGAGGATAGTCCGTTTGCCGAAAACACCTTGGTAAGAGCCGAGGTAAAGTCCTTTTCTTTAATATCGACCATAGAGAAAATCCTTTTTTGATTTGATATAATAATTATATCCCAAAGCCGACTTGTTGTCAAGAAAAATGAATACAAACAAAAAAATATTCTCAATTTGTTGCAAATATAATGTTTTTGTGGTAAAATATATTGCTAGATGTTTTGAAAACTTTTCAAATGAAAGGTGGTTTTTATGAAGAGCAGAATTAAACTGACAAAGAAAGAGCTTCTTTTACAGCTTAAGAATCTTGGCTTGGTTGTTTTCGGTACGCTGGTGCTTGCATTCGGCTGCGCAGTTTTTGTGGTACCGTTTGATCTGGTTACAGGCGGTGTGACCGGTCTTTCTATCGTAATTGACCACGTGCTGAACATTTCTTCCGTTACCTTGCCTGTTCTTGGCGAGATACCCTTTTTTGATATTATCGTTTTTGTAATTACGTGGGGATTATTCTTCCTCGGCCTGTTCTTCCTGGGCTGGGATTTTGCAATAAAGACTCTCGCTTCAACTATAATCTATCCCTTGGCGCTTTCGGCTTTTATGAACCTTGTATCTCCCGACGTTCTGAGCGGAGTGCTTGACCTTACAACATCCACCCATTCTGATATAGCTATTATTATCAGCGCGCTCTTTGGCGGTCTTTGTGTAGGAACGGGATGCGCCCTGACCTTCCTGGGCGGCGGATCTACCGGCGGTGTTGATATAATTGCATTTATCCTTTGTAAGTTCTTTAAGAAGTGGAAAAGCTCCACCGTTATTTTCATAATCGATGCAACCACCGTCGTTTTAGGCTTGTTTATAATAAAGGATCTTATTCTCACCCTCCTCGGTGTTATTTCCGCATGGATCGCCGCTACCGTGATCGATAAGATATTCATCGGCGGTAACAGAGCCTTTACTGCGCAGATAGTATCCGACAAGCATGAGGAGATCAATATTGCCATCAGAGAAGAGGTAAGACGTACTACAACTATGCTTGTAGGCTACGGCGGATATTCCAAGGAATCGAAAACCGTTCTTTCCGTAACCTTTACCATGAGCCAGTATGCCGATCTTATGAACGTTATTAAGCGCATTGATCCCACCGCCTTCGTCAGCATTACTCAGGCTCACGAGATAAACGGAGAGGGATTTACTTACGGAGAGCATAGCTGATTTATAACGCAAATAAACGGTATATTGATTATATCGGTTTTAAATTAAAGTGCTGCCTTATCAAAAAAACTGACTGTTTTTTACAGTCAGTTTTTATGTATTCTTTACTTTTTAAGCGAACCGACAAGACCGATTACACCGTCTACGGTAAGAAGTATGCCTGTGATGACGATTAATATGTCAAGTCCGTTTCCAAACGCCAGGATCAAACCTACTACTACGCTGAGTATGGGGAAAATCAAATCCTTTACATTTGGCTTTTTTTGCTTCAATACTCCGAGCAGGTCTGCTACTCCCTTTACTGCAATAAGAATGCCGAGAACAAGAAGAACTATTGTTGTTGCTGCCCAACCGAGAATGATGACCGAAAGACCTATTAATAGGTTTATGCCACCTACGGTGTAGTTTTTCCTGATTAACTCAAGCACACCTGAAATAATAAATGCCGCTCCTGTGACTGTCATTGCCCAACCGAGCATTTGGGATTTGAATATAACGAGAAGTAAGCCGATGATGATATATAGCACTGATGAGTAAAGCATAGGATTAGTTTTCTTTGCCATTGTTATAATTTCCTTTCATAAAATAATTTAATATAATTATATCATATCGTGTTTGAAAAATCAATTAATAAAACAAAACAAATTAAAGATAATAAGAAAATATTCTCATCATATATTGCATTTTGTCGAAAGTTGTGCTACAATATTTAGGTTGAAAATTTACTATTCGAAAGGCTCATAAAATGAAGCGCACCGATTTAAGAAATATTGCTATAATTGCCCACGTTGATCACGGCAAGACCACCCTGGTTGATGAGATGCTTCGTCAGGGCGGTATCTACCGTGAAAATCAGGAGACCGAGGACAGAGTAATGGACTCGAACGACCTTGAGCGTGAGCGTGGTATTACCATTCTTGCTAAAAACACCGCTATTCATTATAAGGATGTTAAGATAAACGTTATCGACACCCCCGGACACGCAGATTTCGGCGGCGAGGTTGAGCGTATACTTAAGATGGTTAACGGCGTTATTCTTCTTGTCGATGCGGCAGAGGGACCCATGCCTCAGACCCGTTTCGTGCTTGAGAAGGCGCTTGCAATGAACCATAGAGTAATCGTTGTCGTTAATAAGATCGACCGTCCCGACGCCCGTCTTGATGAGATCGGCGACGAGGTGCTTGAGCTTCTTCTTGAGCTTGACGCCACCAACGAGCAGCTTGACTCTCCCATGCTCTTCTGCTCGGGCAGAGCAGGTACTGCAAGCTTTGATCCTCACACTCCCGGCAAGGATCTTACCCCCCTTCTTGACACAATTCTCGAATATATGCCCGCTCCCGACGGCGATGAGGACGAGCCTCTTCAGCTTCTCGTTTCCTCTATCGACTACAACGACTTTGTTGGCCGTATCGGTATCGGACGTATTGAGAGAGGTATGATCAAGCAGGGTCAGGGCGTTATGGTCTGCAACTATCACGGTGAGGGCAAGGCACGTCCTGCAAAGATCGTTTCTATCTATCAGTTCGATGGACTTAAGCGTGTTCCCGTAACCGAGGCGCAGGTTGGCGATATTATCTGCTTCTCCGGATGCGAGGATATATCCATAGGTGATACAGTATGCTCTCCTGCAAAGGTTGAGCCTCTTGAATTCGTTAAGGTTGGCGAGCCTACGATGGAGATGACCTTCTCGGTCAACGACTCTCCCTTCGCGGGCAAGGAGGGTAAGTTCGTTACCTCCCGTCACTTAAGAGCAAGACTTTATAAGGAGCTTCTCAAGGACGTATCTCTCCGTGTAACCGACGGTGAGACCACCGATTCCTTCCGTGTAGCGGGAAGAGGCGAGATGCACCTTTCTATCCTTATTGAGAATATGCGTCGTGAGGGTTATGAACTTTGCTGCTCCAACCCCCGTGTGCTTTACAAGGAGATCGACGGTGTTAAGTGCGAGCCTATCGAGAAGGTTATTATTGACGTTCCCGAGGAATATATGGGCTCCGTAATGGAAAAGCTGGGATCCAGAAAGGGAACTCTTGATGATATGCAGCTTCACGGCCGCCGTCAGAAGCTCTATTACACCATTCCCACCAGATGTCTCTTTGGCTATCGCTCCGAGCTTCTTACCGACACTCGTGGCGAGGGTCTTATTTCCTCCATTTTCGCAGGCTACGAGCCCTTCCGCGGTGAGATCAAAACACGCTTCACCTCTTCTCTCGTTGCATCCGAGAAGGGTATTTCCACCACCTACGGTCTTTATCAGGCACAGGACCGTGGCCCTCTGTTTATTGGCCCTGCAACTCCTGTATACGAGGGTATGATCGTTGGAGAAAACCCCAAGCCCGATGACATTGAGGTTAACGTTTGTAAGGAAAAGCATCTTACAGCCGTTCGTTCCACAGGTGCTGATGAAAAGCTTACTCTTATCACCCCCATTCAACTCTCTCTTGAGGAGGCTATCGAGTTTATCACCGATGAGGAGCTTATCGAGGTTACTCCCAAGTCCATCAGACTTCGTAAGGTTATTCTTGACACTCCTGCCCGTAAGCGACTTCAGGCGCAGAAGCGTGCCGCTCTTAAGGAGCAGGGTAAATAAAATAACAATCAAAATCTCCCGAGAAATCGGGAGATTTTCTTTATTTTGTAAACAATTATTTATAAAATAATGACAAAATTTCGTTTTTCCTCTTTTTGTTACACATATTGAGCCGTGATTTTGAGCAAAGTAATACATAGCAAATCACAGCAAATCAAGTCCTGCGGAGAAGAAAAAATGAAAAGAATTAAAATGATGAAGGCGCTTTGCTTCATTCTAACTATATATACCCTGACCATTCCTCTCACAGTCTCTGCTTCGGCAGAGGCGACAGAGGTGTGTGCGGAAAATAATGAATACCTAAATTGTGAATATACTCCCACGCTTGCCGAGGGCGTTGAGGTGGGCTCAAGATTTTATGAGCTTTTCTTCGGTAAGTCGGAGAAAAAGACCGATCCCGTCGTTCTCCTGCCGGGAGGCGGTGTTTTCGGTGTTAAAATTCGTCAGAAATACGTAACCGTAACCGAGTCACCAGGTGTTCCTGCTCTGAAGGCGGGAGACGTAATCATATCTGTCAATGGCGAGAGTGTGACCAGTGCAAAGGACGTAAAGCGTATCGTGGAAAAGTCTGGCGGTGGCAGTCTTACCATTCGTGCCATGCACCGTGGCAGTGAGATCGCCGTTGAGATCCGTCCAAGCTTTGAGGATGGGGAATACAGACTTGGCCTTTCTCTCCGTGACGGAGCCGCAGGCCTTGGTACCATAACCTTTATCGATCCCGAAACAGGTATGTTTGGTGGGCTTGGTCACGGCATCTGCGATTCCGACAGCGGTGAGATAATCTCTATGGAAAGCGGCGAGGTCTGCGGCGTGATTCTTGGAGGGATCCATAAGGGCGAGAGCGGTAAGCCGGGAGAGCTGTGCGGGATCCTAACCGATAAGGATATAGGCGATCTGACCGTAAACTGTGAGTGCGGAGTTTTCGGTATTATAACCGACCTTCCCGATAACCTGGCTCCCACCGTTCAGGTTGGAAGGCGTGAGGAGGTCACCGAGGGCGAGGCAACCATTATTTCAACGCTGAAAAACGGCAAAACTGCCGAGTATAAAATAGAGATCTACGATATTGACCGTGATTCCGAGGGCTCCAAATCCTTCCGCATCAGAGTCACCGATGAGACCTTAAAGGCTCTTACGGGCGGAATCGTCCGTGGCATGTCGGGTAGCCCAATTATCCAGAACGGAAAGCTTATCGGCGCAGTAACCCACGTGCTTGTAGCAGACCCGACGGAAGGGTATGGCATTTTTATAGAAAACATGCTGAATGCCGCAAACGTCAAGGAACTGCAAAAGGTTGCATAAAACAAAAGCAACACCGAAAAGACGGTGTTGCTTTTTTAATATTAGCTGTCGTACTCCTCGCCGCAGAAGAATATTTCCGAAAGCTTTGCAAGCATAATACTTCTGCCGTCGATAACAGAGATAGCGTAAACACGGCGGATCGCTGCATCGGAGAAGGTGAGGGTAAGTCTGATCTTATTATCCTCAAAGTATATTTTCATTCCGCCGTTTCTGGCAGCCCTGATAATATTCCTCATCTGGCTGTCATCGATAGGCAGGGGAGCGTCGGGCTCAATAATTATTGTGAGATTATCATTGCCGTTGGAAAGACTTATATCAAGAAAGCATCTTCCGTAGATCTCGGCTAAAAGCATCTTAAAGAAGAGAGCAACGTATTCTGCCGAAACAAGCACGCCCGAGTAGGAGGCAACACGTGCTCTGGCTCTTGCAACACCACGAAATCTCTCGTTTATAAAGTCCTCGATAGCAAGGGCAAAGCCCTCAGCGGGAAGCACCTTCAACGACGGATCAAGCGGAACCGCATTGCCGAGATTATATTCCTTGATAAAGTCCCTTTTTGTTTTCATACTTACCTCTGATGTAGTTATCGGCTCTATTTTACCAAAAAATCAAGCGCAAATCAAGATTAAAAACAGTTAAAATTTTTGCTTTTTGCCCGAAATGGAAAAAACTGTTGCAATTATTTATAAATTGTGATAATATATCAATAGAAAACTACATTAAGGAAGGAATAAAAATGGAAGAAATTTATTCTGTAAAGCTATCAAAGGTAATAAGCGAGTTTTCGCTTGAGGTTCTCCATCTTCCCGACCTGCCTGAAAATATTGATATAACCTGCAGCCGTGTAAACCGTCCCGGTCTGCAGATCATCGGATTCTATGATTACTACGAGCAGGCAAGACTTCAGATCATAGGCAAGGTGGAGAATATGTATCTCTCCAAAATGCCAAAGAAGGAAAGACTTGCAAAGCTTGATGACTTCTTCAAGACCGAGCCTGCGGGTGTTATTTACACATCCTCTCTTCCCGTGGAGAAGGAGATCGTGGCTCTTGCCGATAAGTATCACGTTCCGCTGCTCCGTACCACCAAGTCCACCTCTGACTTTATGGCAGCTCTTATAGCCTTCCTTAACGTCGAGCTTGGTCCCCGTATCACACGTCACGGCGTTCTCGTCGAGGTATACGGCGAGGGTATTCTTCTCCTTGGAGATTCGGGAGTAGGTAAGAGCGAGACTGCAATCGAGCTTATCAAGCGTGGTCACCGTCTTATTGCCGACGATGCCGTTGAGATCAAGCGTGTTTCCGCCACCACCCTTATCGGCAAGGCGCCCGAGATCATCCGTCACTACGTAGAGCTTCGTGGTATCGGTATCGTTGACGTCCGCCGTCTGTTCGGTATGGGCTCGGTTAAGGAGAGCGAAAAGATCGACCTTATTATCAACCTTGAGGCGTGGCAGGACGACAAGATGTACGACCGTCTCGGACTTGACGAGCGCACCACCGATATTCTCGGTATCAGCGTTCCCAGCATCGTTCTCCCTGTATCTCCCGGCCGTAACCTGTCGGTAGTAATCGAGGTTGCCGCAATGAACAACCGTCAGAAGAAGATGGGCTTCAACACAGCTGAGGAGTTTAATAAGAGGCTTATGGAGTCCATGGGTCTTTAATTCTGAAAGGTCAGATTCGGCGATAGCCGCCGTTTGTCACCTCTCGCAGTAGGTAACTACAGCTTCGGGATTCTAAAGCGACGACTCTCATCCAAATCTGCCATTTCAGATGTGACCTTGGTCAGCTTTGACTGAAAACACCGACTGCGAGACTTGACGTAGGCAACTACGCCTTGCGCCTCACACTAGGCGTCCTGAACTTCTAAATATATCGAGTAATAAATAACCCCACCTTCGCATACATTCTATTGAGAATTAAACGAAAGTGGGGATTTTTTAATGGAAATAAAAACTGACGTCAGCTATCTTAAAAATACAAAATGCTCTGACGTTTATACCGAGAGTCAGACCGACTACATCCTGCCGGACTATCTTGGCGATATGCGCAAGATTCTCTTTACGGATGCCACCTTGCGCCCCTCGGGCAGATTTGCAGGCGGTGACGAGGTAGAGTTCTCGGGCGTTGTGGTATACAACGTGATCTATCTTGACTCCGAGGGGGCGTTGTCATCTGTGGAGTTTACGTCTGACTATGATTATACGGTAAAATGCTCGGGCGAAAGCTATAACGATTCCATAGCCAACACCCGTGTATCGAACTATGCTGTAAGGCTTATCGGCCCGAGAAAAATATCTGCCAGAGCATCTCTTGTCGGTAGCGTTCGTCTGTCCGAAAACAGCGCGGTTTCGGTTTCGGGTAACGCATTTGAGGGCGATATCACACCCGAGATCAACAGAGGAAGCCTTAAAATAAGAGCAAGCCGTACCTCCTCGGTTGTCGAGAGGGAATACGCAGAGGCTCTTGCGCGCCTTGATGGAGCAATTGCCGATGAGGTCAGCGTGGTTTATCCAAACGTTGAAATTTTCGTCGAGGATGTTCGTGCAGAGGAGGATTCCGTAACACTTAAGGGGAAGATCCGTATGTGTGCTATGATAAAGAACGGTGACGAAGCTGCATACAGTGCGGAAAAACAGATTAGCTTTGAAGAAAAGCTGGACTTTGAGGACGCAGACGGTATGCTCTGTCTGATTCCTCAGCTGACGGTATGTTCGGTATCGGCAAGTGTGAATGCCGACGAGGGCGGCTGCGAGGTGGTAATGTCGGGTATTGCTGAGCTGTGCGTTATCGGAGAGGGAAATCAGTCGGTTGAGGTAATGCTTGACGGTTATCTCAAGGACTGTCCCACCGATAATTTTTATGAGGAAATGAAGTACACAATGCTTGTATCCGCAGCCTGTCAGAAGCTTAATCATAACTGCGAAATATCAAGAGACGATCTTGAATCCGAGGGACTTCGTGAGATAATATTCCTCACCGCAATCCCAAAGCTTGAGAGGGTTGAGTGGGAGGACGGATGCGCAAAATTGTACGGAGAGATCAGATTCAGCGGCATAGCATCCGAAATGATTGGAGATAAAATTTCCTATACAGGAATCAAATTTTCCTCTCCTTTTGAGGAAAATGTAAATGTAAATTGTCAAAATAGCGACAAATTACGTGTTGAAGCGGATGTCAAGGCGCAAAATTGCTCAGCAACTCTTGATGCAGATAGACTGTACGCAAGCTGCGTGTTGGATTGCTCTGTGGTGGCTATTGAGGATTGTAACTGCCGTACGCTCTCCTCTATGACACGCCGTGAGGGTGAGAGCTATGACTCCGGGGAGTCTGTTGTAACGGTCTATTATCCCACCGACAGCGACACACTTTTCTCGGTGGCAAAGCGCTTCCATACTTCGAGCCTTAAGGTGGCCAGGGACAACGATATTTCCGATGCTGTGTTCGCCGCAGATAATCCGACGGGAAGCCTTTCGGGCGTTAAAAAGCTTATTATTTTCTAAAACAAAAAGGGACTGCTTCATTTAGGTATAACCGAACGAAAAAGAAAGAGGTACCGTTAATTGGTACCTCTATTCTTGACTTTAACGAAAATCAAGGTTGAAAACCTTCGGTTTTCGTATTTTTTTATTTGATTTTTCGTTCTACTCTCGCTTCGGCTCGGTCATATTTCGGCTCTTGCGTTATTAACGCAATTCACTACCGAAATGCCGCTTCGCTACTTCGTTTGCTCGCTCGACGTATGGCCAATACGCCTCACACTCGCAAACGAAGATTTCTGCTCTAAATCAAGCTAGCCCTGAAAGGTGCTTCGCACTAAGAATTCAGCTTTTTTCGTTTCTTATAAAGTAAAAACCTTGATTTTGCTGAATTCTTAATGACTCAGCCCCTTTTTTATCCTTCTCCAACAAAACGTGTTTGGGAAGGTAGGTCGCATTAGCGATGAGGTGTATTTTTATTCCTGTTCAAGCCAATTTTTGCCCACGGTAACGTCGACAGTGAGAGGAACGGACAGCTCTGCTGCGCCCTCCATCTCCTCCTTGACGATCTGACGGCATCTCTCAACCTGGGAGTCGGCCACCTCGATCACAAGTTCGTCGTGAACCTGCATAACGATTCTGGCATCAAGCCCCTCACGTCTGATCGCCTCGTCCACACGAAGCATTGCCAGCTTCATAATATCCGCCGCAGTGCCCTGTATCGGAGCATTCATAGCCACACGTCTGCCGAAGGCACGGAGATTTCCGTTCTGCGCTGTAATTTCGGGAATATATCTGCGTCTGCCGAAGGCGGTTGTGGTAAATCCGTCACGCTCGGCATCCTTGACAACCTCGTCAAGATAGCGATCAATGTCGGGGTAGTTCATCTTGTAGTTTTTGATGTACTGAGTAGCCTCGGCAACGCTGGTACCAATGTCCTTAGCCAGCGAGAAGCCGCCTATTCCGTAGACGATACCGAAGTTTACGGCCTTTGCACGCTTACGCATCTCCTCGGTCACCTGATCCTCATGGAGCCCAAACACCGCCGCAGCGGTCTTGGTATGAATATCCTCGCCCGAGATAAAGGACTCACGCATTGTGTAATCGCCCGAAATATGGGCGAGAAGCCTTAACTCGATCTGTGAGTAATCGGCGTCAACGAGCGAGTAACCGTCCTTGGCAATAAAATACTTGCGCATCTGTCTGCCCATTCTTGTACGGATGGGAATATTTTGAAGATTAGGCTCTGCGCTGGAAAGCCGACCGGTGGCCGTAAGAGCCTGCTTAAAGTCGGTGTGTATACGTCCGTTCTCGTCTGCCAGAGTGGGAAGAACAGAAGCATAGGTTCCGTGAAGCTTGGTCACCTGGCGGTACTCAAGAATATCATCGACAATAGGCGAGTATGGACGCAGATCCTCCAGGGTCTGATGATCCGTGGAATATCCGCTCTTGGTCTTTTTCTTGCAGGGAAGTCCAAGATACTCAAAAAGCACCTCGCCGAGCTGCTTCGGGGAGTTGAGATTAAATTCACGTCCTGCCTGCATATAAATTCTGCCTGTCAGCTCGTTTGCAAGCCCCTCGAGAGCGTCTGCATACTCAAGCATACCCTGAGAATCGATTTTAAATCCGTTCTCCTCTATTTGTGAGAGCAGGGTAACTAATGGCAGCTCTATATCAAAGAGGATACCCTCTGCGTCGATCTCACATATCTTCTGCTTCATAGCCGCTTCAACATCGGAAAACAGCGATTCGCAGGGTGAATCCGCCTCGGGAGTTTTGCCAACAAATGCGGTTGTCAGCGACTCTGCCGTAGGGCTTCCGCCACCGGGATTCAGCACGTAGGCATAGAGAAGAAGGTCGGCAAATTTTACGTTTTCGGGTGTAATTCCTTCTCTTCTCAGCGTGTGATACAGAGCCTTTCCGTCATAGCATAAAACTGTGGAATTCTGAAAAATCTCTGCAAGGCTTGAAAGCTCACCTGAGTAAGAAAAATGATTATTTTCGCTTGAAATGTAAACTATACCGTTCAAAATCTCAAAAGAAAATGGAGATTTTACGGTTTTTATGATATTTTCTGCGTTTGATTCTGCGTAAATCCTTTTAGTGTTTACAAGAGGGTTTTCCTCGGTTATCTCCGCCTCTGCGCTTGATTCTGTGAGCCCGAATTTAACTATAAGAGAGTTCAGCTCAAGCTCGGTGAATTTGCGGTAAAGTCCTGCAGAATCAATAGACCCCCGCTCAAGATCCGAAAGCTCCTTTCCAATAGGTGCATCTGTGCAGATCTCCGCCAGCTTCCGGGACAGATATGCGTTATCCTTGTCACGTATAAGCTTCTCGCGTACACCCTTGGAGATGCGCTTGTCCTCTATATTCTCATAAATTCCGTCAAGGCTGCCGAAGTTTTCTATAAGCGTCTGTGCGGTTTTCTTTCCCACACCCGCAACGCCGGGGATATTATCCGAGGAGTCGCCCATCAGCGCCTTCATATCTACAAATTGGGCAGAGCTTATGCCGTATTCCTCACGGAATGCTGCCTCGTCCATATGCTTAGTTTCGCTGTTGGTGGCTAGGAGAACCTTCACCTTGTCATCTATCAGCTGGAGCAGATCTCGGTCGCCCGAAAGAATATATGCCTCTGTATCTGGCTGAGAATGAGCCATCTTCGCAACCGTTCCCTGAATATCGTCTGCCTCATATCCGGGTAGCTCAAGAACGTGAAGCCCCATAAGCGCAAGGCACTCCTTTGCATCGGGAAACTGGGAGATCAGATCCTCGGGGGTAGCGTGCCTGCCCGCCTTGTAGCCGTCATACATCTTATGGCGGAAGGTGGGCGCCTTAAGGTCAAAGGCAACCGCCGCATAATCCGGCTTTATTGCGCTTAACTGACGGGAGATTATATTTATCATACCGTACACGGCGTGGGTCGTCTTGCCACTCTTGGTGGTGAGAGGACGCATACCGTAATAGGCACGGTTTATTATGCTGTTGCCGTCAATGACGAGAATTTTTTTCATAATAAAGATCCTTTATCAGTCGTTGTGTGGCAGATCTTGATCTGCTCCCTCGGGTGCAAAATCGGTCTCGGTCTCTGCCTCGGGGAGGTCAAATGTGTAGTTCGCAGCGTCTTCTGTATCATCGTTTTCTACAATATTATTATATGTGTGCGTGCGTGAGAGCTTACGCTGCTCCCGGATCTCCTCCTCACGCTTTGCTGCGAGGACGCTGATGCTTTTTACGGCATCGCATTCCTCTGCGGGGGTCAGAGTTCGGCTCTGAAGCACCTTGGAGAAGATGAATATGGAGATCGCCAGAGTGAGAAGGCTCTCAATAAGGCTGTCGGAAACGATATATCCGTTCACGGCGTAAATGATAAGTGAGGGAATTGATGAATATGCGGTAAGCAGGCATGCGATCAGGCCGAAGCTGGCGTATCCACGCCATTTTGCACGTCCGATGCAGATCCTGGATTCATACAGGAAGAATATGGCCGCAGAGAGATATGCCATCTGATCCACGATCTTGTTGGGCGAGTTTGTGGGACGCACCTCGTTATTGAAGAAGAGCATCACCGAGTAGATCGCCAGGAAGAAAACTATGGATAGACTGAATATAGCCTTGTATAAATGCTCATTCCTTTCGATAAACACCGACACAAGAAAGGAACCTGCTGAAAGAAAGGCAAGCAGAGCGCAAACGATGGCAAGGGTCGAAATGATCCCGGAGGGGTGGAAATCAAAGGCGACAGAAACGCTGTGCGCACCCATAAAGATAAGAGCGATACTAACGATTCCTGCAGGGATATATGATGCGGCGTTATTGCTTCTTGCGATGAGCCTTCTCTCCTTCTCACCAAGGAATAGATAGCTTGCGAATCCGATCACCGAGATCAGAACAATACCTGATGCGATAGCTATGGTTATCTTGTTGTCAAAATGACCGGATACCGTATCAAAGGAGGTAAGCAGCGCAATCGTGCGCAGGATACTTGCCGCTATGGTTACAAAGAAAAGGGGTATGAGATAAAGGTCGATTTTTCTCAGCTTTTTCATAAAACGTTTCCTTCATTTAATAATAATCGTGCGTGTGCGCACGCAATATATAAGCTTTACTTATCTATTTTACATCAAAATTGTTAACAAAATGTAAACAAAAACGAAAAAAAGTTAAATTTTTAGCCCCATAAAATCTTCATTTTGGGCATCTGGTCGGGAATTTTATAATTTTTGTGCAATATATACAAAAACACAAAATAAATTTCGTAAAATTTTAAAGAAATTTTTTTGAACTTTTTTTGCCAAAATACTTGAAAAATAAAAGGTTTTATAGTATAATAGCTCTGCTTGATATGCGTTGAAGCGGGAGGTGGCTGCTCTTTGAAGCAGGGAATTTCCGTGGAGTATGTCCGATATTTTAACCGGGCGAAGCAAGAGTGTTGGCCTTATGGGCGCACTGCGCACTTTTTTCGGTTCGTCAGTTACTGCGGGATCTGCCGAATCGATTTTATCGGGGTAGTTTGATACGCCCGAGGCAGTGTAAAACTCATCGCCTTCTTAAAACGGTGCAAAGCAAAACGTAAAAGGAGGAAAACAAAATGGCACAGAACAAGATCAGAGTACGTCTCAAGAGCTATGATTCCACTATCATTGACGCCGCAGCAGCAAAGGTAGTTGACGTTGCTAAGAGAAATGGAAGCAAGGTAAGTGGTCCTATTCCGCTTCCCACCGACAGAGAAATCGTAACCATTCTCCGTGCGGTTCATAAGTACAAGGACAGCCGTGAGCAGTTCGAAATGAGAACTCACAAGAGACTGATCGACATCATCGAACCCGGCCAGAAGACTGTTGAGGCTCTTATGAGCATCGAGCTTCCCGCTGGTGTTGAGATCGAGATCAAGGCTTAATTACTAAGCAAACAACGGGAGCTTCAAATCCCGAGGAGCGAATGCTCCACCTTAAAAGTCACGTTGGCGGATGCCGAGAGGTAAAATCAAAACCGTCAACCAATAACTATGGAGGAAAAATGAAAAAGGCTATTATCGGCAAGAAGCTGGGCATGACTCAGATCTTCGATGCCAAAGGCAACGTAATACCCGTAACCCTGATTGAAGCAGGTCCTTGCGTGGTAGCACAGAAGAAGACCATCGATAATGATGGCTACAATGCTGTTCAGCTCGCATATCAGGATGTGAAGAAGAATGCGAACAAGGCACAGCTTGGTCACTTTAAAAAGGCAGGCGTTTCGCCCAAGCGTCATCTCAAGGAATTCAGACTTGACGATTGCTCCGCACTTGAAGTTGGTTCTGTAGTAACCGTCGATACCTTCGCCGCAGGCGAGAAGGTCGACATCACAGGTATTACCAAGGGCCACGGATACACCGGCGCTATCAAGAGATGGAATCTCGCTAAGCTCAGAATGACACACGGCGTAGGCCCTGTACATCGTCAGTCCGGTTCCATGGGTGTTATCGACCCTGCTAGAATCTTCAAGAACAAGAAGATGGCTGGACAGTGGGGTAACGAGCAGGTTACCATCCTTAACCTTGAAGCGGTTAAGATCGACGCAGAAAAGAATCTTATCGCGGTGAAGGGTGCGGTTCCCGGCGCAAAGGGCGGCATCGTATTCATTCGTGATTCGGTTAAAGCATAACGGAAGGAGGAACACACAATGCCTAATATGAAAGTCGTAAATATGGCGGGTAAGGAAGTTGGTACAATCGAACTTTCCGAGAAGGTCTTCGGCAGAAAAGTAAACGAAGCAGTCCTCCACACCGCAGTAAGAGCTTATCTTATGAACCAGAGACAGGGCACTCAGTCCACTCTCACCCGTTCGGAAGTATCCGGCGGCGGCAGAAAGCCCTGGAAGCAGAAGGGTACCGGTCATGCAAGACAGGGTTCCACCCGTTCTCCTCAGTGGACGCACGGCGGTATTGCGCTTGGTCCTAAGCCCAGAAGCTACCGCATCGAGCTCAACAAGGGCATCAAGAGAGCAGCACTCTTCTCCGCGCTCTCCTCTAAGGTGGCAGGCGGCGAGATGATCGTTGTTGACAACATTACCGCAACCGAGTACAAGACCAAGAATATGGTTGGCATGCTCGCTGCGGTTGGCGCTGCAAAGAAGACTCTCGTGGTTCTTCCCGAGGTTAACGAATTCGTTATCAAGAGCTGCGCTAACATCGAGGGTGTTAAGACCACTCAGTGGAACACCATCAACGTATATGACATCCTTAACTGCGATACTCTTATCGTAGCACAGGGTGCAGTAGCAAAGATTGAGGAGGTATATGCAAGATGAAATCCTATGCAGATATCATTGTAAGACCTCTTATCACCGAAAAGAGCATGGATGGCGTTGGCGAGAAGCGTTACAGCTTCGAGGTTGCTAAGGACGCTACCAAGGCTGAGGTTGCGCACGCAGTTGAGGCAATGTTCAAGAAGACCAAGGTTGTAAAGGTCAACACTATCAATATGAAGAAGAAGCCCAAGAGATACGGCGTTCACTTCGGTTACACCAGCGAGTGGAAGAAGGCTATCGTAACTCTTTCCGAGGACTCCGCTCCTATCGCATTCTTCGAGAGCATGAACTAAGGTAAGGAGGTAGAATGAAATGGCAGTAAAGCAGTATAAGCCGACAACTCCGTCGCGCAGAAATATGACAAGCCCTTCCTTCGATGAAGTTACCAAGTTCTCTCCCGAGAAGAGCCTCATCGTAAAGAAGAAGAAGCACGCAGGCCGTAACAGCTACGGCAAGATCACCGTTCGTCATCACGGCGGCGGCAACAAGCAGAAGTACAGACTTGTTGACTTCAAGAGAAATACCGAGGGCAACGCAAAGGTTATCGGTATTGAGTACGACCCCAACAGAACCTCTTACATCGCTCTCCTTGAGAACGACGAGGGTAAGAAGAGCTACATCATCGCTCCCGTAGGTCTTACCGACGGCGACGTAGTAAGCTCCGGCGCTGAGGCTGATATCAAGCCCGGTAACGTACTCCCCATCTCCGCAATTCCTGTAGGTACTATCATTCACAATATCGAACTTTATCCCGGTAAGGGCGGTCAGCTCGTTCGTTCCGCAGGTGCGTTCGCACAGCTTATGGCTAAGGAAAACGGCTCCGCACAGATCAGACTTCCCTCCGGTGAGGTTCGTATCGTTCGCCTTGAGTGCAAGGCAACAATCGGTCAGGTTGGTAACCTCGAGCACGAGACCATTAAGCTCGGTAAGGCTGGTAAGACCCGTCACAAGGGCATTCGTCCCACCGTACGTGGTTCTGTAATGAACCCCTGCGATCACCCCCACGGTGGTGGTGAGGGTAGATCTCCCATCGGTCGTCCCGGTCCTGTAACTCCTTGGGGCAAGCCTGCTCTCGGCTATAAGACGAGAAATAAGAAGGCGAGAACCAACAAATTCATTATTAAGCGTAGAAACGCTAAGTAATTGAAGGAGGAGATTAACAATGAGTAGAAGCTTAAAGAAGGCGCCCTACGTTGAAGAAAAGCTCTTCAACAGAGTTTGCGCAATGAATGAAAAAAATGAGAAGAAGGTTCTCAAGACCTGGTCTCGTTCGTCTACCGTTTTCCCTGAGTTTATCGGTCACACTATCGCCGTTCACGATGGTAGAAAGCACGTTCCGGTATACGTTACCGAGGACATGGTAGGACACAAGCTCGGTGAGTTCGCACCTACTCGTACCTTCAAGGGTCACGCAGGTTCGAAGACATCCAACAACGGTAAATAATAATAGTATTCGCAGAAAGCGAGAGGAGGCAATTCCATAATGGAAGCAAAAGCACATCTTAAATATGTGAGAATTTCTCCGCGCAAGGTTTCAATCGTACTCGACCTCATCAGAGGCAAGGATACAGATACAGCAATGGCAATTCTTAAGAACACCAACAAGATCGCTGCAGAGCATCTTATCAAGCTTCTTAAGAGCGCGGTAGCAAATGCAGAACACAACTTTAACATGGATGCAGGTAATCTCTATGTTTCCGAATGCTTCGTATGCCCCGGCCCCACACTGAAGAGAATTCAGCCCAGAGCACAGGGTAGAGCATATCACATTCTTAAGAGAACCAGCCATGTAACACTTGTAGTAAAAGAGAAGGAGGTAGGCTAATCATGGGACAGAAGGTTAATCCTCATGGTCTGAGAGTTGGCGTCATCAAGAACTGGGATTCCAGATGGTACGTTAACCCCAAGGAGATGGGCGATACTATCGTATCCGACCACAAGATCAGAGAATATGTAAAGACTAAGCTTCAGTCTGCTGGCGTTCCCAAGGTTGAGATCGAGCGTGACTCTGCTAGAGTTAGAGTATTCATCCAGTGTGCAAAGCCCGGTGTAGTAATCGGCTTCCACGGCGCAGAGATCGAAAAGCTT
>CAZUJY010000026.1:0-17702 GCA_964620565.1 uncultured Ruminococcus sp. | reverse complement strand
CGGGAGATTCCGCATAAGATCTTCGGACAGTTGCTCTGCCCTTTCCCTATCCGTAACCGCCGACAGACTTGAGAGCAGAAGGCGATATAGCCTTTTCGCTTTTTTCTCTATGCCGATGGCTTTTCCGTGAGAGCAAATGCTCTGTATAATGAGCGAGAGGTATGTCTCCGTCAGCCTCCTTACCTGTCCGATGCTTGGCGGTGACGTCTTGTAATTTTGAAAAAGTTCTGCGTCATCCGAACTCAACTCCTCGCAGAGCGATAATATTTCAGGTCTTGTCATTTTTTTCCTTTCTTGTCTCGCTTTTTTGTAAGGCAGGCGGTATTTTTCGAAAAAAGGCGGCTTTTTGTAAAGATATGTTAAAATATTTTTAAAAAATATTGCTTTTACTCCCTTTTAAATGTTGATTTTTTTATAAGCTTGTGGTATAATTTTAAATGTAAAAATCTGTAAAAATATAATCGGTCAGGCTAATGCAACCGGTTGAGCGGTAATGCGGGGCTCTTTTTCCCTGTTATCGTCAACGGCCTGACAGAAAGGTACGGTCACCTAATGGGTAAGAGTATTTACACTTATTACAAGGAACGCCTGATCGAGATCGGCGGAAAGAACAAGTGTTTATATTTAAAAAATATAGTCAGAAAAAGCGCTTATGATATAGGTCGAATTTTTGAGGGCCGTGAGGATAAGGTAGGCGAGCTTATCAGATTCCTCTGGTCTGCGGGCAAGGAGCCCCTGACCCTTATAAGACACGAGGAAACCTATGAGCTTATCGGCAATATCGGTATGGCGGAGGAGCCTGAGGCAGATGCCGACCGTGCAGAGAGCGCAGAGGAATATGAGAAGGCGCAGAGACGCCGCAAGAAGAAGATAACCTCCGATCAGACAAAGCTGATCGAAAACGAGGTTGCAAAGCTTAAGGAGCTTAAGCGTGAGGTTGAGGACATTGAGCGTGAAACCGGTAAATACGAGCTGTATATTGGATATCCCTTCGTGTTCGGATCCATTCAGCAGGGTCCCCAGAAGACGCTTATCAAGGCACCCCTTATGCTCTTCCCCGTTAAGATAGATATTCTTGACGAGGAGACGGTTAATATCCGATTCAACAGCGCAGAAAAAATCCAGATAAACAAGGCTCTTATTCTCGCATACGCACAGTCCAAGAGAATGAATATCGACGAGCTTGAGACCGAGTTCGAGGATCTGTCATCCTTCAGAAGCCTGCTCTCTATTATCAAGTATCTCGGCCACGCAAGGATTCGTATCGACTGTAAGCAGTCGAAGAATATTTATAATTACGCAAGATTCAAGGAGCCCGATTCAAGGGGCACCGATCTGTCGGTAAGACACGCAGCGGTGCTTGGAAGATTCCCCATCTCCAACTCTATATACAACGATTACTGCATCCTTGAGAAGAAGAAGCTGACCAACGATGCCATAGACGAGCTGCTCCGCACAGGCGGAAAGTTTGGCAAAAAGAAGATCAGAAAGCCCGCCAAGGCAAAGTCCAAAAAGCGCCTGCGTGCAAAGAAGAGCGCCACACCTGCAAGCTATATTGTAAAGATGCTTGACTTCGCTCAGTCTGAGGTAGTAAAGAAGGTCGACAGCCTTGGAAATATGGTTATCTACGGACCTCCCGGTACGGGTAAATCCCAGACCATCGTTAACGTTATCACCGATGCGCTCTGTAAGAACAAGCGTGTGCTTGTTGTTTCCCAGAAGAAAGCGGCGCTGGACGTAGTATTCTCCCGTCTCGGAGGTCTCAACGAGAAGGCCATGTATATTAACGACGAGAGCAAGGAAAGGCACGCATTCTACGAGAGAGTCTTTGATGCACACAAGAGAAGCGAGAAGGATCAGCACATCAACCTTCAGGAGCTGATCGAGGAATACAACGATATTCAGGCGAGGATCGACCTCGAGGAAAAGCGGCTTGAGGACATCAATCACGTGCTGAACGACAAGCAGGCCTTCGGCCTTTCGCTGTCGGATATGTATTCCTCCTCATATATGCTGCCAAAGGGCTCGGGTGAATACACCGCATACCAGCGTATGCTGGAATGTAAGGACGTTATGGCTCTTAACTATAAGGAGCTGTCCAACGCAATGTTCACCATCCGCTCAAAGAACATTACCGACACCTACTACTCCTATGCTCTGGCAAAGGAGAAGAATCCTATAATCGACTGTATGCGTTCGGATATTGATATCCCCACCATTGCAAACGTTAAGGCAAAGCTGTCGGAGATTCAGAAGTCACGTAAGGGCTTCTTCAATATTACGAAATACCCTTATACAAGACAGGTGCTGGCTCACTATGCCCTGCTTGACAATCCCGCAACCCTTCATTCCATTGCGAAGATGGAGACCAAGCTTGAAAATCCCAATCCCCTGGTTCGTGGCCTCAAGTGCAAGGCTGTTGAGGATAAGATGAAGGACACCCTTGAGGCTATAAGCAAGTTCGTTAAGGAATACGAATTCCTTAACAGCGTTATGACAAGGGACGGCTACATCTCGGTTATCGACAACATTCTGAGAGGTAACACCGCATATATCAAGCTGGTGCACGAGGCTCTTGACAAGTATATCGAGCAGCGTGACGTAAGTATGCTGCTCAGCACTCTTGATAAGAATATGCTGGACATCCTCAACTTCGCTTACGAGGCCAGCAAAAACTATGCAAATTATATTGAGATAATCGATAAGATCCCCGTTATCCGTATGTATCACGAGATAACCGTCTGCGAGGAAAAGCTTAAGGACGAGCTTGCCAAGGTGGTCGATTATCCCAATATTTCCGCAAGAATATACAAGCTTAAGGAATCTCAGCTTAAGGTTTCACAGAAGATCTGTCACGGTGTTGCCTGCAAGGAGTATCAGCTGCTGTATCAGAATGCGGAGAACGCAAAGGATTATTATTATCAGATCTCGAAGGACAAGAAGCATTGGGCTATCAGAAAGGCTATGGAGATGTACGGCAGCTTCGTATTCACTCTATTCCCCTGCTGGCTGCTCTCTCCCGAGAACGTTTCTTCCCTCCTCCCCCTTGAGAAGAACCTCTTTGATATAGTTATCTTCGACGAGGCATCTCAGGTGTTCATTGAAAGCACTATTCCCACCATTTACCGTGGTAAGAATATCGTCGTTGCAGGTGACGCAAAGCAGCTTCGTCCCTCGGCTACCTTCATGAAGCGCTATCTGGGTGCCGACGTCGAGAGCTTTGACGATCCCTCTGTTCAGGCGGCCCTTGAGGTAGAGAGCCTGCTGGATCTGGCTATGGCAAGATACAACAGCGCAAATCTTACCTACCATTACAGAAGCCGTCATCAGGAGCTTATCGACTTCTCCAACTGCGCCTTCTATTCCGGCAATCTTCAGGTCGCGCCCAACATCTATACAGGCAAGGGTGCGAAGCCTATGGAGAGATACAAGGTGGATGGCAGATGGGTGGACAGAAAAAATATGGCTGAGGCAAAGAAGGTCGTTGATATTATCAAAAACATTCTTGCCACAAGAAAGCATAACGAGAGCATCGGTGTAATCACCTTTAACAGCGATCAGCAGGCGGCGATTGCAGATGCGATAGACAAGGAAGCCCAGACTGATTCGAAGTTCCGTATTCAGCTCGCCAACGAAAAGGTGAGGACCGACGACGGTGAGGATACAGGTCTCTTCGTCAAGAACCTTGAAAACGTACAGGGTGATGAGAGAGATATTATAATCTTCTCTATCGGCTATGCGCCTAACGAGGTGGGTAAGATCTATACCAACTTCGGCTCGCTCTCCGCTGAGGGCGGCGAAAACCGTCTTAACGTTGCTATCACCAGAGCGAAGACCAAGATCATTGTTGTCACAAGCATTGAGCCCGAGGATCTTAAGGTTGAGGAATCAAAGAACCAGGGACCCAGACTGCTGCGTGAGTACCTCTCCTACGTAAGATCTGTTGCAAGCGGCGACAAGGCGCATGCGGGAGCGATCCTCCGCGCCCTCTGCCCTGCCGTCGATCCCGGCTCGGAGCTTCAACTTCTTACCTCCACTCCCAGCATTGAGGAGCAGATGAAGGAGCGGCTTGAGAAGCTTGGATACAAGGTCGACATCGGTCTTGGTAACAAGAACAGCCGTATCTCTCTTGCAGTATATGACGGAAGCTGCGATAAGTACCTTATTGGCGTGGAGCTTGATAAGGATGCCTTCGCCTCCTCCGCATCGGCTATGGAGCGTGATGTTTATAAGCCTAAGTTCCTTGAGGGCAGAGGCTGGACGGTTATGAGAGTGTGGAGCCGTGACTGGTGGCTCTCGCCCTCCAGAGTTATCCGCTCTATCGTTTCGGCTGCCGAAAAGAACCGCACAAGCGGTAAGTCTCCCAAGACGACGCAGTAATTTAAGGGTTATAACTGTGTTTTTTGTAAAATTTGCAAAAACTCTATGAAAAGCCCTTGAATTATTCACAATTACGTAGTATAATTAATTAAAAAATAAAAGACAGGAGATAAACCAATGAACTATTTAGATTTTCTGCTTGAGGCAGATGGCGAGAGTCAGACCACCGGTGAGGATGGCGCTGACACTAACACCTCTACAGGCACCGATACAGACGACACAAGCGTAGACGATAGCACAGGAGGTCTTTTAAGCGGTCTTGGTATGCCTATCATGCTAATCCTTATCATGGTGGTTATGTGGTGGCTCACATCCCGTAGCCAGAAGAAGAGAGATAAGGAAGCTCAGGATATGCGTGATTCCCTCCAGGTTGGCGACGAGGTTACCACCATCGGCGGTATCATCGGTAAGGTTGTATCCATCAAGGAGGAGACCTTCGTTCTCGAGACCACCAAGGAAAAGACCCACATCAGATTCCTTAAGGGCGCTATCAGAAGCGTTGACGTAAGAGTTGCTGATCTTACCGCTGCAAACGAGCCCAAGGAAGAGCCCACCGAGCAGGCTCCCGAGGAAGCTCCCAAGAAGAAGTTCAGCTTCTTCAACAGAAAGAAGTAATAAAATAAATGACCTCTGAATAGGCTTTAATAGACTTATTCGGAGGTTTTTTTATGCTAAAAGGAAAAAGGACAAAAGGTAGCGTGTACCAAAGCTTTTTTATCTGCCTTATCTCGTCGGCGGCTGTTATGGTTATTATGGCGATCGTCTGCGCCCTGATAGCAAGCGGTCTTGATGATCCAACAGAGCATTTAGGTCTGTTTTCACTTGGAGTTATGCTTCTGTCGGCGGCGGTGTCGGGTATTATTTCGTCAAGGATGCAGAACGGCAGTATTACCTTCTCTGCCCTGGTGGCGCTTGCGCTGGTTCTGATAATGCTGCTTATCGACGTAATAATCTGCAAGGGCAAGGTGTCGCTCGGAGCATTTATGAATTACGGCTGCTATATGGGTGTTGCGACAATGTCCGCATTTCTCGGCAGGAAAAAGGAAAAGCACAAAAGACACAAAAGATAAAAAATGCGGCACAAGGTAAACCTCCGTGGGTTTGCTTTGCAGCCGCATTTTATTATTATATTTTAAGTCTTTCAATATAGTAAGGAAGCGCTTCTTCGAAATTAACGCCGTAGGTGCGGCGGTTCTCGTCCGCCATGGTAAGCTTTATGCACTCAAGGGTGTAATCAACCGCAACCGAGAGCGCACTCTCCACGCTGTGACCCCTCATAAGAGCGCCGAGAGTCGCAGATGCGAAGATGTCGCCCGTACCGTGATAGCTGACAGGCTTTATATCGTTAAAGTAGGAGAAATAGCTGTCGTTGGTGCTGTCGTAGGCGTAGGTGCCAAGCTTTGTAGGATCAAATGAAACGCCTGTAAGAGCGGCACGCTTGGCTCCAAGGGCGCAAAGCCTTTTCAGTACGTCCCTGATATATTCCTCGTCGTAATCGGGGTTATAAGGAATCCCCAGCATAAATGCCGCCTCGGTGAGATTTGGTATTATCAGATCAGCCTTGCCGCAGAGCCCTGCCATTGCTGAGGCAAACTCGGGTGTAAAGCCCTTATAAAGCATACCGTTATCCGCCATTGCAGGATCGATAACCACCATACAGCCGTCGGTCTTATGACGGTCGATAAGGTCGGATACGAGAGAGAGCTGACGGAAGGAGCCGAGATAGCCCGTGTAAATGGCGTCAAAGCCGATATCAAGCTCGGTAAAGGTCTTGGAAATGCCCTCGATCTCGTCGGTGAGATCGCAGAAGGTAAACTTCGGGAAGGCTGTGTGTGTGGAAAGCACGGCGGTAGGAAGAACGCCTGCCTCAACGCCTGCCGCAGAGATTATGGGCAGAGCAACCGTGAGAGAGCATCTGCCTACGCAGGAAATATCCTGGACTGTAAGAATTCTTTTCATATATTTTTCCTCTGATTATGTATCTTTTATTTTGATCTCCGCACCAAGCGAGCGGAGCTTTTCTTCTAAATTTTCATAGCCACGGAGTATAACCTCAAGCGAGTCTATCTCGCTGACACCCTCAGTGGCAAGGGCTGTCATAAGGCATGCCATTCCTCCACGAAGGTCGGGAGCGGCGGCTGTGCCGCTGTGAAGCCTCGAGGGATAAATGATTGCGTGATTATTCTCTACCCCGAAGTCTATGCCAAAGGCAGAGAGGCTGTTAAGATAACCAAATCGCTCGGGCCAAACCGTGTCGGTGATCTCACCGCCTGAAAATTTCGCCATAAGAGGCGCCATAATAGGCTGAAGATCGGTGGGAAAGCCGGGATAGGGTGCGGTGGTCAGGGAAAGAGGCTTTGGAGAGCTCATAGATGCTGAAGCACTGCCCCCCTCAAGAGCGAGATGGGCGCCAAAACGTGTGAAGCCATCGAAAAGCGAGGTCATATCCGACAAGGGACAGCCCTCCACACGAACATCTCCGCACATAAGACCGAGGGCAAGATAGCTGCCCGCCTCGATCATATCGCCGATGATCCTTATTTTGCCGCCGTGAAGCTCACTGCCCCTCACACGTATATCTCTGCCCTGACGGACAATATTTGCGCCGCAGGAGCCTAGAAAATCTATAAGAGCGTCGATATGCGGCTCAACGGCGCAGCCGTGGATCAGGCTCTCTCCCTCGGCAGATGCCGAAAGAAGAATGGCATTGACGGTAGCTCCTACAGATTGCTTTTTAAAGTAGATCTCGGCGCCACGAAGCCTTTCCGCTCGGATAAGGTCGCCCTCAAGCTCCCCGCCAAGAGAAAGGCAGGCGGATATGTGCATATCTATCGGTCGGGCGGAAAAATTACAGCCCCCAACACTTGGGATAGGACAGCGCCCGAATCTTGACAGGCAGGCGCCTAAAAGATAGATTGATGCACGAATGCCCGAGGCAACAGCGGGGTCTGGATCGGTATAGGAGAGTGTGGTTGTGTCGATCAGGGTAAGTGCGCCCGAGCGCTCGATTTTTGCGCCGAAGAAGGCAAGGATGGAAAGCGCCGCGCGTACGTCGCCAATGTCGGGAAGATTTTCTATCTCCGACACCCCATTTGTCAAAATACAGGCGAAAATAATGGGCAGAGCGGCATTTTTTGATCCACTGACGGTGACGCTCCCCTGCAAATATTTACCGCCGTTTATGATAATTCTTTTCATAAATTCCCCCGAGAAGATGATGTTATATCATATTCTCTTCGGGACGATTTAGTTAATTGTTTCCGTAACGGTATGCAAGAACAAGCTCTACAACACGGCTGTAGCTAATTATTCCCCCACTGCCGCTGCTGGTAAGATAAAAGTCGTTTATAAAGTCGGAGATCTCCTCAAAAATGGTGTCACCGTATTTTTCGGAAACCGCATTCGCCGCCCTGATGTCCTTCACCGCATAGTCGGACAGCTCGGATATTATTTCATAATAGGCATCCTTGTTAGTCCTGTATAGCGCAGAGGCAAAGTAGCTATACATATTAAGCGCTCCGCTGTAACGGATGCCCGGGTCCTCCGATGACGAGGTAAGGATATACGCGAGGAAGTTCGCCTCGTTCTCACGCATAAAGCCCCGCTGATGTGACATCTCGTGGGCTATGGTAAAGGTGGTAACGTAGTCGGGATAGTTGGTGTTGATATTCGCCTCGCCTGTGACGTAGGAATATATACCGCTGATGCCGAAGTAGGACATTACCTCGCTTACTATGACGCCCTTTGCGGTGCTGTAATAGCCCTTCGGAAGTCCGTATTGCTCTGCCAGGGCGATATAAGAGTCGCTGTACTCACGGCTTAGCCTCTCAAAGCTGTATCCGTGGGTGAAAATACCGTTTTCATCCCTCGGGACCTGATCGGCAAGAGAGTTGATCTCGTCACGAAGCGCTGTCAGTGTTTCGGCCAGATTCTCCTCGGTCACGTCCACCTCTGTAAGCCCCATTTTCGAGGAAATCGAGCTGGTGTTATGCCCTACGCCAAGGGCCAGAAGATGACCCGAGTAGATAAGAAGCACCAGGGCTAAAAGATTAGCCACGAAGCGAAGCCGCCTGTTCGGATCGGAAAAGACCTTGACCGCCCTGTAAATAACGATGCCGATGATTATGGGCAGGAGGGCGATGAGAAGCTCGAAAAGCGAGAACGGAAACAGCTCGCCTATGGATGCCATAAACCGTCTGAACGCCTGGGAGATGCCGCCGTTTATAAGATCGGCAAAGCCTCTCGATTGCTCTGTAAGACGGTGGATAATGCCTATCGTAAGAAAGACAAGAAGCGATAAAATTACAAAGGGTGACAGAAGGCTTTTTAGCCATCGTTTTATATTCTGCTTTATTTTATTGTTCATATTTTTAATTTTAGTAATTTTCGATACTTTTATTTTTCGCCGTAAAGGATCTCAAGATTGCGCTCTACCGTCCTTCGCTTTCTCCAGGAAAATGCCCGCCTCGTGAACTCCTCGTCACTCATTGAATCAAGTATTTCGAAGGTCAGCTTCGGTATGCGATCACGGTAGAAGAACTCTACGGGGGTAGGTATGGGCCTTTGGTTATGGGGGCAGGAGGACTGACACTCGTCACAGCCCCAGAGGGTGTTGTACCTGCGCATAAGAGCCTTCTCATCCTCGGTGAGCTCGCCCTTGCGCTGAGTTATTGCCGAAAGGCAATCCTCTCCCTCTCCACGAAGGATGCCCGTGGGACAGGCTCGCTTACAGGCACCGCAGTCCTCACACCTTTTTATAGATAAAGGCTCCCCGGCGCCGAGAAGCGATGGCTCAATATCGGTGAGAATATCGCCGATAAAGATGTAGCTGCCGTATTTTTCGTTAATAATGAGTCCGTTGTCACCCGCTATGCCAAGTCCGCCGATCAGCGCCGCATGTCGCTCGTCTATGGGACTGTGATCACCGTAGCCCTTGACGTGTGCGTTGGGAAAATGCTCCTTTATCACAGTCGAAAGAGCGTTGTTTATCTCGGCTATTGCCAGGTGATAATCAAGAGAGGAGGCATATCTTGATAAATTCTCACTCTCACCCGCATAATAAGGTAGAGCGTATATTATCAGGCTTTTGGGCTCAAAGCACTCCCTGCCGATAATTCTCGGATTGGTCTCCCTTACGTCCTTATATGAGAGGACTGCAAAGTATTCTATATTCTGCCCGTTAAGACAGCTTTTTATTTTTTCTTTCATTCTGCCGCCCTCCCTTTTTTCATCATTATACACCAGTGAAAACAAAAAAGCAAGATATTTCTTGACTTTAATCGCCCTTAATGATATAATATTTTTGTTATACTTTTGAAAGGTTTTAAAATCTATGAATATATTTGACAAAGGTCTATTAAACCTGCTTTCAGAGAGTGGTGTTATTCCCACCGAGGGTGCGCCCTATTATCTCGTTTTTGCCCTTGCGGTGATCATCTGCGCTTCCCTTTCCTATCTTCTCGGCAGCATTAATTCGGCAATATTCTTCTCAAAGCTTCTCTATAAAGAGGACGTGCGTACCCAGGGTAGCGGCAACGCAGGTCTTACCAATATGCTCCGTACCTACGGTAAGGCGGGCGCGGCTCTGACCCTTCTCGGCGATATGGCAAAGACCGCACTTGCGGTGCTAATCACCGGTCTTGTGTTCGGCTTCTCCTATGAAAACGGCATAAGCCTCAGCGGATTCTGCTATCTTGCCGGCCTTTGCGCAGTGCTGGGTCACGTTTTCCCCATATTCTACGGCTTTAAGGGTGGCAAGGGCGTGCTTGTAACGGCTGTAATGGCCCTTATCCTCTGCCCTCCCGTATTCGGCGCTCTTATTCTTCTGTTTATAATTATCGTGGCAATTTCCGGCTACGTTTCACTTGGCTCTATTATCGCGGCATCCCTCTTCCCCTTCTGCGTATCTCTCTACTCCTACTTCGTTGGCGGCGGACTTCACCCCCTTACAGTTGCTTGCTCGGTGATACTCGCCCTGTTTGTAATCTGGTGCCACAGAAGTAATATCAAGCGTCTGCGTGACGGAAACGAAAAGAAAATTTCCATAGGCAAGAGAAAGTAATATGAGTAAAGGTATTTTTATAGAGCTTGTCGAGGGTTGCTTTAAGACCGAGACGCTGAAGCGACTTGTCCTCTCAAGACCCAAGACCTCGGAGGTATCAAAGATCTCCTGCCGTCTTGTAGCCCACAGAGGCAGACGTATGCTGGCTATGGAGTTTTCTCTGCCCGGCGATACGGTGTCGCATAAAAATATCGGTGAGGATAAGCTTCAGAGCGAGCTTCTTCCCCTCCTTGACGAGTACAGACAGGCAAACCTTATCACCACCGTCGGCGATGCCGAGTGGAAGGTCAATAAAAAAGGCGGCGAGGTTGTCCTCGGCGCAGACAAAATAAAGAAAAAGCTGTCGGGCGAGCAACCCGATTTTGAAAGCGCAATAGAGGCGCTGGACAAGAAAAAGAATTATATTCTATCGGGAAGCGAGAAATTTCTAATCAAGCTGGGCATAAGCTCTGCCGACGGACGTGTTCACGATAAAAAGCAGGGCAAGTTCAGACAGATAAACCGCTTCCTCGAGCATATCGAGAGCATTTATCCAAGACTGCCCGCTGAGGGTAAGATAAAGATTTACGATCTCTGCTGCGGAAAGAGCTATCTCAGCTTTGCGGTATATCACTACCTCACCGAGATCAAGGAACGCAGAGTATTCCTCTACGGAGCGGATCTTAAGCGTGACGTTATCATCTGGTGCGACCGACTTGCAAGAGAGCTCGGCTACTCGGGAATGAGATTTGAGGTAGGTGATATTTCAAAAATCGTGCCCGACGAAAAGCCTGATATGGTCATCTCGCTTCACGCCTGCGACATTGCTACCGACATCGTGCTTGACACGGCGGTAAGGCTTCAGGCGGATATTATTCTCTCTACCCCCTGCTGTCACAGATACCTTAACGGCAAGGTGGTGGCAGATGAGCTTAAGTTTATCACCGATTACCCTCATATTGCAGGTAAAATGTGCGAGGCTATAACCGACGCCCTGCGTCTTGCAAGACTGAAGGCAGGCGGATACAGCGTTATGGCTCTCGAGCTTACCGATCCCGAGAATACGCCGAAAAATACGCTTATCAAGGCGGTAAAGAACTCCAAGATGAGCGAAGGCGAAAAGCAAAGGGCCATGAATGAGTACAAGGCTATGCTTTCATTTATTCTCGGCGAGAGTGCGGATAGCTATTTATCCGAGATAAAGTAAAAAAGGATTGACAACATGATATATATTACAAGATCGGCCGAGGAGACCGAAAGGGTGGGCCTTGAGCTTGCAAAAAGGCTGGAGAATGCCGGAGTTAAACGCGGCTTTATCGCCATGCGTGGCGAGATGGGCGTGGGAAAGACGGCCTTTACAAGAGGCTTTGCCTCCCACTTCGGCATTAGCGGTGTGAAAAGCCCCACATATACCATCGTCAACGAGCACCGTGGCAGAGTTAATCTCTACCACTTCGATATGTACCGCATATCCGACGGCGACGATCTCTACTCCATTGGCTATGACGACTACGTTGAGGCAGATGGCTTCTGCATTGCCGAGTGGTCGGAGAATATTGAAAATGAAATACCCGAGGGCTCAATTTTCGTCACTATCTCAAGAGTCGACGGCAGCGAGGGTGAAAGAAGGATAGAAATAAATGAAGATATTGGCGATTGACGGTACGGCAAAGGCGGCATCGGTCGCTGTGGCTGAAGGCGACAGGATCCTTGCCCACTACACCGTGGACAACGGACTTACCCAGAGCGAGCTTCTGCTCCCTATGGCAGAGGATATGCTGAAAGGTCTTAAGCTTGGCTTTTCGGATATTGAGCTGTATGCCACATCGGTTGGCCCCGGCTCCTTTACCGGCGTTAGAATAGGCGTTTCGCTTATCAAGGGACTTGCCTTTGGCAGAGATATTCCCTGTGTGGGCGTGTCCACCATTGAGGCTCTGGCAGAGAATCTGCGTGGAGTCAGAGGAATTGTTCTTCCCTGCATGGATGCAAGACGTGGTCAGGTGTATACGGCTACCTTTATTTCCGACGGCAGAGAGCTTAAAAGACTTACCGAGGACAGAGCGATCTCCCTAAAGGAGCTTGCAGAGGAGCTTCGTGAATATGAGGGCGAGAGCATTTATATTTCGGGGGACGGCTACTCGGTGGCAAGAAAGGCACTTACCGAGCTTGGAATCACAGTAGAGGAGACACCCGAGCTTCTGATCCTTGAAAATGCGGCATCGGTTGCCAAGGTTGCAAAGAGAAAATACGAAAACGGTGAGGCGGTAAGCGACAGCGAGCTTTCTCCCATATATTTAAGAATGCCCCAGGCTGAGCGTGAAAGGCTTGAGCGTGAGGCGGCAAAAAGGAGTTAATTATGAGAAAGATCTTTATAGGCGCTGACAGTGCGGGATATACTCTTAAGGAAGAGATCAAAAATTACCTTACCGAAAAGGGCTATGAGGTGACCGACTGCGGATGTGATTCAACAGCCTCCTGCCATTACCCCGAGTTTGCATCCAAGGTATGCGAGAGCGTACAGGCCGAGCTTTACTCCTCCTTCGGTATTCTTATCTGCGGCACAGGTATTGGTATGTCAATGTGCGCAAACAAGCACCGTGGCATCAGAGCGGCGCTCTGCTCTGACACCTATTCCGCAAGAATGACCAGATGTCATAATGACGCAAACCTGCTCTGCATGGGTGCGAGAGTTATCGGCAGCTGTCTTGCTATTGATATCGTTGACGCCTTCCTCGGCGCAGAGTTTGAGGGCGGCAGACACGCTGTCAGAGTAGGAATGATGATGGATATAGAAAATAAGTGATTCATAGCGAGGCAAAGCGATCTATTCCGTCACCGTCGGTGAGGCAGGTTGCGTGCTCGTAAATATATGATGACAAATCGGCGGTGAGCCCTGATCCGAATTCCAGAATGCAAGGAAATTCGACGGGCTCACCGCCCTTTCCGTATTCCTCGATGGAGAGATAATAGCGGTCGCCCTCGGAGTATACGTCGCTCCTCGGTGACAGCTCGCCCGAGGCCGCCTTGATAGCCCGTGAGGCTCTTATAATGTCATCAAGGCAATCGAAGGAATAAATACTCCGTTTTTTCGACAGCATAGCGATACGGTCGGATTTTGATACAAGCCTGGCAGATGAATCAGACAGAATACCAAGCTTTGTGACAAAAAGCTCACAGCCGCCGCTCTTTATGGGATAAAGCTGGATCAGAACCTTATCGCCTGCGGGATCAAAGCCAACCTGCGCCTTTGCCATATCCAGAATACGCCAGAAGGCTCGCCTTGCGGCAGGGCCGCTGACGTCGGGTGCGCCTGTGTCAAGCCTGTAGCTCTCGGCCTCCTCTCTGCCAAGGACTATTTTTATTTTCGATTCTCCGATAAGTAGAAATTCCATACTCTGCCCCCGTTTTATTTCTTTTTTCATTATACAAAAGGGGGATTAAAATTGCTACCGTTAATTGTTGGAAGGAGTGGTGATTTGTGAAAAGCGGGGTTTGTTTCTTCTATATATTTTCTGCATTACTGTAATTTCCCATATAATAACCCCGAGGCAAAGCTCGGAGTTAAAAGTTATTAGTATAAATCAACCAAAAAAGTAGTTCTTATTTTTTATTCGTAAATCGCCTCTCAAAATGTTAAAACTTTTCATTAGACAAAACAATCTTATCTTCTTGAATTTTATAGTATATTTTTTTCTCAGAAATTAGACCATACTCTGAGTTAGTAAAATACATATTTTTCCGTAAATAACAAAAACGAAGTAACCGTTTGATTGTGTAAAAACTTCTTCAGGTATTGTAACTGTTTCGGAATGATTAAATATACGATCTTCTTTTGGCGTATTGTTATAATCTGGTGCATAACTATATTTTGTCGAAACAAGATTTTCATCAACGTGCCTGATAAAATATTTAGAGCCTTCACAATCAACAATATATATAATCAACAATATATATCAAAACAAGGATAATCAATAGAGCAATTCCTATAATTTTCTGCTATTGCTTCATCATAAAACGCTCCTCCGTAACTAACGGTGATTCTCACATCATTGATATCATATTTTTCTTTCTCATTATGAAATTTTATTGTTAACCAACTTGTTTCACATCCGTCGCCTTGAGGCATATTCAATTCATCTTGCTCATTTTCAGACTCATCAGTAGTGTTGTCTCCGTTATTCACGCATCCGATAAGAGTGTAAAGCATAGTAAGTAAAATAAGCAAAGCTCCTATAGATTTTTTAATAATGCTTTTCATTTTTTCGCCTTTCTGCCGCCCTAGCTACAATAAAACTTGGGGCGAGAGAAAAACTCTCTATATGTATATACTCTTTTTTCTTGCGTTTTTCTTCAAAATTAACGTATTTTTTTGAAAAAAATTTTCTTTTCACTATATATGACACCAAAAAAAGCAAAACGTTGCAGAAAAACAAAAATCAGAGCATAGAAATATCATCCCTACGCTCTGTTTTTTATATAGGATAGGCCCTTTTTATTTAATTGTATCATAGGAATTATTTAGTGTCAATATTATTTTCATGAAAAGGCTATTGTTTTTGGTTTCAATTTGTGATATAATGTGTGGTGGTGAGTTCGAGACCTTCCTCACCGTGTTGCGATACAACGAAAAAAACAAAACTAAAGGAAAAAGAAAATGAAACCAAGAAGCAAAATCACACTTTACACCACACGTGGCGCACTTATAGCTGCGCTGTACGTAATTCTGACCGAGCTGTCAACTCTTATCGGTCTGTCAAGCGGAGTAATTCAGTTCCGCATATCCGAGGCGCTGTGCATACTGCCTATATTCTTCCCCGAGGCAATACCCGGTCTGTTTATCGGCTGCATCATCTCAAATCTGATGGTGCCGGGGGTTGTTATATGGGATATCGTGTTCGGCAGCCTTGCAACGCTGATCGGCGCATTCGGAGCATACTTTATGCGTAAGCTGCCCGAAAAGCTGAAATGGATGGCTACCCTGCCCACTATTCTTGCCAATATGATCATCGTTCCCCTGGTGCTTATCTACGCATACGGAGCGCCTGATTCATACCCCTTTCTTATGCTGACTGTGGGTTTGGGAGAGATCGTCTGCGCGGGGATTGGCGGCAGCGGACTTTATTATCTGCTAAGGAGATACGACGGCAGGCTGTTTTAATGAAAATCCTTTAAGCTATGGAGGATCATAGATGTCAAACGCTGAAAGAAGTGATAGAAAATATCTGAGGGAGCTGGCAAAGCAATATCCCTCCAGAAAGGCAGTTGCCGCTGAGATAATCAGACTTAACGGCATTCTTAATCTGCCTAAGGGTACGGAGCATTTTTTAAGCGATATTCACGGCGAGTGGGAGGCATTCTCTCATATCAGACGTAATGCCTCGGGCGTTGTAAGAAACAAGGTGGAGCAGCTGTTCGGCAAGGAGCTTAGCGCAAAGAAGCTCTCCGAGCTGTCAAGCCTTATCTACTACCCCGGCGAGAAGCTTGCCGAGGCGAAGCTTAACGAAAAGGATCTCACAAAATGGTATACCGTTACCCTCGATCGACTTCTTAAGGTCTGCCGTCTTGTAGGCAGTAAGTATACAAGAGAGGTCGTGAGAAGTCATCTGAAGGACCGCGCGGGAGAGTACGTTTACGTTCTGGAGGAGCTGCTTATCGACGGCGAGGACAAGCTGAAGGCTCAGTACTGCGAAAGCATTGTGAGAACTTCTATCAGAATCGGCGCTGCCGATGATCTTATAAAGGGGCTTTGCGAGACCATAAAGAGCCTTGTTATTGATCATCTGCATATCGTTGGCGATCTCTTTGACAGAGGTCCACGTGCTGATATGATACTTGACGAGCTGATGCGTGAGAGATCAATCGATATTCAGTGGGGTAACCACGACGCATTATGGATGGGTGCGGCGGCAGGCTCGAGAGTTTGTATCGCCACCGTGCTTAACAACTCTATTACCTATAAAAATCTTGACGTTATTGAGATCGGATACGGTATTTCGCTCCGTCCTCTCGCCCTCTTTGCAGAGGAGGTCTACGGAAAATCCGATATATCCGCATATATGCCGAAGGGTGATTCAGGCGGCAGCTTTTACGGTGGAACAGACGACCAGCTGCTTGCTATGATGCACAAGGCAATAAGCATTATTCAGTTTAAGCTCGAGGGTCAGACCATTAAGAGAAATCCCGTTTTTTTGATGAATGAGCGACTTATTCTTGAGCAGATTGATAAATCACGTGGCACAGTCACCATTGACGGCAAGGAATATACACTCCGTGATTCCGACTTCCCGACGATTGGCAAGGACCCCTATAAGCTTACCAAGGACGAGAGTCGGGTCATGGAATATCTCCGTGTTGCATTTATGCGCTCGGAGAAGTTAAATAAGCAGATCAGGTTTATCTTCGACCACGGCGCAATGTATACCGTATATAACAACAATCTCCTCTACCACGGTGCGATACCTATGGATGAGGACGGCGAATTTATGCGTCTTGAGGCGGCGGGCGGAAGATGTGGCAGAGCACTTATGGACTACTGCGACAGAATGGCAAGGACCGGTTACTATGCAAAGGATGGCAGTGAGGAAAGACAGGCAGGTAAGGACTTCCTTTGGTTCTTATGGTGCGGCAAGGATTCACCGCTCTGCGCAAGAAAGAAGATGGCGACCTTCGAGCGACTTCTTATCGACGATAAGGACGCCTGGGTCGAGCCGAAGAACGCCTATTATAAGTCCTGGGACAATGAGGAGATCGCAATAAAGATCCTACGTGAGTTCGGTCTGGATCACCTTGGCTCGCATATTATCAACGGTCATCTGCCCGTGCACAGAGGCGAGAATCCCATTAAGGCAAACGGCAGAATACTAGTTATTGACGGCGGCTTCTGTAAGGCTTATCACGGATCGACGGGTATCGGCGGATATACGCTTATCTACAATGCCGACGGAATGCGCCTTCAGGCCCATGAGCCCTTCTTCGATAAGGCGGACGCTATAAAGAATAATGCGGATATAGTTTCCCAGACCATTATCTTCGAGAGCAAATCCGACAAGCTCCGTATAAGAGAGACCTACCGTGGCTCCGAAATACGTGAGAGGATCGCCGATCTGATGATGCTTATGGCAGAATACGAAAACGGATCTATCAACTAAACAAAAAAGGGGCTGTCACATTTGACGAGAACGAAAAAATCCGAAAAGGATATGAAAAAACCTTTAGGCAAGAGAGAATAAAAATTGTAAATGAGACAGTAAAAGGTTGAAATTCTGCGAATTTCTTCGGTTAT
>CAZUJY010000025.1:0-17991 GCA_964620565.1 uncultured Ruminococcus sp. | reverse complement strand
CAGGCTTTAGAGCGAGTTCGTTTTATTCTCTCTTGCCTAAAGGTTTTTTCATATCTTTTTCGGATTTTTTCGTTCTCGTCAAATGTGATAGCCCCCCTACGGATTCATTTTTAAAAATAACCTAAAGAGCTCCCTTTTTCAAAGGAGCTCTTTTTTAGGCGCCGAAGCCTACGTCGAATGTCGAGCAAACGGCTATTATAGTCAAATATTGCCGTTTAGGCGCTGACCATTTCGAGAATCTTTGCCTTATTCTTCGCTCCGCTGGAGCGGTTAATTATCTGTCCATCCTTCATTACTATCAGCGTGGGAATGCTGATAACTCCAAACTCACGGGCAAGCTCAGGGTTGTCGTTTACGTTTATCTTGCCGACAAAGAGGTCGGAGCGCTCGGAGGCTATCTCATCCACTATGGGAAGCACCATTCGGCAGGGGCCGCACCAATCTGCGTAAAAGTCAAGAAGGGAGATTCCCTCTTTATTTCTAACCTGATCAAAATTTTCTTTATTAAGTCTTATAGCTGACATATTTTTTCTCCTTTTTCTGTTTGTGTTTTGTTTTCTGACTACATTATAGCAGGAAAATGGAGAAGGTTCTGTGACTTAATCACACAGAGAAGCGGTTTATTAGATCGTACATACTGCGGCTTCTCGTCGCATTTTTGCGCTCCCCATACGGACAAAGGGAGCGTTCTGCCCTGCAGAATTCCAAAAATGCCTGTTGTTTTGCATATAGGTAAAATCACACGGAGAATCGGTTTATTATTACTTACATTTCAATATAAAAAGCGGCTCGGGGATCGAGCCGCTTTAGTGTTATTTAATTAGTCCTTCTTGATGCCGAAGAGGGATGCGAAGAAGTCACCGATAGCACGGAAGATGTTCACGATCCAATCCCAGAAGGTGACAGGTTCATCATCGCCATCGTCGGGGTCGGTGGGATCATCGGGAGTATCGGGGTTCTCGGGAGTATCGGGGTTCTCGGGAGTACCAGGGTTCTCGGGAACGTAGTCGGGATCCTCCTCACCGCACTCACACTTACCGTCTACAAACACGTGATTGTGGGGAGGTACGTAATCGGGATCCTCTGCTCCGCAAACGGTACAGCTGCCCTGCGCAAAGCTATGTCCGAGAGCAGTTCCCTGAGTTTCACCGCACTCACAGCTTGAGGGCTCGGTGCAGGTGGCATCAGACCAGCTATGCTGGTGGGGAGGTACATAATTAGGATCCTCCTCGCCGCACTCACACTTGCCGTCTACGAATATATGCTCGTGAGTATCGGGGTTCTCGGGAGTGTCGCCGCCCTGAACGCCTGCAACTACGCTGATCTCAAAGAGACGGAAGCCACGGTTGTAGGTTGCGTGCTCGGGAGAAACAAGCTTATATGTACCGTCGGAAAGAGTGTAGGTTACGGTGATCTTCGCATCGGTGCCGCCTGTAACCTCGGTAAGATTCTCTGCGTTTGCAACAACATTGCCGTTTGCATCAACGATAGCGAAGGTAGAGGTGTTGGAGCCGCCGGTGGAGCTGATCACGATAGTAACGGTTGCGTCACCCGCAACGGTGAATACGATGGCGCCGGAGAGATTCTTGCCGATCTCGATACACTTAACGAACTCTGCGCCGTCGTCGATACGCTGAGTAACAGCGCCCTCAACTACGAAGTAGCCGCCTGCATAGGTGGTACCTTCCGCAATAGGATCCTTATCCGCGCCGGGAGTAACATCGGATGCCACGAACTTATGGTCGCCGGAGAGATCGGGAGTGTCGGGAGTCTCGGGGGTTTCGGGGGTATCGGGGGTATCGGGGGTTTCGGGGGTTTCGGGAGTGTTGCCGCCCTCGCTTACCTCGGTAACTGTGATCTCATAAAGACGGAAGCCACGGCCATAGGAGGATGTGGGGGATGCTACATTATATGTACCCTCAGTAAGATTGTAGGTTACGGTGATTCTGCTGTCCATACTGCCGCTACACTCGGTAATACCCTCAACGTTAGCAACAACGTTGCCGTTTGCATCAAGGATTGCGAAGGTAGATGTATTGGAGCCGCCGGTGGAGCTTACTACCATAGTTACGGTCGCGTTGCCATTTACGGTAAATACAAGAGAGCCTGTAAGATTCTTTGCGATCTCGATGCTCTTAACGAAGTCTGCGCCGTCGTCAACACGCTTGGTAACCGTGCCGTTGATTACGAAGTAGCCGTCTGCATAGCTTGTGCCTGCGGAAATCGCTTCCTTGTCAGCGCCGAGAGCTACGTCGGATGCCACAAACTTATGCTCGGTGGTGGTGGACTCACCGGGAGTGGGATCGGGATCGGGTGTAGGATCGGGGTCGGGTGTAGGATCGGGGTCGGGTGTAGGATCGGGGTCGGGTGTAGGATCGGGGTCTACGGGAGTATCGGGAATCTCGGGATCGGTGTTGTCACCGGTATTGGGATCCTCAATGCCACAGTCAACGCAATAGTCGTCAACAAAGTTGTGACCGGTTGCATTCACGGTCTCGGTGTAGCTGTCGCCGCACTCGCAGGTGTGAGTTACGCTGCCCGACTCGGTGCAGGTAACCTCCTTGATTACCTCGTCAACGTAGCTGTGAGTATGAGCTATCTCATTGGGAGTATAAACAAGGTAGTAGAGGAAGCTCTCGCTCTTGTCCTTAAGTATCTCGTAATAGGTGTTCGCCTTTACATCAATGATGAACAAACCGTCCGAGGGAATAGCAATACCGTCACTGCCGTTCACCTTAAGAGTATAGCCTGCGCAGGAGGGGTTGAACACAAGGGTAAGCTTGCCGTCCGCGGGAGCGGTAAATCTGATATATGCGCTGGAGCTTACCTTAATGCACTTGGTAAGGGTAAGACCGTTGAAGGTTACGTCGCCCTTGGAGGTAGAGGTGCTGCCGTTGAGAGTGAAGAAGCCGCTGGGATCTACGGTGCCTTTTTCGGTAACGTTATGGGTATAGCTGCCTACGGGAACGGTTACGCCGCCTACATTACCGCTGTTGTCCGAGCCTGTGTTATCGCTGTCGCCGCTACCGCTGTTATTGCCCGAATCGGTGTTGCCGCTGTCATCGGGATTTTCAGCAGGGGGAGGAGTGATGGGGTTGGGAGCCGCATCGGGATCTACCGCATAGATGCTGAGGCTTGCAAGCTTTGCTTCCTTAAACTTGCCGCTGCCTACGTCATAGGCGCTTGACTGAATAAAGTAGAAGCCTGAGGGAAGGTTATTTGCCGTGCCTGTACCTGTGATAATAGCCTCGCCATACTCGTTGCAAAGCACGGGGCTGTATGTAGCCTCGACCTCGGTCATAGTGATGTTAACCTCGGTATCAACGTAGAACACGATGTCACAGCCGTTAGCGCTGCCGCCTACGGTGATGCAGTCGGAAGCAACCTTCTTCACGTTGAACACGATGTTATCAAATGTGCCGCTTGTGGATGTGATATAGGTCTTGTTAAGCTCCTTAACGTAGTCGAGCGAAACCGCAGCGGTGGGATAATAGCTTGTGGGAATTACAGAGGTGTTAACTTCATCGGGGGTGATGACGGTTGCCTTCTGTGTACCTGCGTATGCAAGAACGACCGCCTTCATCTCGGCAATGCTCTCCTGGAGGATGTAATCGCCCGAGGGAATATAGCTGAGGGTGGAGTTGGTGTCGAAGTTTGCGTACTTATTATTTGTGGAAACCTGAGTAGATTTATCTGTTACGATAGTCGCATCGTTATCACCGATACAGCTTGCAAAGGAGTCGTTGTAGCTCTTTACCGCGCCGGACTTAACCTGAACAGGATTCTTGCTCTCATAGAACATATTGTACTCAGAGAAGATGTAAGCATCAGCTCTGGGGTTCATACAATAGCTGGTCTGACCCTCAAAGATGTTGTTATACATATGGATATTTGCCTGACGGGCAAGAGGTCCGCGGGACTCACAATCCTTCCAGTAATTGTGATGATACGTAAGATTATACTGAAGAGAGGAGTCGGATGAACCTACAAGGTTGGTTTTGTGGTATCCGTTATAGTAGCAGTAGGAGTTAGTGAAGTACTGACCTCTCTTGAAGTCACAAGCTCCGTCGCCGCCATCCTTATCGCTCTCCGCGGGATTAGTAATAGAGGGGGCATAGAAGGTACAGTTATGTATCCATACACGTTCAACGGGAGCTGTGAGAGTAGAGCCCTCCTGCTGACCCTCCGCACCTATGCAATCCTCGGGAACGTTTTTGAAGGAGATGTTTCTCACCTCAAAGCTGCGTCCGTAGCCCAAAGCATAGTCTGCGGTCTGGCAGATGAAGTGGAGACCCCAGCCGTCAATAGCGGCGTCAGAGCCGATACCCTCGATGGTGATGTTCTTACCGCCCGACATACGAGCCATAAAGCCGTTGTCGCCCGTGCTTCCGCCGTAATTAATGCCATCATACTGAGTAAGACCGTCGATCTCGGAGGTTGCGGTTTTCAAATCGGAACCGGTAGCGCCCTTAACGTTGCCGATAATACGAATAACGAGGGGAGTGCCGTCAGCAGCAAGCTTGCGAAGAATGTCACTGTTGGTATTTGCCACGCCGCCCTTGGAATTAAGACCTGCGCCAACGTCCTGGCCAACAGAGTTAAGAATGTTACCGATACCGGTAACGGTGGTTCCGTCCTTGCTTGTTACGGAAACGGTGTTCTTGTTCTCGTTTGTAACGTAGAGAACGATTGCATTTTCCTTAAGCGTACCGTCGTCGTTATATGCGCCAACGCCATCGGTGTAGTTAAAGTGCGCATAGCCGGAACGGTCGTAGGAAAGGACGGTGAGAGTGTCGGTGATAAGCGCCTTGGTCTCGTCGGCCGCGCCGCCGATCACGGGAACTATCTTGATCTGATAGTCGCCCGCCTTAAGGCCAACCGCATCAACACGGTAGCCATCAGAGCTGCTGCGGATAAGTTCGGAATCGATCTTTGTCCATTCGCTACTGCCTGCGGGAGCTGTGTAAGCATTATAGGAGCTTGCGCCCGAGATAGCAGACCATTCTGCGTATGCCGACTCAAACCAGCCCTCAGCCGCGGTAATTCCACTGCTTGCGGCAGATGTGCCGATAGCAAGACCGAACAGGCTGGAGATGGTGAGAGCTAAAGCAAGTATTAAACCAATTACTTTTCTCTGTGTTACTTTCATAATTGTTCCTCGATTCTTATTGTTTTATTAGGGCATTCGCCCTTATTTATAATTAAATCAGGCCTTCTTTACGCCAAAAAGAGCCGCAAAGAAGTCTCCGATAGCACGGAAGATATTTACGATCCAATCCCAGAAGGTGGGAGGCGAGCAATTCATAGAGGGGTTCTCCTCGTCCGGATCGGGATCGGGAGTGGGATCGGGATCGGGAGTGGGATCGGGATCGGGTGTGGGATCGGGATCTGGTGTTTCAGGAACGTAGTTGGGATCTTCCTCACCGCACTCACACTTACCGTCTACAAATACGTGATTGTGAGGAGATACGTAGTTGGGATCTTCTTCGCCGCACTCACACTTACCGTCTACAAATACGTGATTGTGAGGAGGTACGTAGTTGGGATCCTCCTCGCCGCACTCACACTTACCGTCTACAAATACGTGATTGTGAGGAGGTACGTAGTTGGGATCCTCCTCGCCGCACTCACACTTACCGTCAACAAATACGTGCTCGTGGGGATCAGCCTCGGACTCTGCGGGAGTGAATATCATATAGAAGAGGTTCATAGTATCGCCCTTTGTAACCTCATGAGTTCCCGCCTCAAGCTCCACGGTGATAATACCGTCTGTGCCACTAAGCTTTTCGCCGTCGATCTTAGCATTGGGAGTTGACTCAACAAAAACCAGAGTCAGAGTGCCCTTGGATCCTGCGGTGAAGCTGATCTTGGTAGAAGACTCCATCTTCAGACAACAGGTAAGAGTAAGACCGTTGTAGGTTACGGTGCCCTTGCCGGTGGAGAGATTTCCGCTTATGCTGAAGAAGTCGGAATCCTTACCGTTATCGGTAAAGTTGTGAATAACTGTGCCATAGGAGATATTGCCGCCTTCATTTCCGCCCTCGTTACCCGAGTCGGAGCCATCGCCAGAGCCTGTGTCGGGAGTTATGATATCGTCGCCGGAATCGTCGCCATCACCTGCGCCCGAGCTTGAGCCACCGGTAGAGCCGTTACCGTCAGAGCCGGTTGCGTTGCTGTCAACGCCGCCGATAGAAACAATGGGGGTCTTGTAGCCTACGAGCGCAGACTTAAGAGCGGAGATCACGTCATAGCCTGTGTTATCAGCTGCGCTGAAGGTCCACTTGAAGTCACCGCCGTTTACACGGCCCGCATACTTCTTAACGGTCTCCATAGCGTCAGCCGCCGACTGCGCCTCGTACTCATACATAATCGAGGAGTCGGTATCGAAGTTATTATATTTAGCACCGCCCTTGAGCGCAGTTACGGAAGAAGGAACCTTCTCATCTCTGCTTGCCGCAAAGTATGCGTCAAAGCTGGTGCTGTTGTTTGCATAGGAAATAGGTGTAGAGGACTTGTTGAATACATCTCCGTAGGACTTGATGATACCGCCGTCCTCACCCGAAAGAGTCTTCTCGGTATCGCTTCCCTGCGCGGAAATAAAGAAGGGATTTTGAGAGTTAAGGAAATAGTTTGCCTCGGAGAAGATGCTGCAGCCCTCTGCGGCGCCAATGCCGTACTTGGAGATACCGTCGTAGAAGTTATTATAAACGTGAACGGTCGCAGTTCTTACTCTGGGGTGACGGGAGTCGGTGTGATCGTACCAGTTATGATGATAGGTGATATAATTAGAGGTAGTCTCACCCGAGTTGCCCTGAAGATTAACCTTTCCGCAATCCCAGAAGTGATTGTAGGAGTGGGTTACGTAGGTGGATTTCTTTGTATCAAGAGAGCCGTCGCCCTTCGCCTGATCGGCATCGGAGCCTGCGTCTCCGTAGAAGAAGTCGTTGTTATGTACCCAGATGTGATCATTTTCCTGCTGAAGACCGATGTTGTCGCCCTCGTCGCTGTTGCAGTTCATGGTGGCAAGATTTCTGATCTCAATATTTGAGCATCTCTTAAGACGGATGCCGAATCCGTTAAGCACGGTGTCCTCGCCAATGCCCTCAAGAGTGATATTCTTACCCTCGCTGATGAGAATGTCGCCCTTATCAAAGGCGTCGCCCTCTTCGGGATCGGTTACGTTGCCTACAAAGCGGATGCAGATAGGTGTACTTGTCTTTTTGATAACGCTGCTTGCAAGAATATTAGCAATACCTGTATAGGACTTGCCGTCAATGGTGGCGGTAACGCTGTTCTTGGTCTTATCGGTAACGTAAACCACAACCGCACCGCTCTTCAGAGTGCCGTCGTCATTGTATGCGCCGCTGGATGTGCCGTTAACGAAGGCAAAGCCGCTTCTGTCATGAGCAATAACCGAAAGGCTGTCGGTGATGAGAGCCGCAGAGCTGTTCTCTGCTCCGCCAACAACGGGAACCACCTTAAGCTGATAGCTGCCTGCCTTAAGTCCGACCGCATCTGCCCGCCAATAGTCCTTGTACTGACGGATAAGCTCGTTGTCAAGCTTTGTCCAGCTGCCGCTGCCTGCATTTGCCACGTATACGTTATAGCCGTCGGCACCGCTTACGGGCGACCACTCAACGTACGCCGACTCAAGCCAACCGGCAGCCTCGGTGATTCCCGACGATGCGGCAGAGGAAACGACCGCAAGAGAGGAAAATACCGAAACAAGCATTGAAAACGCAAGTATAAGTCCCAGAACCTTAGTTTTTTTCATAGAAATACCTTTCGTTAATGCTTAGCCAACAAGGTTTTAAAAGATAGATTTCTCCCTACTCATCGCCAATTTTTTCTTAAATATCCGCACTTTACAAGGCGAAAGCCTTAAAAAGACGCTAAAATTTATCGCCGTAGGGCTTATGGGTTCGACTACCTTATGGCTAAAGATTTTTGAGATTATGCCGTTTTAGTCAAAATTGCCAAACATCAACATCCTTTTCCATTTTACATTATACCACTTTCATAATAATAAGTCAATAAAAATATTTTTGCAAAAATAAAGAATAGGCGCAATTTTAAACTAAAAGATTAATGAATAAGGTCAAAAATCCAACAAAGATATCAAATTATTTAAGATATAATGTAAATTTTACAGTTTTTTTAACATTTTGCCTATTGACAATTAGAGGTGTTTGCTGATATAATACCATTTGAAATTTGATTAAAAATTCATCAAAGCTTAAATGGAGATTAAAAAATGGCAAAACAAAAGAAAAATTCAAACTACTCCACCGAAAAAAGACGTGAGGCCGAGGCAAAAAAGGTTGAGGCAAAGCAGAAGGAAAAGCGGGTTAAAATGATCAAGACCGTTGCCCTTTGGGTAGGTATCGCCGTTCTCTTCGTTGCTCTCGTGATCGGCTTTATGGCTCTGGTCGGTGTGTTCGACTATACTCCCGAGGGAACCTACGACGCATCCTTCACCTTCAGCGACGGAAGCAGCCTTCACATCGAGCTGTTCGGCAACGATGCGCCCGAGACGGTAAAGAACTTTATCAAAATGTGCGAGAACGAGGATTTTGTCGGTATGAGCGTTCGCAGCTTCGCAGACGGCCTGCTTGCGATCGGCGCTTTTGCCGCTGACGGCGGTGACAATGGCATTAAGGGTGAGTTCAAGGCAAACGGTGTTGACAACAAGATTCCCACCAAGGAGGGATATATCGTTCTTAACAGAGGCGAGGATTACGACTCGGGCTACGGTCAGTTCCTCATTCTCACCAAGAACAAGCCCTCGATGAAGGGTGAGTACGCAGTATTCGGTAAGGTAAGCGATATGAGCGTTATCGAGAAGATGCTTGATAAGCTTCAGTACAACTCCGATGGCAGCGTCGTAGAGGGTACCGCTCCCAGAATTACAGCAGTCAGCGTTCACGCAGCTCACGATCATTAATCATTTTTGTAAACTATAATTGTCAAAAACGGCTATCCGAGGAGTTTTTCCAAGGATAGCCGTTTTTTATTTATTCGGTTTTATTTCAATTTGCGCCTTCGCTTTAGCCTGTCAGGACTTCATTTTGACCTTACGGGAGGATCGACGATTGATCTTTTTTACAGCAAACATACCGCTCTGTGCGGCGATGGGCAGGCCTCCCGGTGACTGAAGCCACTGGGTAGCCATAAAGACGTTCTTCGCTCCCTTGATGCCACCGCCCAGAGGGATAGGCAAAAATTTCTCGGGTATTGCAAAGCTCATAAAGGAGCCTACCCTCGAATTAACGTATCTCTCATAGCTTGCGGGCGTCCAGGCGTCTATAAGAGTAAGTCTGCCACGAAGGGTGGGACAGTGATCCTCGATAAGCATCTGAAGAATCTCTGTAAGGCGCTTCTTTTTCGCCTTGTAGCCGACCATATCCTCACGGCGCAGACGGATAAATTCCTCACAATCCTCGCCAAAGCAGAAGGTCAGGGTCTGCAGAATATTCTTACCCTCAGGGGCAAAGGATGGCTCGTGAGAGAACTCACGGACGATAAGCTGACGGGTGCCAAGCTCCTCTGCGTACTCACTTGGCACGTCGAAGATCAGATCGCCCTCGAAGGGCAGCTCTGCGCTGTCGCAGGCAAATGCCGCCTGATATGCCGAGAAGGGCGTGAGTTTTGGGTTATCATAATGCTTTTTAAGCTTTTTGGGCATGGGGAGATCAAGAATTTTACCAAAGGTAACGGCGGGATCGGTAGCAAGAATAACGAAATCCGTCTCCTCGGTGCTTCCGTCCGCAAAGGTAACCGAGCTTGCGCGCTTTCCGTCCATATTCACACTTTTCACCTCACAGCCAAGACGAAGCTGACCGTCAAGCGACTTGAATCTCTGGGCCATACGCTCGGCACTCTTTAACGATCCGCCCTCGGGAAGAAAGCCGTTGCGACCGCAATAGGTGGCAAAGACGTAAAGGAGGGCAAATGCGCCGAAATCGTCACCCCAGAAGCCTGTGATAAAGCACTGTAGGGCGGGAGATTTAAACCTTTTCGCCAGCTGACCTGTGGTAAGACCGTAATATTTAAGAAGAGGGCCAAGACCGTTGAACAATCTGCCGACAGAGATACCCTTGTCGCAATTTTTACCTGCAATATGCTCTACCGCCATTATAAGCTCGATGGCATAGCAGAGCTTCATTATTTCAGCGCTGTCCTCGGGAGAGATCGCCATCATCTCACGGTAAAGTCCGCCAAGGGACGGTGTAAGCGACACACGGATACCGTCTCGCTCGCAGGAGAAGAGGCTCTTCCCTACCCTCTGCTCAACGCCGTCGCCGAGAATACCAAGCTTTTCCCACATTTTATAATAGATAGATCTTTTATTTGTGCCTGTGAGCCAGTGGATGCAGTTATCTATATGATAGCCGCCCCTGCTCCAGCCGGTAAGGTTGCCTCCTGCAATTACATGTTTTTCGCAGACTATCGCCTCGTGTCCCGACAGCCTTGCGTATATTCCCGCGGAAAGTCCCGCAACGCCGCCGCCTATGATCATAACCTTTGCCATACTGTCACTCCTCCTTTTTCTCTATTATATTATAGGAAAATAAAACCTGCTTTAACAAAATATGTTTTAGTTGATTATATCATATTTTTGTTGAAAATTCAACAGCGCAAATTATTAATTTACAAACTGTTTAATTTACATACACCCGTCATTTCAAGCGGCATTTCATAAAATAACCGCAGATATGCAAATTATACCTTACATTTCTGCAGTTTTTTGTTATTTTATAGATGAAGTATTTGCTTTATCCTGTCAAGCTTTTTTGAAAGAAACGGAAAAAGCGTTGGGAACACCGCAAGATTTGTGGCAATATGCACAGCATAAAATACGGCTCCACGGGCATAGTAAACGGGGAGATTTTTAAAATAATTTTCATTAAATCCAAGATAAAATCCGCAGTCGATCACCGAGGACAGAATTCCGAAGCCGAAGGTAAGTCCTACGGCTATGGCGGTAAGAGGTATGCGTTTTTTCATTCCCGCTCTGCCAAGCAGCATAAATATTAAAGCCGCCAGCGGCCAGTGAATAAAATATGAAATTATCCAGCTTCCCACGCCCCAGATAAGCGGCTCGATGCAGACGAATACCGCCGTAGCGATCACTCCGTAAATGCCAAAAACGTAGCCGTATAAGGCGCACAGCAGAGTGACTACCTCAATATTGGGAAGGAAGGACAAAACCAGCTTTGCGCACTCGAGGGTCGCAGCCATAATTCCTACAAGCGCAATGCCCTTTGCCGTGGTCAGCCCCTTTTCTTTATTTATAAAGCTCATTCTAAAAATCGCCTTTTCCTTAATTCAAATAATCTCTTTTAAAAGTGGATATGGATAAAAGTATCGCTCTATTTTCGTGACCGTATTATCAGTAGGGTGACTTCTCAAGTCTGAAGAGGATCACCGTTCCCTCGTTAACACTCATACCGCTAAGCCCAAGACCTGCCTGATAGAGAGTTATACCCTCATAGTCAACAGCAGGCGCACCCACGTAGCTGTCGGTAGCAACCGAGGTATATACGATAACGTACATTCCCTCAGAGGCGCTTTCCTTAATGCTTCCGATTGCGCTGACGTATGCTCCGTAGGTGGAGTCCACCATCTCAAGATAAAAGCTATCTTCGGTCGCATCAAGATACTCAATAATACCCTTTGCGCCCTCCGACTTGTTCCGAACTGCGTCAAGGTCCGCAAGATATGTATCATAGCTGCCGTCGGCATTTTCGATTACAACGGTAACTGCGCCGCTGTCCTCCACGTCACCAAAAATAAGGCCGCAGGAGGAAAGAAGGGTCAATACGCAAGCAACAAGCAAAGCTGCTGCAAGCAACCTTTTTTTCATTGTTTTTTACCTCTTTTTCTTTGTTTTGTTATAGAAAAAGCATATTACGGGTAAAAAGAAACCGCCCGATACGGTCGGGCGGTGGGTAAATGCAAATCAAAAGGAATGGGGATACGCAAAAGGCTTGTCCCCCTTGATTCCGTTTTTGGTTTTAAACATTTTTCCTTCATTTGCCCAAGGAATATGCGTGTATGCGTCCGGCAGGCCTTCCGACTGAGAGCGTGGCTGCGTGAAAAACAAGTGTTTCCCACCGCTCATTACGGCAATGGCTGTTGTGGCGGATTTTCACCGCACTTTCCCTGCTAGGAATTATAGATTAGATCTATCGGACGTCTTATTATACAATAGCTTTTCGATTTTGTCAAGAGCTCGGGAGTTTTCGAACAATTAACGTCGGTCTACTGCTTGTCGGCCTTCTTTACCTTACCTCTGCCGTCCTTCGCCGTAAGATACATATTTATCGTAGTCTCAAGAGTGTCTCTTAATGCCTGACGCATCTTTTTGGGCAGGATGTGCGTTCTTCTGTAAAGCTCAAGCAGCTCAAGCTCGTCCTCCGACAGCTCCGAGCTGTCCTCACGAATGGGAATATCCATAAGCTCGCCCACCGTAACGCCAAAGCGCTCCGAAAGGGTGGGAAGGATCTTCATAAAGGAGGAGGAACGGCCACGGCGCCAATTGTTGACGGTCTTTTCGGCAAGCTCCATTTCTCTCTCAAAGGCAGCGTCGCTCTCAAACTCCGAGTCGATAAGCGACAGAACCTGCGTTCTTATCCTCTCTACGTTGCCGTTCATTTCTTCACCGTCCTTTTGCCGTGAGGAACGCCTTTATTCTTGTCGGTGGGTTTTCTTTTAGCCAAGGTTTTCCGTGGCGCAGACTCGTAAAAGGGCTTTTTGTTGGGTGTTTTTATAGATTTTTTGGGAGAAATAACCTTTTCTACGGTCTTTTGGGCAGAAGTGGGCTTTTCCTCCGCATTTTTTGCGGAAGCAGGCTTTTTCGCATTTTTCTTCGGCTTATCGGTGGAGAATCCGAAGCGTCCTATCACCTCACCGAGAGTATAATACTCACCGTGAGCATAAGCCAGCAGGTCGGCTCTCTCAAAATGCAGCTTTCCCTCCTCGTCAAAGAGGCCGTCGTGACAGGAAACGCCCACAATATCGGCAATAAACACGTCGTGGGTGCCCATAGGCAGAACCTCACAGACACGGCACTCGAGAGCCACGGGACATTCGGCAATGGTGGGAGGGGCCACGTGCTGACTTCTCAGCTTGGTAAGACCGCATCTCTCAAACTTATCCATCTTTGCGCCGGTGTAGATTCCCACAAAGTCCACCTCTCTCACAAGGCTCGCAGAGGGCAGATTGATTACGAACTCCCCGCCCTCCTTTAACATTCCGTAGGAATGGCGGCTGGGTCGAACCGAAACATAGGTTCTCGGCGGCTGGGTTGCAAGAATACCCGTCCAGGCGATCGTCAGCACGTTTGATTTTTCAAAATCTCCGACGGTCACCATAGCGGGAGGTATGGGCGCCTCAAGGGTGCCGGGGGCGAGGTTTCTTCTTTTAATTTCCATAAAAATCCTTTCTTTATCAGGTCTTGGCAGATTCGGGCGAAAATCGTCGTTTGCGCTTGACGGTGTAGAAGCCTACTCCGAAAGCAAGAAAACGGCGATAGAAAAGCTTACTTTTCGCTTTCGCCGGATGTGGCGGGCCTGTCCAACATACTGAGCCAGAGGTGAGTGAGAATAGGATCGGGAAGTATCTTGAAGAGTAGGTGCTGAAGCTTGGTGTACCAGTTGGTAACGTACATTGCGCGGCCTCTGTCGGATGCCTTTATACAGCCCTTTACCACCTTCTCGCAGTTAAGAAGAGGCTTCATCGCATTGTCACGGGGACGGGTAACGTCACTCTTGGCGGTTGCGTTGCCAAGAAACTCGGTGTGTACCCAGCCGGGACAGAAGCAGGTGGCGCGGACACCGTATTTCTTTATCTCGTGATTTAAGGACTTGGTGTAGTGAAGCACGAACACCTTGCCAGAGGAGTAGGTATTGAAGTAAGGCAGGGGTGTGAAGCAGGAGCCCGAGCCCATCTGTATAATTCTGCCGCCACGCTCCATATAAGGAACGACCATGTGAGTTATAAGCACAAGAGCCTTTACGTTAAGGTCGATCATCATCTCCACCTTGCGCTCCTCGATCTCGTCAAAGCCGCCGAAATCGCCAAAGCCCGCCGCATTCACAAGATACTTAACCGATGGCTTCTCACTCTCGAGGGCGGATCTGATAGCCTCGATACCCTCTTTTTTGCAGAGATCGGCAGAGATAACTCTGTACTTTACTCCAAGGCTCTCGCCAAGCTCAATCATTCTATCCTTACGGCGGGCAACAAGCCACAGCTCGTCAACTCTGCCTGCATATCCCTTGGCAAATTCGGCGCCTATTCCGCTGGATGCGCCTGTGATAATTGCAACAGTCATATTTTTTCCTCCTAAATAATACAATATTTTACAATATTGCTATTGATTATTAGATTTGTTTTTGCTATAATTATTTTATCATTATCAGTTTTGATTGTCAATATTAGTTCGTAAAAATTGCGAATTATAGGTCTTTATACAGAAATGCTGATCACGAAAGGAATTGCAAAATGACAAAAAACAGTATACTTCGTCTTTCGGTTGCATTGATGCTTGTTGTTTCAATGCTTCTCTCGCTTACCTCCTGCCTTCCCGGGCTGGGAATAGGGGGAGATATATTCGACGCACTCTTCCCCGAGGATGATGGCGGTGATGGCGGCGACGTTACCCCTCCCGATGACGATGAAGACAGCGGAATTATTCCCGAACTCGGCAGTGGGGACGATATAACCAGCGATAATTACGGCGATCTGTATCCCGGCAGCGGCTCGGGTGATACAGCCGGCCTTTCTCCCCTATCCAAGACCCTGCTCTCCTCTGTAAGCATCGTTTGCGATTTCGGCGCATCGTCTTCAAGCGCAGGCTCGGGCGTTATCTACAAGGTTGATAAGGTAAAGGGTGACGCCTACATTATCACCAACTATCACGTTGTTTATATGTCCGGCTCGGGCAGAGCAAATAACATAAAGGTTTATCTCTACGGCATGCAGCTTGACAGCTATGCGGTAAGCGCCAGCCTTGTAGGCGGCTCGGTTACCTACGATATTGCCGTCCTTAAGATCAGCGGCAGCGAGGTTATCAAGAACAGCTATGCAATGGCTACTCCTGTTGCAAGCTCCGAGGGTGTGCGTGTGTTCGACAGAGTTTACGCAGTAGGTAACTCCGAGGGTATGGGCATGTCTGCCACCGAGGGAATCGTAAGCGTTGAGAGTGAAAATCTCGAGCTTACAGGAGCCGATGATTCGCTTGTTACACTTCGTGTAATGCGTATTGATGCGGCTGTTAACCACGGTAACTCCGGCGGCGGTCTGTTTAATGAAAATGGCGAGCTTATCGGTATCGTCGTAGCCAAGGACGTAAGCTCCGATGTTGATAATATGGGCTACGCTATACCCTCCGATCTTGTGGTGAGGGTTGCAGATAACGTGCTTGCTCACTGCAACGGCTCAAGCAGCACCCGTGTTACCAAGCCCCTGCTCGGCGTGACTATCACATCCTACGTATCCGGCCTTGAGGTTTCTCCCGACGGCAGCGAGATCTATCAGGTAAATCTTGTTGAGGTCGTTGAGATCTCCTCCTCCAGCCTTGCATCGGGTAAGGTTGAGGTTGGCGACATCATTAATTCTATCTCCATCGACGGCAACACCTACCGTGTAAGCCGTGTTCACCACGTGACCGACGCTATGCTCGAGGCGCGTGACGGCAGCGTGGTGGTGCTGAACATTACCCGTGACGGAAAAACTTTGGAAGTAAGCTTCAAAATCAACGCTTCCGATTTTAGCACTGTAAATTAATCTCAAAATCATAAAAATAATGCGCGTTTGTAAGGTTTGCTTTACAAATGCGCATTATTTTTATTTAAAAAACAGACACCGTATCGCCAAGAGGAAGAGAATAAACCTCAACACTCTCGGGCGTCTTGCCGAAGATTTTTTCGATAGCCATCGAGTAGAGAGAAAGCTGCGTTTTGTGACTCTCACGAAGCTTCTTCTCCGCAAGGCTGCGATCGGCAAGCTCCTCTTTTGTCAGTCGGTCGGTCTTGTAGTCGCAGAGGGCAATACTGCCGTCCTCACGCTCAATGATACAGTCGATTACACCCTGAACAAGTATTTCTCTGTCACTGAAAGCCTTGCGCTTCTCCTCATCCTGCGTGAACTCGGAGGCAGGCAGATAGACGTTAAAGCGAAGCTCACGGTGAACCCTTTTTGCCGACAGCATCTCGCGAATAAGATCTGATTTTCTGAACAGCTCGATCTCCCCGATCCTCACTCGCTCGCCGTCCTCGGCGCTGATAAAGCCCATGGAAATAAGTCGCATAAGCTCCTCACGGGCGCCCCGGTTCATAAGATTATCAAGGTCGCAGAACTGCATAAACAAATGGGTCGCAATACCACGCTTTGCGCTCTCGTCTGCATTGCCGCCCGTAGCGAATGCGGGAAGTATTTTTCTGCCCTCGTCGGCGGGAGTATCAATGGGCTCTTCGCCGTCAAGCGACAGCTCGGGAGCATCCTCCTCGCTGCCGTCGAGAACGGTAGGCGACATGGTGGACACCGACATCTTCTCGGGCAGGCGGGTCAGATGATCGTTGGGATATTTATAGGTGAATCTCTTCATAAGCTTTTCGTAAAGCTCATCATCCCTCCCGGAAGCCTCGGCCGACATAGCCTCTATCCTCTCGGCAGACTGACTGTCGGAGGCGCCGCAGAAGGCGGTCTCATCAAGAGGCATACTGCCCTCGCAGGCGAGAATTATCTCCTGGTAGGATGCAAGCGCGCGGAAGGAGTATCCCGACAGATTCTCACGAATAACCTCAAGCTCGTTAAGATACTTATCACGGTCGATAAGCGGACATTCGCCCACCACGAACAGCCTCTCTCTCGCTCGGGTGAGGGCAACGTAGAGTATACGAAGCTCCTCCTCATAGAGCTTTCCGGTGATTTTATGATTGATAATATCCTGCACGGGATTATTAACCACAGCAAGACCCGAGGGTGTGCGCAGACGGAAGGATATTCCGAAATCCTCAAGGAAGGCAAGACGGGAGGTGCGATCCTTATTATAGATCCTACCGTCAGCCTCGACTAAGAACACCACGGGATATTCAAGACCCTTTGATGCGTGGGCGGTGACGATCTTTACCGCATCGATGCCCGATCTGGCTCTGGCATCGTCAAAGGTGGTCTTTTTATCGATAATATTGTTGATAAAGCTGATGAAGTTGTAAAGCCCCTTGAAGGAGCCTGCCTCATAGCTTCTCGCATAGTCATAAAGCAGGGTCAGGTTTTCCTTACCGCCGCTCCTTGATGCAAGTGACATAAGTCCGGTCTCACGGTAGAGCTTATAGATAAGAGTATCAACTCCCACGCCCTCGGCAATGGTGCGATAGTATTCGAGAGTGTTAAGGAAGGACGCACCCTTCGTGAATTCGGGATTTTCCGAAACGTAGGACTTCAGCGACTCGAAGAGACAGTCCTTGCCCTGCTTACCGATAATATACAGCTCGTCTGCGGTAAAGTCAAAGAGAGGTGAGCAAAGAAGTCCCGCAAGATAGATGTCACGGCTCGGGTTATCCACCGTATTGAGCAGACAGAGCGCCAGCAGTACCTCGGGTGAGAGGAAGAAGTCCTTTGCGCCCGAAATACAGGAGGGTATTCCGAGATTCTCAAGCGCCTCTGCATATTCGCCGTCGCTTCCCCTTGCATTACGGAGGATTATGGCAATATCCGAGGGTCGAATGGGCCTTCCGTTATCAAGAGTTCCGCTCTCCAAGAGCTCCCCAATCTTTCTTGCCACGGCGGAGGCGGATATGTTTTCCTCGCCTGCCGATTTATCAAGCATACAAACGGTAGGATAGGTGTAGGGGGGCTCACCCTCGTCGTGGATCTTGGCATAGCCCAGCTTATCGCTGTCAACATAGCCGATGGACTCACGGGTAAAGCCGAATGCCTTATCAAATATATTGTTTACGAAATCAACAACACCCTTGTCACATC